>JAZGDW010000300.1:0-15101 GCA_036478295.1 Candidatus Krumholzibacteriia bacterium
GTGGCAAAAAAACAGAGGCACGTGCGTCGAGTGCCTCTATTCAGGCAGCTTGGGTTCCACGAAGAGAGTTTTCTCCCTCTCGCACGTCACCTGTCCCGGTTTTGCGCCGCGGAATTTTCGCACGTACTTGCGCCGCGTATAGATGACGGGTACGAGGCCCGAGTGCCGGGCTTTGGAGTAAAAGGCGGCGATGGCGGCCGCCGTCTCGAGAACGGTACGGGGCGGATCGCCCGCGCTGCCGGTGGATCTGAGCACGATGTGGGACCCCGCGGTCTGCTGGGCGTGCATCCAGATGTCATCGGGTGCAGCGACATGGAATGTGATGTCGTCGTTCTCCCGGTCGTTGCGTCCCACGAGCACGAACCACTGTGGACCCAGGTCGAAACGACGGTGTTGTTTCACCTGCGGAGTGGAGGGTTGAACGGGTGCGCGCCGGCGCAAACCGTGTGTGGCAGCCGTCGCGCTGAGCAGCTGCAGCGCCTGGCGAAACGATGTTGCTTTTTCGACCTCCGCAAGCGCCTCCTGCAACGCCCGGACCTCTTCATCCATCATGCCGATTCGCCGCGACAGGGCGGCGCGGCTGCGCTCGAGTTTCGTGGCGCGCTTGAAACGTTTTTCGATCTGGTTGTTAAGCGGCAGCGCCGGATCGAGCCGGATGGTGACCGTTTCGCCGGGCGCGTACAAATCTGGCAGGTCGACCTCGGTCGCGCGGGCGGGGACCTGCGACTGGTAGGCGGCAAGTATGTTGGCCTCCTTGCGGCCGTCGTCGAACGCGTCCGCTTCCTTCAGCTGTCCGTGAAGCGTGTCGACCAACCGGTTGCGGCTCGTGAGGCGTTTGCGCACCGGCAGCGAGTGCCGGTCCAGGATGGTACCGAGTGCCTTGCCGGCAAGCACCTTTCCTACACTCAGGCAGGCCTCGCGTGCGCCATCGAACGGCCCATGGAGCTCTCCACTCTTCCGGAACGCTCGATCGCTCGAGATGCCTTGCGGCAACGGGACAACCCGACCGAGCCGCCCCTTCGTTCCGAGCGTGAAGGGCATCGAGCCGTCGCGGGCACCGTTTCGAAAACTGACGAGCGCTGCGGTGTCCAGTCGTTCTCTTGACAAGGTGAACACATCGAGCAGCTCGCCCTCTATTCCATGAACGGCACGCCCCTCGTCCAGTGCCGACGCCAACAATTCATCGGCGAGCGTGGCGAGGTTCTCCCCGGGCGGCACCGGTGTGCCTGCCGGGGTGCCCGATTCCCGCGCATAGAGCGATTCAACAATCGTATCAGGTCCTTCCACACGGATCTTCGCGGCGCTCCCATGCAACGAGAAAGTGAGCGTGTGGTTTGACTTCTCCATACGCAACCGCAAGACGCGGTCGCGCGGCGGTTCGGGCACACCACCGATGCGGTCTCCGTAGACACGTTTCAGGACGTCGACGCCTTCGCCTTCCAGTGGGTCGTCCGGACCGTAATAGCAGAACGGTCCGGGGGTGGAGAGGATCAGCACCAAGTAATCCGGGCCGGGGCGCCCCCCCAACTGCACGGCAACCAGGGGTTTCAAGAGGCGGATGGCCTCTATGCGGCGGCCGCGCAGCGATGGTCCGATGTCCCGTATCAGGAGATGCAGGAGGAACTGGTTCACGACACGGCCGGGCACGTGTGAATTAACTCATTATCTTGTGAGGATTTACCCATTGACATGCCACCGTTCTCTCTTTACTATGGACCGGCAAAACGCGGCCACCACCCACTCAGGAGCGTAGTCACATGTTGGTCAGCATGACCGGGTACGGTCAAGGGGAAGCTTCCAATCGGACGGCAAAGGTAACAGTCGAAATCCGGACGGTCAACCACCGCTTCCTGGATCTCTCGATCAGGTTACCCAAAGCACTGGCCCATCGCGAGCACGACATCAAGGAATTCATCAAGGGAAAGATCCAGCGGGGCCGCATCACGGTCACCGTGTCGGCTGACGCCGACCAACCCGATTACGACGTAAGCATCAACCTGCCGCTGGTGGAACAATACATCGACCAGCTGCGAAAGCTGGCACGGAAGGAAGCCCTGGCCTCCGAGCTGGATATCAACACGCTTGCCACGCTTCCGGAAGTGTTTCACCTCACCGAGAGGGAGCGTGATCCGGTGAGGCTCTGGCCACTGGTCAAGAGGAGCTTGAGAGCCGCGACGGACGAGTGCGCCAGGATGCGGCGCGAGGAAGGGAAGCAGCTGGAAACTGACATCCGCGCGCGCACAGCGGCGATCAGTCTTCTCATCAAGAAAGTAGAAAAGCGGGCGCCCAAGGTCGTCGCGCACCATAGCGCGGCCCTGGAGGAACGATTGGCGAAGGTGATGAAGGGCGGCATAGTAGACAGGGACCGTTGGGTGACGGAAGTGGCGATGATGGCGGACCGCCTCGATTTCACCGAAGAGCTCATCCGCCTCAAGAGTCACATGATCCAAATGGACGCTTGTGTGAACGCGGGGGGCGCGGTGGCCAAGAAGCTCACGTATCTGCTACAGGAAGTGCATCGCGAGGCCACAACCATTGCGTCGAAGGCCTCCGACGCCGAAGTCATCGAGAACGTCGTATCGCTCAAAGAGGAATCTGAGCGCCTCCGAGAACAGGTCCAAAACCTGGAATAGAAGAGCGCTGCGACGCGCGTGCCGAGCCGCGCGGCCCAGCTGGCGGCGACGCTCAAGACCCGGGACGAGTGGTTTGAGAGTGACCAAAGCATTTCCCATCGTGATTTCCGGCCCGTCGGGTGTCGGAAAGACCACGCTGGTGAACGGGATCATCGCCCGGGACCCGCAGCTGCGCGAGTCGGTGTCGGCAACGACGCGCCCACCCCGCGACGGCGAGGTCGAGGGTGAGTCATATGTTTTTGTCAGCGATAAGCAGTTCGATAAGCTCAAGCGGGGCAAGCTGATAGAATGGGCGGAAGTACACGATCACCTTTACGGAACGCCCCGGGAGTTCGTCGAGGGCGAACTGGCCAAAGGGCTGGATGTGGTCTTGAATATTGACGTTCAGGGCGGTGCTTCGGTAAAAAAGTGCTTTCCCGAAGCGGTTCTGATATTTATTTTACCACCGTCCTTCAAGGTGCTGGACGGGAGAGTTCGAGGGCGAGGGACGGACTATGCGAAGGAAATCAAAAAACGGATGAAAAATGCCCGGCGCGAGGTAACGTTCGCACCGGCCTATGATTATATCGTCGTGAACGACCAGATGGAGGACGCGGTTTCGGCCCTGCGGGCCATTATCGAAAGCGAGCGGCGCCGGCAAACTCGATACCCGGAGGATTACTTCGATCGATTTGGCCGGTGAAAGGGCAAACTCAACCAGGCAGGAGCATGCATGAAAAACGTAGTTCTCATTGAAAAGATAACGGCAATCGTGCCCAACAAATACGAAGCGATCAGGGTCGTTGCCAAGGAGGCCCGGCGGATCAACTCGTTGCTCATCCACGGCGCGGGTGAGGTGGAGGAAAAACCGACGATGATGGCAATTCGCCGGTTGCTCGAGAACAAGATCAAGTTCGAGTACGTCGAGCCGGCGGTGCAGGCCAAATTCGAGGAAGAGTCCGAATAAGCAGCTACAGAGGCCTGACGGCGGCGTAGCGCATGGCGATTGGAGCTGACCGCGCAAGCGCCGCATCTCAATCCCCATACCGGCCAAAGCAGAATTCCAGGGACCGCGATGATTTTTGAAGGGAAAAAGATCTTATTGGGTGTGACGGGTGGGATCGCCGCGTACAAGTCTGTTTTTCTGCTCCGCCTTCTCAGGGGCAGCGGGGCCGATGTGAGGGTCATCATGACGGCGTCGGCCTGTGAGTTCGTTGCGCCTCTTACCTTTGAAACGCTCTCGGGAAATCCAGTACACGTTCGTATGTTCGAGGACGGCGGCGGGGACCGGGGAACGGTCTCGCCCGTCGAGCATATCGGTCTAGCCAAGTGGCCCGACGTGGCGATCGTCGCGCCGGTGACGGCCAACAGCATTTCCAAGTTCGTTCAGGGACGAGCGGACGATCTGCTGAGCGCCGTCCTGTGCGCCTACGACGGGTTGGTGGTCCTGGCGCCGGCAATGAACGACATCATGTGGAAAAATCCTGCCACGCAGGACAACCTGCGACAACTGAGCCAGCGCGGATACCGCGTTATCCCTCCAGCCAAGGGGGACCTCGCCTGTGGGTATGAAGCCGAAGGACGCATGGCCGAACCTGAAGAGATCATGGAGTATCTCGAGTCGCTCTACGCGTCGGACTTTGCAAAACTCCGCGTACTGGTAAGCGTGGGCGGCACAGAGGAAGACATCGATCCCGTTCGGGTAATTTCGAATCGTTCTTCCGGAAAAATGGGTTTTGCCATTGCGGAGGCGGCCAGAGACCGGGGGGCGCAGGTCACCGTGGTGGTGGGCCGGGCTTCCGTGCCGGTACCCCACGGGGTACGTGCCATTAGCGTCCGTACCTCCGCGGAAATGTCTCAGGCGCTAAAAAAGGCTTTCGTCGATGCCGACCTGCTGGTGATGGCAGCGGCGGTGTCCGATTTCGCCCCACGGGAAGCTCTGAAACAGAAACAAAAGGGCGACTCCTGGTCCATCTCGCTCGAGCGTACCGAAGACATTCTCCAATCCCTGGGCAAGATGAAAGGCAAGCGGTATATCATCGGGTTCGCGGTTGAAACGGAGAACATCGAGGAAAATGCACGAAAGAAACTTGCCAAGAAGAACTGTGACCTCCTGGTGGTTAACAACCCACTCGACGAAGGCGCGGCGTTCGAACACGACACGAACGCGGTAACGATTTACACCGCGGGGGGCAAACTGCTTTCCACCGGTTTGAAGAGCAAGCGCCAAATTGCGGATCTTATTTTCCAGACGGCCAGCAAAGAGCCCGCCTTCCGTGCTATCGTGGTATAGTGGCCGACCCCGGCGGTGGTCGGTCCGCATTTTCCATCACCCGGAGCCGCCTTCCTCCCCCGGCTCAGACGCACGAACTCGAAAGTGACGCATGAAAACGACTCCCAAAACTTTTCCACAGGAAATGGCCCCCGAGCTTATTTCGTACTTAAAAAGCCTGCAGCGAAAAGGTATAAGATCAGTATACCTGGATGGACCACACGCGACCCCGGCGGAGTCACCGCCAGAGACGGCGCCGCCACACAAGGAGGAGACCGTGGCCGTTCAAAATATATCAGGGACGGTCGCCGAACAATTGGCGGAGATAGAAGCCGAAGTCAGCGCCTGCACGAAATGCAAGTTGCACGAAGGCAGAACCAACGCAGTTTTCGGTGTCGGCACCCCGTCGACGCGCGTGATGTTTATTGGCGAAGGGCCCGGACGTGACGAGGACCTGAAGGGCGAGCCGTTCGTAGGGCGTTCGGGACAACTGCTGACGAAAATCATCAAGGCGATCGACCTCGAGCGCGAGGATGTATATATAACGAACATCGTGAAGTGCCGGCCACCGGACAACCGCGACCCGCAGGAAGACGAAGTCCGTTGCTGCGAGCAGTATCTCATACGTCAAATCGATTTGATCCAGCCGCGGGTGATCTGTGCGCTGGGCAGGGTGGCAGCGCACTGGCTTCTCAATACCAAAGCGTCGCTGTCGGCTCTCCGGCGGAACGAAAACACCTATCGCGGCACTCAGGTAATCGTCACCTATCATCCCGCGGCGCTTCTGCGCAACCCGCATCTCAAGAAGGACGCGTGGGAAGACTTCAAACACTTGAGAAAAATAATCAACCAGTGAGGTAGTCGTGGCCGAGCCTTCGCCAATCACCCAGCCCCAAAAAGTTCCTCCCCACTCGATCGAAGCGGAAATGGCCGTAATAGGTGCGGTGCTGATCGACAATTCCTCGTGGTCGATAGTCACCGAGCATCTCACGGAAGATGCTTTCTACAAGAAAGCGCACCGCGATATTTTCCAAGCAATGTTGGCCGCGTCCGAAAAGGGCGAAGCCATCGACGTCATCACACTGGCCGAAGAGCTCAAGCGGCTTGGTACGTACCAGACCATTGGCGGCCCCACGTATCTGACGCGCATTATGGACAACGTGCACACAGCAGCCAACGCGGAGTACTATGCGAAGCTCGTCTTCGAGAAGTATCTGTTGAGGAGGCTCATCACCATCTCCGGTGAAATCAGCACGCAGTGCATGCTGGCGAAGAGTGACGCCCGGGAAGTTCTCGACGAAGCCGAGAGACTGATTTTTGAAATATCCGAGCGCGGTGTGCGAAAGACCTTCGAACCTATCGGCAAAATCATCAAGGAGCGTCTCGAAAACCTGGAAAAAATCTCTGAGAACAAGGACCTTGTATCGGGTCTCTCGACTCAATTCACCGAATTGGATGCGTACACGTCGGGTTTTCAAAATTCCGAGTTGATCATTATTGCGGGGCGCCCGTCGATGGGCAAGACGAGCCTTGCGCTCAACATCGTCGAGCATGTGGCGCTCAAGGACAGAATCCCAACGGGTGTTTTCAGTCTCGAAATGTCGAGTGAGCAGCTGGTGATGCGCATGCTCTGCAGTGAAGCGCGCATCGACTCCAACCGGTTGCGCAAGGGGTACGTAAAAAGTGCGGAATTCGCGGAGTTGGCCATCGTGGCGGGTTTCCTGAGCGAGGCGCCGATTTATATAGACGACTCGCCGGGCATCACGATGATGGAGCTTCGTGCCAAGGCCAGGCGTTTGAAAGCGGAGGTGAACGTCGGCTGCATCGTCGTGGATTACATGCAGCTCATAACGTCTCGCGAGACGTTCGAGAACCGGCAGCAGCAGATTTCGACAATTTCCAGGACCCTGAAGAGTCTGGCCAAGGAGCTCAACATCCCGGTCATCGTGCTGTCTCAGTTGTCGCGGGCGGTGGAAATTCGCGGCGGCAACCGGCGTCCGATGCTGTCCGACTTGCGTGAGAGTGGGGCAATCGAACAGGATGCTGACACGGTACTGATGCTCTACCGGCCTGAGTTCTACGAAGGAGAAGACTCCGAGAACGCCGGCATGGCGGAACTGATCATTGCCAAACAGAGGAACGGCCCGACGGGAACGGTCAAGCTAACCTTCTTCAAGGAATACACCCGCTTCGAAAGATACTCACCTGCGTAACGAGTAGAGTTCTGACCGGACAGCTATTGGTGTAAGATATACGATGCCCAGAACGGATGTTTTGATCATGGCCGCAGGCGCCGGCGAGCGGTTCGGCGAGGACCGCCCCAAGCAGTATCTGCCGCTTCTCGGCAGGCCGATGCTCGTGTGGTCGGTCGGGCGCTTTGCCGCTCACCCCGCTGTCACGTCGATCACAGTGGTGGTTGCGCTTGGCGAAGAGGATCGCGCCGGGCAGATCCTTTCCGAACACATTCCGGACAAGGTCGGACGGATTGTAGCGGGGGGCGACACCCGCCAGCAGTCCGTGTCACTCGGACTACGGTCGCTTGATGCGGGCAGCAAGCGTGTTCTGGTCCATGATGCCGCGAGGCCGTGCATGTCGGATGACCTGTTGAACCGGCTGATTGATGCGCTGGACGAATGTGACGCGGTAATCCCTGCACTACCTGCCGTCGACACGCTGATACACGAGCAGGACGGCGTCGTAGACGCGATCATCGATCGGGTGCACGTATGCCGTGTTCAAACACCGCAGGGGTTCACAACCGGGCTCCTGTTGAAAGCGCACGAACGAGCGGCGTCGCGGGGGTTCACCTCGAGTGACGATGGTTCGCTCGTATACGCACTCGAAGAGCCGGTCCGCGTGGTGCACGGCGAGCGCACCAACATCAAGATAACGGTCGCGGAGGATTTCCCGATCGCCGAGGCGATACTCGAAGCACAGCGTAAAAAGTAAATTGTAGACGGCGCACCGTTGGGTTGTTGGCAGAGCCGTTGTGGGAACGAGTCGGGGGGCGCCTGTTGGGTTGTCGACGGAACCGTTGCAAGAACGAATGGACAGTGGTGGGGCGGTTGGTTGTTGACAGAGCCGTCGCGGGAACGAGCGAGGATCACCCCGCGTAGCGGGGTAGCCGAGCGAAGTGGAGCGCGGCGGGGAAGACAACCAACTGACCCGCCGCTCAGCAACTGAGGGAGCCTCGTAAATGTATCGAACCGGAATCGGCTGGGACCTGCACGCGCTAGAGGCGGGGCGCAAGCTCATGCTGGGCGGCTTGCATTTCGAGGGTGCGCCAAAGGGATTGAAGGGTCACTCCGACGCAGACGTCGTGTGCCATGCCGTCTGCGATGCGCTGCTCGGAGCGGCCGCGCTCGGCGATCTCGGCGATCACTTTCCAGACGACGATCCGGCGTACCGGGATTTCCCCGGTGTCGAGTTTCTGGCGACGGTGCGGGACAAAGTGCGCGAAAGGAAATACCGTATCGTAAACGTGGACTGCGTCGTAATGAGCGATGCGGTTCGCCTGGGTGACAAGAAGAAGATGATGGCGAAGCTCATGGCGGGCCATCTGGGAATCGACGCAGACCAGGTCTCCGTCAAAGCGACGACCTGGGAGGGCCACGGAATGGTGGGCCGGGGCGAAGTGATCGCCTGCCAGTCGATCGTACTGCTGAGAAAAGAGGATTAGCTTGCCCGGCGCCAGCAGCAACGTTGTTCGTGTGCGTTTTGCCCCGAGCCCGACGGGCTTTCTCCACGTCGGTGGAGCCCGCACCGCGATTTTCAACTGGCTCTTTGCCCGCCGCCATCAAGGCGTCTTCGTGCTCCGTATCGAAGACACCGATGTCGAGCGCAGTACGCGCGAGAGCGAGGCTTCTCTCCTGGACGACCTGCGGTGGCTGCGTCTCGACTGGGACGAGGGCCCGGACACCGGCGGTGCGGCGGGACGGTACCGCCAGTCAGAACGGCTGGATGAATACCGGTCGCAGGCGCAAAAATTCATGGCCGCCGGCTTCGCCTACTCGTGCTTTTGCACGGACGAGCAGCTGCAGGCCAGGAAAGAAGCAGCGCGTGCAGCGGGCAGGCCTCCGCAGTACGACGGCACGTGCCGCGCGCTGACGGAGGACGAGGTCGAGGGGCGCCGCAAGGAGGGTCTGCCCGAGGCGATTCGTTTCAAAGTGCCGGACGAGGTCATCCGCTTCGAGGACCTGATCCGTGGTGATGTGGCCCTCGCATCGAACACGGTCGGCGATTTCGTGCTACTCCGATCCAACGGACGCCCGACATACAATTTCGCCGCCGCGGTCGACGATCATGCCATGGAGATAACTCACGTCCTGCGTGGCGAGGAACACCTGCCCAACACGCTCAGGCAGGTTCTTATCTATAACGCGCTGGGGGCGAGTATTCCCCGCTTCGGGCACCTGCCCCTGATCCTGGCGGAGGATCGGTCCAAACTCAGCAAACGCCACGGTGCGGCCTCGATCGGTGAACTGCGAGCACAGGGCTTCCTGCCGGAGGCGGTGGTAAATTACCTGGTCCTGCTGGGGTGGTCGCACCCGCAGGGCAAAGAGGTGCTCTCTGTCGATGAACTGGGCAAGGATTTCGCACTGGAACGGGTCGGCAAGGCGGCCGCCATCTACGATCGCAAAAAACTCTTGTGGATGAACGGCCAGCATATCCGGAGGAAATCCGTGGACGCGCTTTTTCCCGTTGCCGACCCGTACTTTCCGGATGACATTCGCTCGATATACGATGAAAATGGTCGCCGGGAGATCCTGCGACTCCTGCAGGACACGATCGAGAATCTCGGGGACCTCGAGGCTGAGTGCGCGCCGTTTCGCTCGCCTGTGCAGATCGACTCCGAGGCCCGCGAGGAATTGACGGCGGCCGACGCCCGGCCCGTTCTTGCCGCCCTCGCTGAGGAACTGGAAAAGATGGGGGACGAATTGACGGAGCCGCTTTTCAAGGACATGATGAAGACGGTGGGCAGGTCCACGGGCATCAAAGGGAAACAGCTCTTCTTTCCGGTGCGTGCTGCAATCACCGGAGCGGTGCACGGCCCGGAGCTGGCAGGGGTCGCGGCGATAAAGGGGCGGGACGCGCTGCTCGAGCTCATCGGGCGGGCACAGGGCATTGGAGAATCGACCTCGTAGGAGAAGCCCTACGACAGCCGGGGGAAAACTTTCTGTGACGGGCAGCAAACCACTGTGCGTGTTCCTCGTTATCGGGGGCGACTCATGCGAGCGCGACGTATCGATCGATACCGGTAAAGCCGTTTTCGACGCGCTGCGCCGGACGGGGCATCGCGTGTTTGTAGCGGATCCGCTTCATCCGGAAATAAAGCCGACCGAGAAACCCGCCGCGTTCTTCAACCAGGCCGCCATTACGAGAGAACCGCCGCGCGTTGACGGCGAACAGTTCGAGTCGCGGCAGGCGTTCATCAGCCTGCTCGGCCGGCACGGCAACATGAGCTGCGACGTCGTATTCAACGGCCTGCACGGGGGAGCGGGTGAGGACGGGACGTTCCAGGCTGTTCTCGAGTACCTGGGTATTCGCTATACGGGCAGTGGCCCGTGCGCGTGTGCCGTGGCCATGAACAAGGACCTCTCCAAACGGCTGGTTGCGGACGCCGGCGTGCCAGTGGCGAAGCATATCTACGTCGATTCGGCGGCGCATGAAGCGGTGGTCGTCGACCAGCAGGTGGCCGAACGTCTTTCGTTTCCGGTAGTCGTCAAACCGAATCATGAGGGCTCGAGCGTGGGAGTGACCCTCGTCGACAACCGGGACGCGCTTGCCGAGGCCATCCAGAATGCCAAAGCGTTCGGCGGACCCTACATGGTCGAGTCGTATGTTCCGGGACGGGAGATAACGGCGGCCATCCTGGATCACAACAACCTGCCGCTGCTCGAGATTCGGCCCAGGGAAGGGTTTTACAATTACGAAAGCAAATACCAGCCCGGCTCGTGCGAGTACCTCGTCCCCGCGCCCCTCAACGATGAGGTCTCGCAGGCGATAAGCCGGTCGGCGATCGCAGCGTACCGTGCGCTCGGCTGCCGCGGCTATGCGCGTGTCGATTTCAGATTGAACGACGACGGCGAGCATTTTTTTCTGGAAGTGAACACGCTGCCCGGTCTTACCGCAAACAGCCTGGTGCCGAAAGCCGCCGGGGCGGCGGGTATCGAGTTTCCGGAACTGGTCGACAACATCCTGCGGTTGGCGGCCGTGCCGCGCCCGCTGTGACGAGCCCCCGCGTGGCGGCCGAGGTTGGAGCCCTATGACACTAAGAGTCTACGATACCCTGCGCGGCAAAAAGGTCGAGTTCAAACCGGTCTCTGGCAACAAGGTGGGGATCTACTTCTGCGGCATGACCGTCCAGGATAAACCCCACATGGGACACATGCTGGCGTTTGTCTCCGGGGATATGATCCGGCGCTACCTGGAGCACAAGGGCTACGAAGTCACCTACGTACAGAATTTCACCGACATCGACGACAAGATCATAAACAAAGCGAACGACGAGGGTCTCGATTATCAAGAGCTCGCCGAACGCAACATAGAGGCCTATTTCGCCGCCGCGAACGACCTGAATATCAAACCGGCCTCGCTTTACCCGCGGGCCACGGAGCACATCCAGGAGATGATCGACCTCATCGCCAACCTCGTGGAAAAGGACTACGCCTACGCGGCCGGGGGAGACGTGTATTACCGTGTCAGGAATTTCGACAACTACGGCAAGCTCTCCAAGCGCAAGATCGACGATTTGATGAGCGGTGCGCGGATCGCGGTCGGCGAGGAAAAAGAGGACCCGCTGGACTTCGCGCTGTGGAAAGGCTCGAAGCCAGGGGAACCCGGATGGGACACGCCGTGGGGCCGGGGCCGGCCCGGGTGGCATATCGAGTGTTCGGCGATGGCGATGAAGTATCTCGGCGTGACGCTGGATTTTCACGGCGGCGGCGAGGACTTGATTTTTCCGCATCATGAAAACGAACTTGCGCAATCCGAGGCGGTCACCGGTTGCACCTTCGTCAATTTCTGGCTGCATAACGGCCTCCTGAACCTCCGTGGCGAGAAGATGTCCAAGTCCACCGGTCACTTTTTCGCGATGGACGAGGTCCTCAAGGATTATCCCGGAGAGGTTGTTCGCTTTTACCTTTTGTCCACGCACTTTCGCAGCCAGAACGAGTATTCACGCGAGCGGCTCGAGGATGCGAGCCGCGGGTTCGAGCGCCTGCGGCTGGCTTGTGTAAGCATCGGCGAAAACCTGAACGCGCTCGGTGATTCGCCGGGGATATCCAGCCCGGCGGGCAATACGCTCAAGGAAGCGGTCGCGAAGGCACAAAAGCGTTTCCTCGCGGCCATGGATGACGACTTCAACAGCGCGGGCGCGATAGGAGCCGTGTTCGACCTGGTGAGAACCTACTACAAGCTTGTCGACAAGAGCGGCGAGACGATAACCAAGGACGGCGAGGCGCTCGGGCAGCTCAAAGACGCCATCGTGACCTTCGACAAGATCCTGGGCCTCTTTGCCGCCGGCGTTCCCACCGCCTCCGAAGAGATTCCGGAGGATGTCGCGGCCCTGGTCGAGGCGCGCCGGCAGGCGCGCCAGGATCGAGACTTCGAAAAAGCCGATGCCCTGCGGGACCAGGTAAGTGCCCTGGGCTACATCGTCGAGGACCGGCCCGACGGTGAACGGGTCCGCAGAAAATAGGCGCCGCTCCAGACTCCGCATTGCTTCGCCCCTCCCAACAGTCGCAGAAACTGACAAAGGTCACGTCGAATAAATCCCGCCGCCTGGTGTATTTTGGACAGGCATAGCCCTTATGGAGCTAGTAGCCACATTCACATGGGAGAGCCGTTATGCCTACGGAGTACTGGTGGATTTGGATGGTCCTTGCCGCGCTCTTTGTCGTCGGCGAGATCTTCAGCGCAGCGTTCTTCCTGCTCTGGTTCGGGGTGGGCGCGGTTGTTGCGGGCCTGCTCGCGATGTGGGGTTTTGGCCTGGTCGCGCAGTTATCGGCGTTCATCGTGGTGTCATTTGCACTCTTCGTGGCGTCACGGCGGTTCGCCGAACGATTCACCAAGAAGCAGCCGCCCGGCATCGGCGCCGACCGTTTCGTCGGCCGAAAGGGCGTCGTGCTGGAGAAGATCGACAACGACAAGAATACAGGCCGTGTGCGCCTGGATAGGGAGGAGTGGCGGGCGGACAGTGAAACCGGCGACCACATCGCCGTCGGGAAGATGGTCGAGGTGACCAAAATGAGTGGCACCCATGTCATCGTCAAATTGAAGGAAGGGGGAGAATAACATGGAAGCAGCAAACGTCCTGGTTCTATCGGTAGTCGCGTTCGTGGTTTTCATTATCGCGGCGACGGGGTTGAAAATTGTGCGGCCTTGGGAAAAGGGTCTCATCGAGCGCCTGGGTAAGTACCAGCGCACCGCAGACAGCGGTCTGACGCTAATCATTCCATTCCTGGAGAGGATCCAAAAAGTCGACATGCGTGAACAGGTGGTCGACGTGCCGCCGCAGCAGGTGATTACGAAGGACAACGTCGCCGTCGAAGTGGATGCAGTGGTTTACTTCGAGGTGACCGATCCGATCAAAAACGTTTACAACGTCGAGAACTACTACATAGCGGCGACGAAACTCGCGCAAACCAACCTCCGTAACCTCATTGGTGACCTCGCGCTGGACGAGACGCTCACCTCCCGTGAGCTCATCAACACGCGGCTGCGTGAGATTCTCGACGACGCTACCGACAAGTGGGGTACCAAGGTCACGCGCGTGGAGCTGCAGAGAATCGAGCCGCCAGCCGACGTCACCCAGGCCATGCACCGCCAGATGAAAGCGGAGCGTGAACGGCGGGCGACCATCCTGGAGGCGGAGGGCCAGAAGAGGGCCGCGATTCTCGCGGCCGAGGGCACCAAACAGGCCGCCATCCTCAAGGCGGAGGGCGAGGCCGAAGCCATCAAAAAGGTGGCCGACGCCGACAAATACCAGAAACTCACCGTCGCCGAGGGTGAGGGACAGGCAATCGAGACCGTTTTCGGGGCCATCCACCAGGGAGACCCGACGAACGATCTTATTGCTATTAAATACCTTGAAGCGCTGGCTGCCATCGCGGACGGCCAGGCGACCAAGATATTCCTGCCCCTCGAGACCACCGGTCTGCTGGGTAGCATCGCCGGCGTCGGCGAGCTGCTAAAGGAAAAGCTGCCTGTGGGCAACGGTGGCGAGCCCAAAAAATCGACGGTGTCGTAGGCACATCTATCCCGTTGTCGTATATTCAATTAGAGTATAACACGGCGAATATTCGCCCAAGCGCCCCGGGTCGATCGGCCCGGGGCAGTTTTTTCAAGTTATCCACAGAAAAATTGCCAGATTCTGGATAAATCCACGTTGACTTTCGCGCTATCTTTCTGTTATTTTTGCCCTTGACAATACAAGGACTGCGGCTATAATGTCGCGAGATTGGATACTGGTGTCCGAGGACGTACACCCTGTGAGCTGGCGTAGCTCAATTGGTAGAGCACCTCATTTGTAATGAGGTGGTTGGGGGTTCAAGTCCTCTCGCCAGCTCCATGATTTGTCGTCGATGAAAAAGAGCGGGCCGTTTTCGTAGATCTCTCTTCATCTAGTTCAAAACACCAAAATGTAGGTTGCAGGGATACTTGTCCCCGAGGCTTTTGGAAAGCCAAGGGGTTTGTGTCTCTATACGTGCTTATGCGCGTTCGATCGATAAACGTTTTTTCCTTTGATCTGTAGACGTTTTTTCAACGATGAAGTGTGTTTGGGCGTGAGGGGGAGGTTCCCGAGTGGCCAAAGGGAACAGACTGTAAATCTGTCGGCGAAGCCTTCGGAGGTTCGAATCCTCCCCTCCCCACCATTGTTTTTTAATGGGCGGGAATAGCTCAGTTGGCTAGAGCGTCAGCCTTCCAAGCTGAGGGTCGCGGGTTCGAGTCCCGTTTCCCGCTCCAGTTTTTTTGTTGAACCAGGAACATGTGCCCACGTAGCTCAGTTGGTAGAGCATTTGCATGGTAAGCAAAAGGTCAGCGGTTCAAGCCCGCTCGTGGGCTCCAGCCGATTCTTTGGAGGGAAGAGATGGCGAGAGCAAAGTTTGAGAGAACGAAGCCGCACGTGAACATCGGGACGATCGGACACGTGGATCATGGGAAGACGACGCTGACGTCGGCGATAACGAAGGTGCTGGCGTCGAAGGGCCTGGCGG
>JAZGDW010000301.1:0-49220 GCA_036478295.1 Candidatus Krumholzibacteriia bacterium
GCCCTCTGCTGTGGCCCGAGGAATACCCGGACTCCCGCCTCCAGGCACTCCGCGCATTGAAGGGCACCCAGCTCTACGCGATGACGTATCTGTGCGACCCGTCCGCCATGGGCGGGTCACGCCGTGAGGCGAGGATCGCGCGAAGGTAGCGCGGGTGGCAGCGAACGGGCGCCCGGCCGCGCGCAGCTTGCGAGCACGGACGGGCTGTTCGCTGACAGGACCCGCGCGGGCCGCAGGTGGCAACTATACATCGTGACACCCGGCGACAGGATTGGCACAGGACGTGGGTAACCGATGAAGAATTACAGAGACATAACGGGTGACGGCGGATCCAACGTTGTCGGCCAGGTCACCGAGCAACTCGATCGGGTCAACGCCCGCCTTGCCTCGGTGAGGCATATCGTGGCCGTCATGAGCGGCAAGGGGGGTGTCGGTAAGAGCTCTGTCGCGGTCAATCTCGCCTCGGCGCTGGCCGTGCAGGGAAGCGCCGTAGGTATCCTGGACGCCGACATCAACGGCTCGACCGTCCCGAAGATGACCGGCGTGCGGGGACAACCTCTGCGGCGAGGCGCAACGGGGATGATTCCGCCTGTCAACTCGCTGAATATGCCGGTGATGTCCATCGAACTGCTGCTGAGGGATGACCGTGCGCCCGTGCGGTGGAACGCGCCCACGCAGCAGGACGCGTATACGTGGCGTGGCATGATGGAGATGGGCGCCATCCGGGAGTTTTTGTCCGATACGGAATGGGGAACGCTGGACTTTCTGTTTATCGATCTCCCGCCGGGTACCGACAAGCTGCCGAACATCGTCGGCTTGCTCCCCCGCATCTCAGGAACGGTTGTGGTGACAATTCCATCGCATGTTTCGCAGTTCGTTGTCGCTAAGTCCATTCGCGTCGCCAAAGAGCTGTTGAAAACGCCGGTGGTGGGCCTGGTAGAGAATATGTCCTCTTATGTTTGCCGGCACTGCGGTGAGGAAGAGACCTTGTTCCCCGGTGGAAACGTCGAGGGGATGGCCGCCGAGGAGAATGTGCCCTATCTGGGAAAAATCCCGTTTGACCCCAGGATCGCCGCCGCGGCCGATGAAGAGGTATCCTTTATGGTACAACACGGGGACACTCCCGCCGGCAAGGCCATCCACGGGATCGCCGATGGCATAAAGAAATTTGTCGAGCAGTCGGCGCCCAACGATCAGACCGGATGACCTGAGTGAGTCGATTGCCACAGGTGGCGCCGAACGGGTGTGCCCCGAGCGCGCGCAGCGATAGCGAGCACGGATGGGCTGGCCGGCGACAGGACCCGCGGCGCTTTTGTTTAGTTATGGAGGTTGACAATGAAATTCTTGTGCGTAGCGTGTGACGAGGCGATGAAGCTGAAGCGGACAGTGGGACCCGACGAAGGGTCCATGACGGTCATTTTTGGCTGCCCCGCGTGCGGCAGGGAGACGGCGATGTTGACCAACACGATGGAGACGCAAATGGTCCGGTCGCTCGGGGTGAAGATCGGGGGAAGGACCGTGCCCGCCGAGCCCATGGAGATGGTCCGCAACTCGCTGGCGCAAAGCACCAGGGAGACGCATGCTGCTGATACGCTGGCGGCGTCTCCGGCGGAAGGTTCGGAATCGAAATGCCCGTTCGCCGGCGTGATCGCGGACGCATATGCGCATGATGGTACGGCCGACGAAATTGCGTGGACAAAAGAAGCCGAGGAGCGCTTTGCACGCATCCCGTCCTTTGCCCAGCCCATGGTCAGAAAGGGCGTTGAACTGCATGCCCGTGAACGCGGCTATACTGAAATCAACGAGGCGGTGATGGAGGAAGCGAAGGGCAGGTTCGATACCTAGTGCGCCCCGAGACGTATGTTCTTTGGTTGCACATAGCCGCCATCGTCGTCTGGGTCGGTGGACTGTTCGCGGTCTCTTTTGTGCTCGTGCCCGTGCTCAGGCGCGGGATTGACTCGCAACAAGAGGTGGCCCGGCTTGTGACGATGGTGCTGCGCCGCTTTCAGCGGATCAGCCGGGAGCTCATTCTGCTCATCCTGCTGACGGGCATGTTCAATCTGATCAGTGCAGGGGTCGCACGCGGATTCAACTTCAGTGCTACGTACATCGTCATGCTGGTGATTAAAGTAACCTTGTTTGTGGTGATGGTAGCCATTCAAGCCTGGCAAGGTTTCCGTCTGGCCCCGGCGTTTGCGTCGCTCGTGTCGGGGACGGAGCAAACGGTGGTGCCCGGTGCCGTCAAGAGACTACGGCGGCGTGCCCTGGCCACGTCGATGTTGAACATGGTCCTGGCTGCGACGGCGATTCTGCTGGGGCTCGGCCTGCGATACAGGTGATACAAGAGAAACCAGAGCAAGATCGCTGCCTCGGCGTAGCGATACAATCACACCCTCAAGACGAAAGGACACTGTCATGACTCGTATTCTGTTATTCACCCTGCTCGCCGCCTGTCTGGCAGGCGGCATGCTCGCCTGCGGAGGCGGTGGTGACACCGAGCAGACGCAGCAAGCGACCTCGACACCGGCGTCCTCCAAGCCCGCGGTGCTCGAGATCGTCATCCGGCCCGTGGGCAATGAGATGAAATATCAAACCATCGAATTCACCGTCAAGGCGGGACAGCGCGTCAAGGTCATCATGGACAATACCGCGACCGTGGAGGCGATGCAGCACAACGTGGTGATCACCAAACCCGGCACCAACACGAACGACGTCGGAATGGCCGCGGTACAGGCGGGAGAAGCGGCGGATTATATCCCGGAGCACGATGCGATTCTGTTCTATACCGCCATCGCCAAACCAGGCGAAAAAACCGAAATCGAATTCACCGCGCCGGACCCGGGCGATTACCCCTACGTGTGCACGTTCCCGGGGCATTTCGCCCTCATGAAGGGCGTGATGCATTCGGTTGAATAGTCGGCACCGCGACTGTATGAATCCGTGAGAAAGCCCCGGATCATTGATCCGGGGCTTTTGTCATTGGATGTTGATTTCAGGCATGGACTTCCACTTGGGCTCGCCCTGTGGCTTGAAGTTCTGCGTGGCGATGAAGTTCCAGCCCTCATGAAAGTTGAGCTTGAATTTGCCGCCGCCGAAATTTTCCAGCAGATATTCCATGGGATCGTGGATTAATCCCATCATTTTCTCCCGTTCATACCGGGCCAATACTTTGAATCGAACGGAGCTTTGCCAGGGTTCCTGTACCAATACGGTAACGGTCGATTCGCTCAGGAGCCGCATGAAGGCGTGTTGCACCTCGTCGTCGGTGGGATCTTTCTTGCCGGTCCGCTCAAGCTGCTTGTGGACATAACGCTTGTACAGTTCCCAAACCCATTCCATCGCATGCCTCCTCTATACTGCAATTCTTTGGGTGATGATAAAGCATGATCTCGTGTCGATCATCTTTTTGTTTTGACATTTCAATTCTTTCTTGATAAATGAGGGGAACCTACTCTGCTCCCTCGGCTCGATTTGTCGTGATAACAGACTCTCGACACTGCACAGGGAAGGCCTGACAGACCCATGACCGTCGCCCGCCGGATCACGTCCAGAAAGTTCTTCGTTCTCGTCATTGCTGTATTCGCCTTCGCGCTCACGCTTGCGTGGGTGGCCGCCTCTAGCGATTTGGCGTCCGCGGCTGGTCAGGAAACCGCCCGGTCACCGGGGGTTGATTCGAGGGGAGAGGTCGAATATCGGGCCTTTCCGTTCGTGGGGAGCCGGGTCATCGTTTGGGTCTTTGCCCAGCTGCACTTGATGTTCGCTGCCTTCGTGCTGGCCGTCCCCATGTTCGCACTCATTATCGAGTTTATCGGATACAAGAGCGGCGACAAGAAGTACGACGACCTTGCGCACGAATTCACAAAGTTGCTTTCCGTGTCGTTTTCTTTTACGGCGGCACTGGGAGCCAGCCTCACCTTCTTGTTGATGTTCCTCTATCCCAAGTTCATGAACTATCTGTTGTCCATCTTCGGTTGGACGTTTCTTCCCTACGCGCTTCTCTTCTTCGGTGAGGCGGTGTTCCTGTATAGCTACTACTACGGGTGGGGAAAGTTTTCACCGAGAGTCCACATGTTGCTCGGCCTCGGCCTGAACCTCGTCGGCGTAATGATCCTATTCGTGGCCGACGCGTGGCTTACTTTTATGACGACACCCGGCGGCGTCCGGGAGACGGGGGAGTTACTGAGTCTATGGGGTGCCATCAACAATTACACGTGGATGCCCATCAACATACACCGCCTGATTGCGAACGTGGCATTCGGGGGGTCCATCGCAGCCGCATACGGCGCTTTCAGATTTCTCGGGGCACGCTCGGACGATGAACGGGCCCACTACGACTGGATGGGATACGTCGGCAACTTTGTCGCCATCTGCGCTTTCTTGCCCCTTCCGTTCGCGGGCTACTGGCTCGGCAAGGAGATATACGCTTTTTCGCAGAATCTCGGTATGACCCTTATGGGCGGCGCCTTCTCGTGGCTGTTCATCATTCAGGCAGTTCTCATCGGAATGCTGTTTCTCGCGGCGAACTTCTACCTGTGGATCGGTATGGAGAGGATCGAGGGGGCGCAGCGCTACAAGAGGTTTATAAAATACCTGCTGGCGTCGATCACCGTGTGCTTCATCGTGTGGGCAACCCCGCACTCCATGGTAGCGACCATCGAGGAGGCGCGGAAGATGGGCGGCGCTCACCATCCAATGTTGAGCGTGCTCGGCGTGATGTCGGCCAAGAACACGGCGGTGAATGTCCTTATCCTGACGACTTACATTAGTTTCTTGTTGTACAGGCGGAGCAACAAGGAGGCAACGGTAACGTGGGCCCGGGCGGGCAACACGATTCAATTTGTCATTTTTGCCCTTACGACTGTTTTTGTCATTTTCTTGGGGGTGTACGGTTACTTTGTGGAAGCCAAAGTGCGCATTCTCCTGTCGGTACCGCAGGTGCTATCCGTGCTCTTTACCATGATTGTCGTGACGGGCCTCGACGTGTTCATGTACAAGGGCGCCCGCATTACAGGCTCGATCAACTGGGGCAAGATGCCCGCGAGATCCCAGTACGCTTTATTCTTTATTACGGTAACTTTCGCGTGGATGATGGGACTCATGGGGTACGCGCGCTCGGGGATCCGGCAGCATTGGCACGTTTACGGTGTGATGCGTGATACGTCTCCTGACGCGTTCACGCCGACGCTTGGGTTCGCAGCGAACGTCGTTTCCGTAACAGTCTTGATTTTCTTTTTCTTCATTGCCGTCGTGTTCTGGCTCTCCAGTCTTTCCGGCAAGAAGGACTGGGAGGCGACAGCGGAGAGTACGTCGTGAAAATCGCGTTGAAGGTAGCGCTCCTGACGGTTCTGGCTACGGCGTTTTATACGTATGTCGGCCACATGGTTCCTCAAAAGATCACGTACCCTCCGGAGTCCGTGGAACTGCGGGCGGATATGACGACGGAGGAAATGGTGCGCGTCGGTGAGGAAATCGTCGGTGGTAAAGGGACGTGCCTTGGTTGCCATACGATCGGTTCGCACGAGGCGGGGAGATTTCCCGATCTCGGTGGTATCGGTGCAAAGGCGGGAAGCCGAAGAGAAGGGATGAGCGACGTAGAATACCTAGCAGAGTCACTGTACGATCCTGGCGCCTACATTGTCGAAGGATTCAATCCCGGTATGATTCCTGTGAGCAAACCCCCGGTCAGTCTTACCGACCAGGAGATCCTCGCGGTTATCGCTTACCTGCAGAGCCTGGGTTCGACACCGACGGTCACCATGCAGACGAAGCTCGAGTATGCCGGAGCCGCTGCGAGTATCCCGCCGGGAACCGCGACATCCGCGGTACCGGCGGCAGGTACCGGTGGTCAAAGCGGGCAGGAGCTGGTTACGGCATATGGCTGTGTCGGGTGCCACAGCCTGGACACGCCCGACAAGATACTCGGGCCGAGTCTGTACGATGTAGGAAACAGGCTGTCCCTGGCAGAGCTGTATGAGTCGATCATGGATCCGGACGCAACCATCGCGGAGGGTTACCAGCCGGGACTCATGACTGCGACACTCGGTGCGGTGAAGTTCTATGACAAGGTCTCCGCCGGCGAGCTCAAGACCATAGTCGACTACCTCGCTGCCCGGAAGGGGAACGAATGAACGTTCCCGTTGTCCTCGTGGGTATCGCCGTGATGGTGGCACTCCGCTTCGTGAAGCCCAACACGCTGACCTGGCTGGCGGCGTGGTGGGTCGTCGTCTACGCGGCCGTGAGGTTCGGTGTTGTACCTCCGCTGCCGTCGTCGATCGTCAACATGTTCATGGCGATTGTCACCGCGGGGCTGCTGACGTACCTGTTCGCCGATTCGGAGCGACTCGAGAACACGAAGCGTCTTCTCGTAAAGTTTCTGGTCGACAGGCAGTATTCGAAGCTACTGATGGTGGTCGTATTGGTGCTGCCGCTTGCGGTGGCCCTGAAGGTCTACGTCGGTTTGTCGCAAGGTGTGCGGCCGCCGACCATCGCAAGGACCATACATCCAGCGCCACCGGAGACGATCAGGTTCGGAGACAAAGAAATCGATCTCGTGGGCGGCGTCAATCCGTACCGGCAACTGGAGGACAGCGACCCGAATCGTTTCGCAGAGCACGTGGAGAACGGCGGTCGCGTGTACTACCAGAATTGTGTCTTCTGCCACGGCGACGACATGGAAGGGCAAGGTATTTTCGCCCACGCCCTGGATCCCATTCCCGCCAATTTTGCCGAACCAACCACGATAGCGATGCTGCAGGAAACGTATCTGTTCTGGCGAATCGCCGAGGGTGCCCCCGGACTGCCCTCGGAATCGACGCCCTGGTCATCGGCCATGCCCGCGTGGGAACAGTTTCTCACCGAGGAGGAGATCTGGGATGTCATCCTCTTCCTCTATGACCACACGGGACAACGGCCCCGGGCAACGGAGCACGTGGAATGACGCGAGGATTCGTTCTCATATGTTTGCTCATTCTCACCGCCGGGGTGTGCCGTGCTCAGGACCCGGACATGGGAACCGAGGCGCAACGCGAAGCGGGCAAGGTTATCTACGAACAAAAGTGCGCCCAGTGTCACGGCGACAACGGGGATGGCAACGGCGTCGCCGCTGCCTTCTTCAGACCGGCGCCCCGCGACTTGACTGCCGCCACGTACAAGATCCGGACGACGGAGAGTGGCGCGCTGCCGACAGACGACGATTTGAAGGCGGTCATCCGCAATGGGATGCCGTATACCGGCATGCCTGCGTGGCCCGGGCTGAGCCAGGATGAATTGTCCACCGTTGTCTATTATATAAAGACGTTTGTCGAAGATTTTGCCGACCCGGAAGCAACAGGACCGGTGATCAAGATACCAAGAGCGCCGAAGTTCAGCGAAGCGTCTGCGCAACGGGGCCAGGAGTTGTACGAGGAAAACAAGTGCGCGGACTGCCACGGAACGCTCGGCCGCGGATATGGCAAGTCAAGTGCCACCTTGAAAGACGACTGGGACCAGCCGATTAGTCCGGCAGATCTGACGAAACGGTGGACGTTTCGGGGAGGTTCGACGAGGGAGGACATCTATCGGACGTTCACGACCGGACTCAACGGCACGCCGATGCCGTCTTACGCCGATCTCATCGAGACGGAAGACCGGTGGCACCTGGTCGACTACGTCTACTCTTTCTCCCGGGACGAGCCGGAATACTCGACGGTCGTCGTCGCGAGTGGCATAGAGACCGAGATCGACCTCGACCAAGGCGAAACGCTCTTCGAGGATGCCCCGCCGGCGTTTTTCCCCGTCGTGGGTCAGGTCATCGAGCCGGGCCGCAACTTCTATCCCAGCGCGAATGCGGTCGAGGTCAGGGCCGTTTACAACGCGACCGAGATCGCCATCATGCTCGTTTGGCACGACATGACCGGCGAAACGTCGGGCACGAACGGCCCGTCCATGCCGGTGCCGAGATTCGATCCCGATGCGGAGCAAGAAGCCGGCGCGGTGTACTCCGACGCCGTGGCCATCCAGACGCCGTCGAAAAACCTGCCCGGCTCCGTGAAACCGTATTTTCTCTTTGGCGACACGAAAAACGCCGCGGATATCTGGTTCGCAGATCTGGCAAAGGACCAGGGGGAGCTCTTTGTCGGTCGGGGGAGTCAGAATATCGAGGGCGGGCAAGAAACCATTCCTGTCAAATCGACCTACAAAGACGGGGCATGGAACGTCATCTTCAAGCGGAGTCGGTTTCCGGCGGATGGACTGTCGTTCGATGAGGGGAGTTTCGTTCCGGTGGCGTTCGCCATCTGGGACGGTTTCGCCGGGGAACGGGGTAACAAACGCGGTGTGACGTCGTGGTATCACTTGTACCTGCAGCCTCTTCGTGAAGACTCCAAGGCGATCCCCGTCGCGGGTTACGGTATCCTGGCGCTGTTGGTCGAACTGGTGGTGATCCAGGTCGTGAGAAAAAGAAACGGCGCGAGTCCCCGGCGGCATGGGGAGACCGAGGTTGCGGTACGCGTAAACGACAAAGGAGGCCTGTCGTGAGTATTGTCGAGACGATTTTCGCCGGACTGGCCGGCACCGCACTGATGACCCTGCTAATGACGGTCATTCACCGTGCGGGATTGGCGCAGGCGGACATGATCCGGGCCCTCGGCGCCCTGATCACACGGTCCTACGAGCGCTCGCTGGTCCCGGGTCTCCTGATCCACTTTGCATCGGGGGCGGTCTTTGCGTTTCCCTACGTGTTTGTGCTGGGCGGTCTGGATCTGCCCTCGACGGCCGCTACGATCGGACTGGGTGCCCTCATAGGGTTTGTACACGGATTCGTCATGAGCTTCATCCTCGTGGCCGCGGTGTCCGAGGAACATCCGGTGGAGCAGTTCCGGGAGGCGGGATTCGAGGTCGCCGCCGTGCACGTTCTGGGCCACGTCGTCTACGGCGTAGGGGTCGCCACGGTGGCCGGGCTCCTCGCCATCGACTTCGGTTTCCGTTTCTAGGCGGTGCCCCTAAAAAAAGCCCTTGCCCTCGGGGCGCTTTGCCCGTAGTATAGATCAAAAGTGGTTCCTTTTAATCTGGTCCGGGAGGCCAGGAAAGGGCAGCGATCATGACAAACGCCCAACCCCCCGCCTGCACATCCCGGGGGGATTTTTTTGCCCTCCAGCCTGACCCGGCCCAAAACCCTTCGCGGGAGAAATAAATTTGGGTTTCAGAACCAAGTCTACCATCATGGACGCCGACCAGATCCGTCGCGCGGTCAAACGGGTCGCACATGAGATCGTCGAGCGTAACCTCGGTGTCGACGGTGTCATCGTGGTGGGCATACGCCGCAGAGGCGTATTCCTGGCCCAGCGCATCGCGGAATGTCTCCAGAACATCGAGGACCAGGCGGTGCCCATCGGCGCCCTGGACATCACGCTCTACCGCGACGATTTTCAGGTAAAGACCAGCAACCCGGTTGTCGGCACAACAGAGATCCAGGAGGACATCCACGACAAGGTGATCGTCCTGGTCGATGACGTGCTGTACACCGGCCGAACCGTGCGCGCCGCGCTCGACGAGCTGATCGACTTCGGCCGTCCGAAGCAAATCCAGCTCGCCGTGCTGGTCGATCGCGGACACCGCGAATTTCCGATAAAGGCGGACTATGTCGGCAAGAACGTTCCGACTTCAGAAACCGAAATAGTGGAAGTGCACCTGACGGAACTGGATGGATGCGATGAGGTAATCCTCGGGGAGAGACAATCATGAAGCTCGACAAGAAAGATCTTCTTGGTCTCGAAGGCATGAGCGCCGAAGCAATTGAATTGATTCTGGATTCCGCCGCGTCGTTCAAGGAGATTTCCGAGCGACCGGTCAAGAAGGTGCCCGTGCTCCGCGGCAAGACGGTCGTCAATCTCTTCTTCGAGCCGAGCACGCGCACCCAGGCCAGTTTCGAACTCGCCGAAAAAAGACTCAGCGCGGATACGGTTAATATTTCCAAAGAATCCAGCAGCGTCGTCAAGGGCGAGACGCTCCGTGACACAGCGGAGAACCTGCAGGCGATGAAAATCGATCTCATCGTCATCCGCCATTCCGCGGCAGGGGCGCCGCATTTTCTGGCTAACCTGCTCGACGCCTCGATAATCAACGCCGGTGACGGCGCGCACGAACATCCAACGCAGGGACTCCTGGATATCTTCACGCTGCGCGAAAAGCTCGGAGGGCTCAGGGACAGGAAAATCGTGATAGTTGGTGACATTACGCACAGCCGCGTGGCTCGTTCGAACATCTTCGGACTCGTCACCCTGGGTGCCCGGGTGACGCTGTGCGGTCCGCCGACCATGATGCCCCCGGGGATCACGAGGCTCGGCGTCGAGGTAGAGCCCGATCTTCGACGGGCGGTGGCGGATGCCGACGCGGTGAATGTGCTCCGCATCCAGCTGGAGCGGCAAAAGGTAAACCTCTTTCCCAGCGTTGCGGAATACGCCAACCTGTACGGGGTGGACAGACACATCGTTGCGCGCATGAAACCCGAGGCACTTATCATGCACCCCGGTCCGATCAACCGAGGAGTCGAGATCAGCCAGGAAGTTGCTGACAGCGACCGGGCCGTTATTCTGGAACAGGTGACCAACGGCGTGGCGATACGCATGGCCGTTTTGTACCTTATTCTCGAGGGGGTGCAGCGGGAGCCCTCACTCGGCGAGGAAGAGACCGCGGAAGAGGTCGAAGCCCGCTCGAAGGTGGTTTAACGAGCTCACACCCGTCCGATGCGAAAGAAGTTAAATGCCGGATCTGAATAGTTGGAAGAACGAACCGGAATACGTGATCTATAACGTTATGCTCGTGGATCCGGAGAAAAACCGTACGCGACCCGGTCACGTCGGCGTCAAGCAGGGCAAAATTGCGTTCGTCGAACCGGGAGAGCCACAGATCGCTTCGATGACCTGTTACGACGGCGGCGGGCTGCACCTGGCGCCGGGATTCGTCGACATCCACGTTCACCTGCGTGAACCCGGTCATGAATACAAAGAAACCATCGCCAGCGGGACCCGGGCGGCGGTCGCGGGCGGATTCACGTCCGTGGCGTGTATGCCCAACACCGACCCTCCGATCGATGAAAACAGCGTCGTCGAGTTCATTCTCAAGAAGGCGGCTATCGCCGGCTTCGCCAAGGTCTACCCCATCGCCGCGGCGACCGTCGGTCGCAAGGGTGAGAAACTGACCGAGTTCCATTCGCTGGTCGAGGCGGGCGCGGTGGCCGTCAGCGACGACGGCAATCCGGTAGCCAACGCGCGTATGGTACGCAGCGTGCTCGAGTACAGCGCGAACTTCGGCATTCCTTTTATAGAACACTGTGAAGACCACGCCGCCACCGCCGGCGGGGTCATGCACGAGGGATACTATTCCACCAAACTAGGCCTTCGCGGGGTGCCTTCACATAGTGAGGAAATCTGTCTGGCCCGCGACCTGCTGGTGCTGGAGAACATTCCCGCGAGGTTCCACGCGGCGCACCTCTCATCACGCGGCTCCGTTCAGATGATCCGGGACGCCAAGACGAGGGGACTTCCGGTCACGGCGGAGACCGCGCCGCACTACCTGTGCCTGGTCGATCAGGACCTG
Organism: Candidatus Krumholzibacteriia bacterium; assembly: GCA_036478295.1. GTDB lineage: Bacteria > Krumholzibacteriota > Krumholzibacteriia > WVZY01 > WVZY01 > JAZGDW01. Next base: position 11,575 of record JAZGDW010000301.1, read on the forward strand.
GAATCCTATGACACCAGCCTGAAAATCAACCCGCCGATTCGAAGCGCGGAAGACCAGGCGGCGCTTATCGAAGGGCTCAAGGACGGCACCGTGGATTGTATCGCCAGCGACCATGCGCCGCATGCGGCGCAAGAGAAGCAGGTGGAGTTCGAGGCGGCTCCTCCCGGGGCTGTTGGTCTGGAGACGACCTTCTCGATCATCATGACGTACCTGGTCGAGCCGGGACACCTGGGTCTGGCCGAGGCCCTTGCGTTGATCACACACCGCCCGGCGCGGGTGCTGGGAATTCCGGGGGGAACCCTGAGTGTCGGGGAGGCGGCGGACCTGACGCTGTTTGATCCGAAAGAGGAATGGCGGGTGCAGGGCGGGGACTTCCAGTCCAAATCCACCAATTCACCGTTTATCGGCCGTACTCTGCTCGGAAAAATAAAGCACACCATTGTCGATGGCCGGCTGGTCACCGAATCTTTTCTCGAAGTTTAACCCTCACACTACCGGGATGATGATGAGGGCAACTCGAATACTTGCAGCACGCGACGGGGCACGCGCGCGATGTCTGCCAAGGAGCTTGCTGCTCGCGGGCGTAGTGGGGATTCTCACGCTCACCGCCGGGTGCGCCTATTACAACACGATGTACAATGCACGCAAGGCCTACCGCTCCGCCGAGGAAGTCCCGCGCATGCCCGACGGCAGCATTAATCGCACCGCTTACGCGTCCTACGACGAAGTGATCGAGAAATGCGAAGCGTTGATCGCCCAGCATCCCGACAGCAAATGGGTAGACGATGCCATCCTGATGATGGGCAAGGCGCACTACCGCAAGAACGAGCTCGATAAGGCGATCACGAGGTTCGACGAACTACAGAAAGATCATCCCGAGAGTGAATTGCTCGGTGAAGCCCAAATGTACCTGGCCAAGACGCTCGTGGCCAAAGACCATCCCGACCAGGCGGTGCCGCTTCTGCAGGCCATTTTCGAGCGAAACCCCAAGAACAAGTTCGCGGACGAGATCCTTTTTCTGCTCGGCACGAACCTCGTCCGAATCGACCAGGAAAAGGAGGCGCTCCAATATCTCGAAATCCTGGCCGAGACCTACCCCAACAGCACGTTTCGGGTCGATGCTGACCTCGAGATCGCCGATCTTTACCTCGAGCGGGGAGCTTATGAAAAGAGTCTGGCCGTTTTTCGCAAGCTCTCCGGCGTGAAGCTTTCCAATGAGAACCTGATCCGTTTTCTGACCAAACTCGCCGAGGCACAGGTGAAAATCGGACGCTATCCTGCGGCGTTGCGGACCTTTACCGTTCTGGAGCGGTTCGTCGTGAAGGACACGGAAAAAGCCTCCCAAATGCTTTATAAGGGCCAGGCGTTGGTGGGTCTGGATTCCTTGGCGGCCGGGATCGAGGTTTTCGAAGCAGTGGCGGTTACGTATCCACGGTCCATTTTCAGCGCTGAGGCATCCTACAGGCTCGGCGTCGTATACCAGGAAAAGCTGGACAGCCTGGACGTGGCCAAGGCGAAGTTCGACCAGGTTCCCAGGCAGTACAGTCAATCCTCTTACGCGCCGGAAGCGATTCGCCGCAGCGTCAGCATCACCAAGCTGCAGAAGCTCAGAGAATCGCTCGGCAAGGGAGGGGGAGAAGACAAGGCGGGCGTGCAGTTCGATCTGTCCGAAGTCCAGCTGTTCCAGTTCAGTGACTACGAAAAGGCGCTCGAAGGTTACAACGTCATTCTCGACCAGTATCCCAACAGTGAGATCGCACCCAAGGCGGCGTACGCCGTTGCCTACATCTACGAATCGCTGCTCAAAGACCCGGTCAGGGCAAAAGCAGCCTACCTCGTGGTGGTGCAGCGCTACCCCGAATCCCAGCAGGCGGTGTACGCGCGCCGGTACCTGGGCCTGGAAGTCGAGCAAGACGCGCCGGCCGCTCCGGACAGTCTCGACAGCGCGAGCATGGGCGAAGAACCGTAGAAACTACGCGCCGCCCGCCGCGGGGTCGAGCGGAGACGATACCATGGAATGTTCACGGAATAGCATCACGAGCCGCCCCGGCCATTACCGGGCAGCGGTGGTGGAGAACCGGCTGCTCAGCCGGCGCTACTATCTCCTCGTGCTGTCGCGTCCGGGGGCCATGCAGGATCCGGGGCCGGGGACGTTCATCCACGTGATGGTTCCCGCCGGAGACCGTTTTTACCTGCGGCGCCCGTTCAGCGTGCTCGACTGCGACGCTGACACCATCTCGCTTATTATAGTAGAGAAAGGGGAAGGTACCCGCGCCATGCGGGCTCTGCCGGTGGGTGCGGAGCTGGACCTGATCGGCCCGTTGGGCCACTCGTTTCCACGCGTGCCGGGTCAGCGGGTACTGGCCCTCGGGGGCGGCGTCGGGTTGGCGCCTCTATACTATTACGGTCGCCGCCGCGAGGTCCGTGACTGTGAATCCTACCGGCTGCTCTACGGGGCGCGCACGCGCGAGGACCTTTTCCTCGAACGGTTCGATTGGGACACCGAGGCGGTCACGTTCTCGTCCGACGACGGCAGCTACGGACACGCGGGCACGGTGGTCGCTCTGGCAGAGAGAGAAATCGAGCGCTGGGGGGCCGATGTGATATTCTCGTGCGGGCCCAACCCGATGCTAAAAGCAGCCGCCGAGTTTGCCACTCGCCGGGGACTACCGCACTACGTGTCGCTGGAGAACCGGATGGCCTGCGCGCTGGGCGCGTGCCGTTCGTGCGTCGTGCCCGTGCGGGAGAACGGGGGCATCGCGTATCGCACCGTGTGCAACGATGGTCCGGTGTTCGATGCGGATACGCTGGCGTGGGAAGGTCTGCCGGCGGCATAGGACGTGGAGATGAACAGGAAAACGAGAACCGACAGCACCGTGCGTATCGGACCGGTGACGTTCAAGAACCCGGTCTTTATCGCGTCGGGCATATGTGGTTACGGTGAGGAGTACTCGCCGCTGATCCGGATCGAAGATCTCGGTGGGGTGGTGACCAAGACCATCACCCTGCGCCCCCGCCTTGGCAACCCGCCGCCGCGGATCCACGAGATCCCCACCGGTGCGCTCAACAGCATCGGGCTGGAGAACGTGGGCCTGGACAACTACATCACGGACAAGCTCCCCCGCCTCCGTGACAGGGGTGTGGGTGTTATCGTCAGTATCGCCGCCGAGCTTGCGGAGGAGTTCGTGGAGTTCGCTGAAAAACTGGCGCCCCTCGATGGCTACCAGGGCGTCGAACTCAATCTCAGCTGTCCCAATATCGATGAAGAGGCGCTCGACCACGGGCGCAACCCGGAATTTGTCGAAGAAATCACGCGCATCGTGAAGACGCGGCTGCCGGAGCGCGCGCTTCTCGTCAAGATTACGCCCAACGTGACGGACATTGCCGCGGTGGCCCGGGCTGCTGAAGCGGGCGGCGCGGACGGCATATCGGCCGTCAACACGATCGTGGGGGTAGATTTCGACCTCGATAGCGGCCAGCCGATCTTCGACCGGGGTAGCGGCGGTTACTCGGGCCCCGGAATCCTGCCCATCGCGCTGCAGAAGGTGTGGGAGGTGGCGCAAGCGGTGTCGATACCCATCATGGGTATCGGAGGTATTTCCAGCATAGAGGACGCGAGAAAGTTCTTCATCGCCGGCGCGTCGGCTATTCAGGTCGGCACGGCGCTCTTCGTCGACCCGGAGCTTACCATGAACATTGTTTCTGCTTTTGACGACCGTCCCGAGTGGATGCGGCGGGGACCGTTCTAGGTGGATACCCGGGAAGCCTCCCAGAAGCTCATCGTCGCACTCGATGTCGACGGCTACGACCCGGCGGCGGGGTTGATCGAGAGACTCTCCCCCCATGCCGGCTGGTTCAAGGTGGGCAGTGTGCTCTTCACGCGGGAGGGCCCGCGGGTCTGCCGGCTGGTGAAGGACTCGGGTGCCCGACTCTTTCTCGATCTCAAGTTTCACGACATTCCCAACACGGTAAGAGGTGCGGTGGCGGCTGCCATCGACGCCGGGGCCGACATGCTTACCCTCCACGCGTCAGGCGGTGAGGCGATGATGCGTGCCGCCGTCGACGCGCGCGGGCACGCGGACCCCGGGGGGATCATCATCGTGGGAGTTACAGTTCTTACCCACCTCGCCCTCGAGGATTTCCACGCGTTGTTCATGAGTGAGCGGTCGCCGGAGGAGACGGTACCGGCCCTGGCACGGCTGGCCAGAGAGGCCGGTCTTGACGGTGTCGTTGCCTCGGCGCGTGAGGTGCCGGCCATCCGGCGCGAGGCAGGGACCGCTTTCAAGATAGTCACGCCCGGTATTCGCCTGCCGGGTGATGCGGACGACGACCAGACCCGTGTCGTTACCCCCCGGCGGGCGGTTGCCGACGGCGCGGACTATCTCGTTGTGGGAAGGGCGATTGTCGCGGCGCCGGACCCCGAAGAAGCCTGTCGCAGAATTCTTGAGAACATGATATCTTGACCGGCGATGCCGACCCGGGCTGGGCCGCGTTCGGCATCTACTCCGAACGCCGATCGTTGCGGCGTCGCTGGATCGACACGGCGATTTGGTCGCGGACCGCTTAGCCGAAGGAGTCTCCCCGATTGAGTGACACCCTGCTCGCCGGTATTCTGTTCCTGGTTACATACGGGGCGATTGTTGCGTTCAGGCATTACAAGAGCCAGATCTTGTGGGCGGGAATCGCCGTCGGCATCCTGTTCGGCTACCTTCACTCGCACGATATCGTCCGGTTCATCAACTGGAACGTGATGGGGATCTTCGCGGGCACGCTGATTCTCTCCGAGTATTTTGTCCTCTCCCACGTGCCTGACGCCATTTCCACCGTCCTTATCGGCCGAACCCGCACCGTGGGCATGGCGTACCTGGTCGTGTGCATATTCGCCTCGCTCCTCTCGATCTGCATCGAAAATGTGGCAGCGGTGCTCATCATGGCGCCCATCATGATCGGGCTGGCGAAACGGATCGGGGTGTCTCCCGTACCCGGCATCATCGGCATCGCCATCGCGTCGAACCTCCAGGGCGCGGCGACGCTGATCGGCGACCCGCCGAGCATGATCCTCGCCAGTTACATGAACATGAATTTCAACGATTTCTTTTTGTATCATGGAAAACCGGGAATGTTCTTCGCCGTCCAGGTGGGCGCGGTTGGCTCGATGCTGTTTCTGTACTGGCTCTTCCGGCGCTACAAGAACCTGGTCACATACGAAGGTGAGGTCAAGATCCGCAGCCTCGTGCCCACCGCTTGCCTCATTGTGATGATCGTCGGGCTCACACTGAGCTCGCTGGTGGACAGGGAGTTCAAGTGGTTCGGTGGAGCGTTGTGCATGGCACTGGCCGCTCTTTGCATCTTGTTGTCGCGCTTTGCCCGTGTGGAAGAGCACCGCCGGCTGGCCGTCCATTTCGATTTTGGAACCACCGCGTTTCTCGCCGGTGTCTTCGTCATCGTCGGCATGCTCGAGCATAAAGGTGTGATTGCTGCGACAGCGTCATTCCTCAGTGCTCATATTCCGCACGATCCGTTCGTTGCCTTCATCGTCATCGTGTGGGTGTCGATCGCGTTCAGCGCGTTTATTGATAATGTTCCCTATCTGACGGCGATGATTCCCGTCGTGCAGCTACTGTCGGATAGTCTGGGTGTCGGCATGCCGCTGCTCGTCTTTGGCCTGTTGATCGGCGCTTCACTTGGCGGTAACATCACGCCGATCGGTGCCGCAGCGAATATCGTCGCGGTCGGGTCGCTGAAGAAACATAATATCCATGTCTCGTTTTCCGAGTTCGCGCGCGTGGGCCTGCCGTTTACCGTGATCGCCACGCTGCTCGGTTCGATGTTCGTCTACTTTGTGTGGCGCTAGTGGAGGTTGCCGTGAAATTGGCAAATCGTGTGAATAGAACGTTGATCATTGGTATCGTTGGTGGCTCGCTTGCTTTTCTGGCATGTGGATGTGCACGTGGCGGTGACGATGCGAAGACTTCGGGACTGGTGCGATCGGTATTGTCCAATGGTCTGACGGTGATCGTCCAACCTGTCGCTGGAACGAAACGCGTGGGGGTTGAGTTCATCTACCGCGCGGGCATTGTTGATGAGCCGGAGGGCCGTACTCAAATCGCGCATTTTGTCGAGCACCTGGCCTGCAAGTCTCCGACCGAGACCTACCGGGCGGGCGAATCATGGAATCTGCTACAGGAAAAGGGTGCCGCGAACGCCGAAACCCTGCCCACGTTTACACATTACGATTACGGCGTGGCGGCGGCCGACCTCGAGCTGGTGATGAAAATTGAAGCGGACCGACTGCGGGCCCTGCGTTTGGACCCGGAGGTTAACAAGCGCGAGGCGTCCTACTGCTACTCGGAAATAAACAACCTGCAAAAAATGGAGAATGCCCCGGTGGTGAAATTCGCCACCATGGCTGCCAACCAGTCATGGAGGTTCGGCAGCGAACGCGCCAACGTCGCCAGCGGTCTGGAAACGATCCCGATGGAGGAAATCGCGGCTTTCTACCGTGCTAATTATCATCCGGGCAACCTGGTGATTGTCGTGAGCGGGGGGGCGTCGCCGGATAACGTGCTGCGATTGGTCAAGAAACACTTTGAGAACCTCAACCTGCCCGCCCCGCCGCCCCGTGAGCCTGTCGACTGGAGCAGCCTCCCGCCGGTCGGCGTCATAACATGGGACAGCTCGGTGACCGGCGTGTTCGTCTGGTTCGAACCCCCGGGCGACCCGCTGGACCGGGTGATTCTGAGCTTGTGGGGTAACCTGGCAAGGTTGCACTTGAGCCAGGACGTCGAGATCAACGCCGTCGTCAGGTTCATCATGACGCCAAGTCACATCTGGCCCGTGGGCCGGTTGCCATTCTTCGTCTACGCGTCGGTCGGACCGGGATACAACGCTGACCAGGTTCACCGGGCGATCAGTGACCGGGTGGAGCACCTCAAGAAGGAGATAATGGAGTCCGTTGATGTACCGCAGTTTCAAACCCTGGTCGATCAGTTGGCCTTTCAGAGCACGCTGAGCCAGCAGGCCATTGCGGCACAGTTGCAGTTTCTCACCGAGCAGCGGGGCATGGCGGACGACCGCGCGATGGAGCAGATCCTCCTGCAACACTCGATGAACCTCGGCGTGCGGGATGTCTTTCTCGGTGGAGACGTCGACGCCCGGTTGGCGGAACTGCGTCTTGTGGACGCGAGCCGGCTGAGTTCGCTGATCGAGCGCTGCCTCGATCCCGCCGGGCGGCACGTGACGATTGTGCGCGCCGCCGGTGACGGTCGCTGAGCGTTCCACGCTGGTTGAGTAGTGGCCCGTCGGCTGGCCACCGGCCCACGCTCCGCTTCGCTCGGCTATCCGCCTCCGGCGGATGATCCTCGCTCGCTCCCGCAATGGACCTGCGACCAGCCGACGCGCCACCACTCCTCATCCTTCCCGCGTTGGGGCCTGCGACCAGCCGACGGCCCACCACCCTTATCCTTCCCGCACGGGGGCCTGCGACCAGCCGACGGGTCACCACTCCTCATCCGTGACCTTCCTGTGGTATAATGACAACCATGGCACGCAAATTCGATATGCCGATCTTCTATGCCGGCGCGGTGATTTCGCGGGTCAAGCGCGCGCGGGAACTCGCGGACCCCCGCAAGCACGACCTCTCACCCACCGTGCTCGATTTCGGCCCGGTAAGGATGATCCTGGCGCGCCATTTCGGCTTTTGCTACGGCGTGGAGAACGCGGTCGAGATAGCGTACAAGACCCTGGAAACGCATGCCGACCGCCGGATCTTCTTTTTGAGCGAAATGATCCACAATCCGCGGGTCAACGGTGACCTCAAGAAGCGGGGCGTGCGTTTCATTTTCACACCGCCGGGTGAGCAGCTGGTCCCGTGGGACGAGCTGACGGGTGAGGACATCGTCGTCGTACCCGCCTTCGGGACGACGTTGGAGATGCAGGCGAAGCTCGCCGAACGGGGTATCGACCCCTATACGTACGACACCACCTGCCCGTTCGTGGAAAAGGTGTGGAAGCGAAGCGCCCAGCTGGGCAAAAAAAAGTTCTCAGTGGTAGTGCACGGCAAGGATACGCACGAAGAGACGCGGGCGACCTTCTCACACAGCGTGCGCGGAGCGCCGACGGTGGTGGTGCGCCATCTGGAGGAGGCGCACGTTCTTGCCGATATCATAAAGGGCAAGCAGGGGCGCGAAGCGTTCGAGCGGCACTTTCGTCACAAGTGTTCGGAGGGGTTCGACCCCGAGCGTGACCTGCAACGGGTTGGCGTCGTCAACCAGACGACGATGCTGGCGACGGAAACGCGTGAGATCGCGAAGGTCCTGCGTAACGCGCTCGCCGAACGATACGGCAGCGAGCACATCGAACGTCACTTTGCCGATACCTCGGATACACTCTGCTACGCGACTAACGAGAACCAGAACGCCACCTACGCCTTGATCGAGCGTGGCGCCGACCTGACGCTAGTCGTCGGCGGATACAACTCTTCCAACACTTCGCACATTGTGGAACTCTGCAGCGATGCCATGCCGACCTATTTTATCCAGGGCGCCGAAGAAATCATTTCCGGCCGGTCCATTCGCCACTTCCAGCTGGGGACGCGGAAAACGGAAACCGCCGAAGGCTGGCTACCGGACAAGCGCCCGCTCGATGTGGTGCTGACTTGCGGGGCGTCATGTCCCGATGCCATTCTTGACGGCGTGTTGTTTCGCGTCCTGTCCTTGTTCGAGCGAACCCGCGAGGTAGAAGCGGTTCTGGCCGAATACACCGCCGTCGACGAGGGGTGACCTCACGAAATGTCCTGGAGAACCACCAGAGGTTGTCTTCGCCCGGTGCTTTGCGCTGCGGTTGCAGCCGCGTCGATGGCTGCGCCCGTACGCGCTCCGGCGCAGGTTCCCCAGTTCATTCTGGAATGGGGTTCGTTCGGCACCGCCGACGGGCAGTTTAAGGTTGCGCGACGCCTGGCCGTCGGTCCGGACGGAAGCGTGTTCGTCGCCGACCGCAACAACGCCCGCATCCAGAAATTCACCGGCGGCGGCGTTTTCATCACCAAGTGGGGCTCGGCGGGCTCCGGTGACGGGCAGTTCGATTTTCCGTTCGGCGTTGCGGTCGATGACAGCGGACACGTCTACGTCGGCGAGCGCAATAACAACCGCATCCAGAAATTTACCAGCGAGGGTGTCTTTCTTTTGAAATGGGGCACGCCGGGTAACGGTGACGGTGAGTTCAATTTTCCCGTCGGTGTCGCTGTCGGGCCGAGTGGTAATGTCTATGTCGCGGATTCGTTCAACAACCGCATCCAGAAATTTACCGGTGGCGGCACATTCATCACGAAATGGGGATCGTTTGGCAGTGGTAATGGCCAGTTCGACAGTCCGGTGACACTTGCCGTGGACGGACAGGAGAACGTGTACGTGGGCGACGCGTTCAATTTTCGCATTCAGAAATTTGCCGGCGACGGGACTTTCATTACCAAGTGGGGTTCGGAGGGCGATGGGGACGGCCAGTTCGGGGCGCCGCGCGGCATCGGTGTGGATAGGGACGACAACATCTACGTCGTCGACCAGATCGTCAGCCGCGTCCAGAAGTTCACCAGCGACGGGGACTTTCTTCTCGAGTGGGGCATGCCCGGCTCCGGGGACGGCCAGTTCGGACGGCCGGAGGATTGTGACGTGGACGACACCGGCAATATCTTCGTGACCGACCCCAGCAACGACCGTATCCAGAAGTTCGGCGTCGAGATCGTACCCGTTACCCTGGTCTTCTTTTCAGTGCAGCGGTCCGCGGAGGGTGCGGTCGTGAAATGGCGCGTGCACGATTTTGCCGCCGAATACGTGGAGTTCCACGTGTACCGCAACGCGCCGGGACAAGCGCGAACTCCGATTACCACCACTCCGCTCGCCGGCCAAGAAACCTACCGCCACGTCGATCCCGCTCCGCCCCGTGGGGGAGCCGATTACTGGCTGCAGGAGATCGGGAGCCTCGGCACGGAATACTGGCACGGTCCCGTGCCGCTCGCCCCGGCGCTGGAATCCGGACTCATCCTCGCCCCCAATTACCCCAACCCGTTCAACCCCGTCACGATGATCCGCTACACGCTGCCGGCGGATGCCCGCGTAACGCTGACGATCCATGATGCGGTGGGCCGTCGCATCCGGATGCTGGTGGATGGCGATCAGGCGGCGGATACGTACGAGGTCGAGTGGAACGGAAGGGACGACCGTGGCGCGGTCGTACCGAGCGGGGTCTATTTCTCGCGGCTACGCACGGGGTCGAACCGGCAGACGCGTAAGATGGTCCTGTTGAAGTAGCGGCGCCGCAGTTGCTCTGCGGCCGAAGCTGCCCGAGCAAGCTGTGTTTCACACCATCGATTTCGCCATCCGTTTTTGCCTTCCAGCGCGGATTATGTTATCTTTTCCTTCGAAAAGCGGGCGGCCGTAAAGGACCTGGCTTCGAGCAAGGGAGGAACCGTGGATATCCATCAGAGCAATCTGGATGACGTGACCATCCTGCACCTTTCCGGCGACGTGTGGGGAAAGTCCGATGAGCCCGAGAAGTTCCGTGCGACCGTCGAGCAGCTCGTCACCGACGGCAAGCTCCAGGTGGTACTCAACCTGTCGCAGGTGAGCCTCATTTCGAGCGTCGGCCTCGGTATGCTCATATCGGGGTACAAGATTCTGAACGGCAGTGGCGGTAACATGGCGATCGCACAGCCCAGCGATCCTATAAAGCCGGTCTTTCGGGTTTTCGAGTCGCCCATTCAGTGTTTCGACGCGGAGGACGACGCCATCGCTTTTCTCCGCGGCGGGGCCGCTTGAAGCGAACGCCGGCGCCCGCCTGAGTGAGCTGATGGCTGATCAGTCCTGCCCAAACTGCGCCGACGCTTCCGCGCGGCGGGTGTTTTCGATCCGGCCAGGCAACGACGTGGTTCGTTGTACAGGCTGCGATCTCCAGTTCGCCCGTTTCTACCCCGACATCGACACCGCCGACGAGGAGATCTACTCTTTCCGGTATTTCAAACCCGCGATCGATAATCAGGACAACAGAGAAAAAATCTTCACCGAGCTCCTCCGTGAAGTGGAATCGGTCGTCGGCCGCAAAGGGCGGCTGCTCGACGTCGGCGCCGGAGAGGGCACGCTTCTCGTCGCCGCGGTCAAGCGCGGATGGCACGCGGAAGGCACCGACATCTCGTCGGTCATGGTGCGGCACATCCGCGAGAAGCTGGAGCTGACCGCCCACCGGGGGGTGCTGGAAGAGGTCGACCTGCCCGAGCGGTCTTTCGATGCGGTAGTCATGAACCACGTTCTCGAGCACGTGCAGAATCCGCGCAGTACGCTGGAGGCGGTGGCGCGCCTCCTTCGCGACGGAGGGGTGGCGCGCGTCGAAGTGCCGAACCTGGCCAGCCTCTCGTCGCGCGGTAAGACCTTTCAGAGCCGCCTCAAGCTCAAGAAAAACCCGTGGAGGCACTACGATACCGGACACCACTTCTGGTATTTCACGCCGGCGACGCTCACGGGTATCCTCGAAGCAGCGGGACTGCGGGTGATCCGCTTGAGCACCCCCGCCAGGCAGTGGGGAGGAATGAGCCTCTTCGACCGCATCGCCAACCGAATCTACAGGCGTCCCCTCCTCGGCGGACACCTCGTGGCCTATGCGCGGCGGAGGTGAGGTAACGGAAAAGGGTTTTGCCGGTGCCACCCCGTATTTTCGGGGCGAAAAGTTTCTGCTACCATTCTCGGACCTTTGAGTTACAATCTGTTCAGTACTCAATCCACAACAAAAAGAGGAGGAGAGAATGCTACGCCTTATGATCACACTCTCACTGGTGGCGCTGCTCGTGACCGCCGCCGGAGCTACGGGAGAAAAACCCTGGTTTGACATGGAGAACTGCGCCATGTGCAAGGGCTTCACGAGCAAAGCAGGGCTAATGGAGAATGTCACGTGGGAGCACCACGACATCTCCAATGGGATCCTCTCGGTGACCGTGGTAAACGAGAAATATCTCGATGCCTACCGGGCCGCGCATGCTGAAATGGACAAAACCGTCATGCTGCTGCAGAAGGGTGAGATGGTCGAGATGTGCGGCAGTTGTACCGCGATCGGTGCGTGTATGATGAAGGGGGCCAAACAGGAGTACGTGGAAACGTCGAGCGGAGACGTATGGATCGTCACTTCGGATAAGGCCGAGGTCGTCGCCGAGCTGCAAAGCTGGGCGAAGCGCAGCAAGGAAGAAACGGCGAAGATGAAGGCAACCAAAGGCTAGCGGGTCCCGTGTACCAAGGAGTTCAAAGGCGCCCGGTGTTTCCGCCGGGCGCCTTCGCTTTGTCACTCGCATTGCGCAGCGAACCGCCGCTGCTCAGCCGCCGACGCCTGCCGGCCGCCGCGTGCCATCGGGGCGGGCAATCATCTCCGGTGAGTTAGCCTTTGCGGTGGCTTCCTCGTAGGTAATCTGCTTCGCCGTCACCAGCACGTTCAGGTGATCCTCGAGCGTTTGCATTCCGTGTCTCTTGCCGGTTTGCATGGCCGTGAGCAGCTGGGCCATCTTGTTCTCGCGAATGATGGCGCGCACCGCATCCGTCGCGACGAGGATCTCGACCGCCGCCACGCGCCCGCCCCCGATCTTCGGGAGCAGAGTCTGCGAGATGATACCCTGGATGGTGCCGGCGAGCTGCATACGGATCTGGGTTTGCTGCTCATGCGGAAAAACGTTGACGATGCGGTCGATCGATTTCATCGCGCTTGTAGTATGCAACGTCGCCAGCACCAGGTGGCCGGTTTCCGCCGCGGTCACGGCCAGTGCAATGGTCTCGAGGTCGCGCATCTCTCCGATGAGGATGACGTCGGGATCCTGGCGCAGCGCGCGGCGCAGGGCCTCGTTGAAGTCTGCCGTGTCCGAACCGACCTCCCGCTGGTTGATGTAGCACTTCTTGTCGCGGTGCAGGAATTCGATGGGATCCTCCATGGTGAGCACGTGGCCGTGCTCCGTGTTGTTGATAAGATCGATCATCGCAGCCAGGGTGGTCGATTTGCCGCTCCCCGTGGGCCCGGTCACCAGGACGAGACCGCGTGGCTTCAGTGCAAGGTCCCGGCAAATCCCCGGAAACCCCAACTCCTGCAGCGTGGGGATCCTCTCGGGGATATGACGCATGATGAGAGAGACCGAACCGCGCTGGCGCATGACGTTCACACGGAAACGGGCGACGCCGGAGATGGAGTACGAGAAGTCCAGGTCGCCGCATGCTTCAAACGTCTGCCATTGCTCTTCACTGAGCAACGCCTGGGCGATCGCCAGGCGTGTGTTCCGGACGGAGCGCCGCTTCCCCCTCCGGCCGCAACTGCCCCGCGATGCGCACCCCGGGCGGCATGCCAACCTTCAAATGGGCATCGCTGCCGCCGCGTTCGACCATCTGTTTGAGGAACTCGTCTACCTTCATCGCACGGTCTCCTTAGCATGAATACGTAGTCGGGAATCCCGAGCGCAAACTCCGTGCCAGTCCCCATGCCGTCGCGCGTGAAGGTGCCGGTGGGGAGCGCCGTACCGGCCCGGATGCCGAAACCCGTTGACTTTACTAGTAGTTTCACATATTCTCGCCAAATACGTTTGTCGCTTTTTAGAAAGGATTCACCATGAAAGCCCTCATCACCGGCATCACGGGATTTGCCGGCAGCCATTTGGCCGACTACTGCCTCGAGCGTGAAGGGGTCGACGTCTACGGGATGATCCGCTGGCGCAGCCGGACAGAAAATATCGAGCACCTCGAGGGCAAGGTCAAGCTGGTGGAGTGCGACTTACGTGATGCCACCTCCACCCGCAGCGTGATCGAGGAAATTCGCCCGGACTACATTTTTCACCTGGCCGCCCAGAGCTACGTGCCCACAAGCTGGCGCGCGCCGAGCGAGAGCCTGACGACCAACGTCATCGGCGAGCTCAATATCTTCGAGGCGGCGCGCAAGATCGATCTCAAGTGCCGTATCCAGGTGGCGTGCTCGAGCGAGGAGTACGGCCTGGTGCACGAGGACGAACTACCCATAAGGGAATCCAATCCGTTGAGACCGCTGAGCCCGTACGCGGTCAGCAAAGTCGGCCAGGACATGCTGGGTTACCAGTACCATAAGAGCTACAACATGGATATCGTACGCACGCGTAGCTTCAACCACACGGGTCCCCGTCGCGGCCCGGTGTTCGTCGTATCGGATTTCGCCAAGCAAATCGCCGATATCGAAAGGGGACAGAGAGAACCGGTCATGTATACCGGCAACCTGGAAGCGAGTCGTGATTTCAGCGATGTACGCGACATCGTGAAGGCGTACTTCCTGTCGCTCGAAAAAGGCAAGGCCGGCGAAGTGTACAACATCTGCGCCGAAAAGGCGTGGACCATCCGCGAGATGCTCGACATGCTGCTCTCGATGACCGACGCGAAAATCGAAATCAAAAAGGATCCCAATCGCTTGCGCCCTTCCGACGTGCCGAGGCTGCTGGGAGACTGTTCGAAGTTCCGAAAGGATACCGGCTGGAAGCCGGAGATCCCCTTCGAGACCACGCTGCGGGATACGCTCGATTTCTGGAGAAAAAGGTAGCCAGCCGTGGACCGGGTTCTCGTAACGGGATGCGGCGGTTTTGTCGGCCGCGTACTGAGCGGCGTGCTCGCCGAAGCGGGATTCGAGGTCTGGGGCATCGACCGTGCGGCCGATGGCGGGGGTGTTGCGGGCGAGCACTTCATTTCGTTAGGTCTCGAGGACCGGCGGGCGGTTGACGGGTTTCTCGAGCGCGCCCGGGCCAGGTATATCGTTCACCTTGCCGCGCAGTCCAGCGCGGGACGATCGTTCGACGAACCCCAACAGACCATCGAAAACAACGTCCTTCCGGTACTGCACATCCTGGAATACCTGCGGACCAGTGGGACAGAAACACGCCTCCTGGCCGTCGGATCGTCGGAGGTCTACGGCGCGGTGACGAAGAAGGACCTGCCGCTGGTCGAATCCAGTCCCGTCAGTCCGGTCAGTCCTTATGCGCTCAGCAAACTGATACAGGAGCAATGCTGCCGCCAGTACGCGGGGTTGTACGAGGTGGACGTGGTCGTGACGCGGAGCTTCAACCACACCGGCGCCGGGCAGCGGGATGCGTTCGTGCTCTCGAGCTTCGCCCGGCAGATCGTGGAGATTCGAAGTGGCGTGCGCAAGCCGGTGGTCGAGGTTGGCAACGCGGATGTCCGGCGTGATTTCCTGGACGTCCGTGACGTTTGCGATGCGTATGTAGCCCTTTTGGGGAAGGGCCAGTGCGGGGCAGTGTATAATGTGTGTTCGGGTGTTTCGTACAGCCTCAGGGAGCTTCTGGAGAAGCTCGCCGCGCTGTGCGGCGTTGAGATCGAGGTACGGGTGGACCCCAAGCGCGCCCGCCCCGTCGATATAGAAGAGCTTCGCGGGGATCCCGCAAAGATTACGGCCGACACCGGCTGGCGCCCGAGTACACCCATTGAAACAACCCTGCAGTCGTTGCTGGATTACTGGTCGCGGGAGATCTCCGCGACTGGCGCATAGAGGACGTTCTGGATGCTGCGGATTTGTATGATAGGAACGGGGTATGTAGGTCTCGTATCCGGTTCGTGCCTGGCGGATTTCGGTAACACCGTGCGGTGTGTGGACGTCGATGCGGGGCGCATCGAGTTGCTACGCGGCGGCGGTATGCCGATCTACGAGCCGGGGCTTGGCGAGATGGTGGAGCGCAACGTGTCCAGCGGACGCCTGCAGTTTACCACGGATGTCAAAGCGGCCGTCGAGCAGTCTGAAGTGATCTTCATCGCGGTGGGGACCCCGTCGAATGCCACCGGTGCCACCGATCTCTCGTACGTCTTCAAGGCCTCCGAGTCGATCGCGAAACACATAAACGGGTACAAGGTGATCGTTCAAAAGAGCACCGTGCCCGTCGGTACCACGCGCGAAGTGGCCGCGATGATCAAGAAGCACGCGGGCAAGGACGCGGAGTTCGACATCGTGGCCAATCCCGAATTCCTTCGTGAAGGATCGGCTGTGGCGGATTTTCTGCGGCCGAACCGCGTGGTAATCGGTGTGGAGTCGGAGCGAGCGAGGGACGTGATGAAGAAAGTGTACCGGCCGCTTTATCTCATCGAGACCCCCATCGTTTTGACAGGGCTTGAGACGGCCGAGCTCATCAAGTACGCGAGCAACGCTTATCTGGCCACCAAGATTTCGTTCATCAACGAGATCGCGGCGATCTGCGAGCGGGTCGGTGCGAACGTGGACGAAGTGGCCAAGGGAATGGGCCTGGACGGGCGCATCGGCGCCAAGTTTCTGCACGCCGGGGTCGGTTTCGGCGGGTCGTGCCTGCCCAAGGACGTTTCAGCGCTGGCGCACCTGTCAGGCGAGAGGGGTTACGAACCCCGGATCATACGTGCGGTTCTCGAAGTGAACGCGCAACTCGCAATGCGGGCGCTGGACAAACTCAAGGCGGAGATTTCATCGCTGGAGAACAAATCGATTGCCGTTCTCGGTCTGTCGTTCAAGCCGAACACCGACGACTTGAGGGAAGCGCCCTCACTAAAAATTATCGAGTTGCTCGTCAGGGAAAAAGCGGCGATCCGCGTTTTCGATCCGGTGGCGATGGACCGGTTCAAAGAAACGGCCGAGGTGGGAGTAACTTGCTGCAATAGCGCGTACGATGCCGCCGAAGGATGCGACGCGCTGCTGCTGGTCACCGAATGGAATGAGTTCAGGGAGCTGGACCTTAACCGGCTCAAGAAGGCGATGCGTACGCCGGTGTTCATCGACTGCCGCAACGTTTACGAAGCGGAGCGAATGGCCGAACACGGCTTCCGTTACGACTCGTTTGGACGCGGGACGTTATGACGGATCGCTGGAACGGCGCGCAATAAGGAAGCGTGTCACAAAGGAGACCGACATGATTGAAGGGGTACTTATAAAGAAGCTCAAGGTAATCCCGGACGAACGAGGTTATCTGATGGAAATGCTTCGTTCGGACGATGAGTTTTTCCAGAAATTCGGACAGGTCTATTTGACCGCCGCCTATCCCGGCGTGGTAAAAGGCTGGCATTACCACAAGAAGCAGACCGACCATTTCGTGGGTGTGTCGGGCATGACGAAGGTGGTGTTATACGACCAGCGTGAGGGGTCGAAGACCAGGGGCGAAGTAAACGAGTTCTTCCTCGGCGAGCGGAATCCGATCCTCCTGGTTATTCCCCCGCTGGTTGTACACGGTATGAAGGGCATCGGCGATCAGCCAGGCATGATAATCAATTGTCCCACAGAACTTTACGACTACGAGAACCCCGACGAGTACAGGATCGACCCCCACGACAACGATATCCCGTACGACTGGGCGCGCAAGGACGGCTAGGCAAGCGGACGTCCAGGTACGCGAGGGGACAGACGGAGAGAAGGTAGCAGAGGTGGCGTTCTACGGATCAATACTGGTGACGGGCGGCGCGGGTTTCATCGGCGCCAACTTCGTGCATCGCATCCACCGGCGCCACAAGGCCTGCAAGATTACCGTGCTGGATGCCCTCACCTATGCCGGCAATCTGGAGAACCTGGAAGGCCTGCTCGACGATGACCGGGTGACCTTTGTCAAAGGATCGATTACGGACGCGGAATTGGTGCGGAAGTCAATGCGGGGCTGCGAGGCGGCGTTCAACTTTGCCGCGGAGACTCACGTCGATCGTGCGATCCAGGAGGCGGGCAGCTTCATCCATACGGATGTATTCGGTACCTACACGATGCTGACCGTCGCCCACGAGTTAGGTCTGGAAAGGTTCATCCAGATATCTACCGATGAGGTCTACGGCAGCTCCTCCGGCGAGAACTTCACGGAGCACTCCCCCTTGAGGCCCGGCAATCCCTACTCGGCGAGCAAGTGCGGCGGCGACCTGATGTGCCAGGCGTTTCATAATACGTTTGGGGTGCCGGTTGTCATCACACGCAGTTCGAACAACTTTGGTCCCTACCAGCACGTTGAGAAGTTCATCCCGCTTTTTACGACCAACACGATCGAAGGCAAGGCGCTGCCGCTCTACGGCGACGGCATGCACGAACGGGACTGGATCTATGTTGAGGATAACTGCGCTGCCCTGGAGCTGATTGGCGTGCAAGGCGAGCTCGGTGAGATCTACAACGTCGCCGTGGGCAGCAGCCAGCCAAACCTGCATGTGGCGCGCCGCATCTTGAAACAGCTCGGGGCGCCGGAGTCGAGAATCGTCTTCATAGAAGACCGCAAGGGTCACGATCGGGCCTACGCGATGGACAGCAGCAAGCTGCAGGCGCTCGGCTGGAAACCGCAGTTCGACTTCGACACGGCGCTCGAAAAAACCGTGTCCTGGTACCAGGACAATGAGCGCTGGTGGGGCAACGTCAAGTCCGGTGATTTCCGCAAGTATTACGAATCCCACTATAAGGACAAGCTCAAGAAGGGCAAGACCTATGGCGTATAAGGTCATCGCCGTCGTTGGCGCCCGGCCCAACTACATGAAAGTGGCTCCGATCTGGCACGAGTTCGAGAACCGTTCACACGTTTCCAGAAAACTCGTGCATACCGGGCAGCATTACGACGAGAACATGTCAAAAGTGTTCTTCGACGACCTGAAGCTGCCGAAACCCGATGTGTACCTCGGCGTGGGGTCGGGGTCGCACGGAGAGCAGACAGCCAAGGTCATGATCGAGATGGAAAAGGTGCTCGCCGCCGAACGACCCGATTTCCTGATCGTGGTCGGGGATGTCAACTCAACTATGGCCTCCGCGCTGGTGGCGGTGAAGATGGGGATCGCCGTCGCACACGTCGAGGCGGGCCTGCGCAGCTTCGACCGCACGATGCCGGAGGAGATCAACCGCACGGTGACAGACATGGTAGCGTCGCTCTTGTTTACTACCGAGCGGAGCGCAGAGGAGAACCTTCTGCGCGAAGGTGTATCGAGTGAGAAAATTCACTTTGTCGGCAACGTCATGATCGACAGCCTGAAACACTACCGACCGCTCGCTGAGGCGTCGACCGTTCTCGAAGACCTCTCGCTCACAGGACAAGAGTACGGATTGGTCACGCTGCACCGGCCCTCGAACGTGGATGACCCCGCGGTGCTGCGAGAGATTCTGGGCGCCCTCATCGAGCTCGGCGCCACCTGCCCCCTGGTATTTCCCGCCCATCCCCGCACCACTAAGATAATAAATGATAACAAGATAAAAATTCCGACGGAAGCACTCCGCATTTTGCCTCCCGTAGGCTACCTCGATTTTGTTAAACTCATGGCACACGCCCGACTCGTTCTAACCGACTCAGGAGGTATCCAGGAAGAAACCACTGTACTCGACGTCCCCTGCTTGACCATCCGTGAGAACACGGAGCGGCCCATCACCATCGAGATCGGGACCAATCGGCTGGTGGGCGTGAAGGCGGAGCGGATCCTCGGAGAGGGCCGCAAGGTCCTCGCGAATCGACAGCGAAAGGGCAGAGTCCCCGAGCTGTGGGATGGGAACGCTTCGCAGCGGATCGTGCAGGTGATCGACGAGTACAGTTTATGAGCCGGCAAAAAGAGAGTTGGTCGTTTCAGGACACGTCGCTCAAGCGGAGCTTTTTGTGGAGCCTCGCTATCACCGCGTTGCCCGTCGTGTCCGGTTTTGTCGTATCGTGGGTCATCGCCCGCTGGGCCGGCCCGCGTGTCGTGGGAACCGTATCGTGGGTCATGTCCTTTGCCACAGCGGTTCTGATCATCGGCAAGTTTGGACTGGACCTTGCCGCCTCC
Organism: Candidatus Krumholzibacteriia bacterium; assembly: GCA_036478295.1. Lineage (GTDB taxonomy): Bacteria > Krumholzibacteriota > Krumholzibacteriia > WVZY01 > WVZY01 > JAZGDW01. The sequence goes on from JAZGDW010000301.1 coordinate 31,332, forward strand.
CGCCTGGCCAGCGAATTCGGTGTGGGCGCTGCCGGAAGCCTCCGCGCTCTCTTCAGGACCGCGATCCAATTACGCCTTCTGTTCACATGCTCCGTGGCACTTCTTGCGTGGGTGTTTTCACCCCGTGTCGCTGGGTTCTTCGACGACACTGACCTCACCGGACCGATTCGTGTCGGTGCCCTGGTTGTCGTTTGCGCCAGCCTCTATGAATTCAAAGAGAATTTTCTGATCGGGTTGAACCGCCTGCAGACGGTGTACCGCATTCGTGCCGTCCACTTGCTGCTCAGGGTTCTGGTGACCTGTGTGCTCGTATTTCTGGGCCTGGGGGCGACGCAAATCCTCGGCGGGTACTGCGCAGCCTGGGCGGTCGCGATCGCCGTCTACGTGGCCATGCTGATGCGGTTTCTGCCCGTGGAGGATGCGGGGCCTGCGCGAGAGGGCCTGGCGCGCCGGCTCCTGGTACTGAGCGTGCCGCTCGCAGTCAGTAGCGCGTCGGTGACGATCTACTCGCACATGGACCGGTTGATGCTGGGGTATTTTTCGGGGATTGAGGAGGTCGGACAGTACGCCGTGGCGAGAAACATCTCTGAAGTCTCACTTTTTCCCGTGTTTGCGCTGATCATGATGTTGAGACCCGCCCTGGCCTCCCGCTTTTCCGGAGGAGATGTTACCGAATGCGCGGCGATCATCCGGCGCTCCCTCCGCTTCTCGCTGGTCTCGGGCGTTCTTTTCGCGGCGATTTTCGCAGTCTTCGGTTTGCCGCTGGTGACGGCCGTGTTTTCCAGGGATTTCTCGCACGCGGGCGGGCTCATGATATTCTTTGCCGGGGTGATCGTGTTTCGTTCGATCGGCGCGGTCATTCTGCCGTCGCTCGTCGCCGCCGAGCGCACGCGCGTATATGCCTATTTGACAGCGGCCTCAGCGGTGTTGAACTTTGCGCTAAACCTGGTCCTGATTCCAAAGTACCAGGCGCGGGGCGCCGTCATTGCTACCCTCGTGTCCTACGGGGTGTTACTGATCGTTGGATTGCACGAGGTATTTGTTACCTACGGGGTTCGCCTCAGCGGGCGGAGCGTGTCGCTGGGACTTCGCACGATTCTTGCTGGATCGCTCGCGGCCGGGATCGTGTGGCCGCTACGCGGCCGCACCGGGCTCGAATGGGAGGCGTTCTTGTGGGCCGGTGTTCTCACCGTGGCCTATGCATTATTGGCGGTTGCGTTTCGTGTGGCACGCGCGGAAGACATTCGGGTTTTGCTCATTAACCTAAGGAAATCAAAGGGATAGCGCCGGATTCTCGCTTGACAGAATATTCACGAGCCGATAATGTGTGCGGTGAGTGGGGAAAGGCGTGACAGCCCACCAACGGGGGAAAATTTGGCTGGTTTCGAAGTATGGACAACATTCTTCACCGCATTCGTTGCGGTGGTAGTTGTTACGCCAATCGTGCGTAAGTACGCACTTCGATGGAAGCTCGGCGACAAGCCCAACGGGCGAAAGATCCATACCGCCAACATCCCGCACATCGGGGGAATCGCGATCGTCGTGGGAACGTTGCTGGGTCTTTTCGCCGCCCAGGTGTTCGCCGTCGCGGGAGCGGAGTCCTTGTCCGCGAAGGTTCTGCTGCCGGTCACCCTCATCGTTGGGCTCGGATTGACCGATGACATCAAGAACCTGAAGGCGCGACGGAAGTTAACCGTGCAGGTCATCGCGTCACTCGTTCTGGCCATGCTGGGCGTACGTCTCTACATCGGCCTACCCGTCTTCGATGGGAGCCTGATTCTTGTGGTCGCACTCAGCGCGTTTTACCTGGTCGGGATATCGAGCTCCGTCAATCTGATCGACGGCCATGACGGCCTCGCCGCGGGAACCTCCCTGATCTCTGCCGTCGCTTTCGCCGTCCTTGCAGTTACCACCAACGCACCGTGGCTGCTGTTGCTATCGCTCTCGGTCGCCGGAGCGTGTCTGGGATTTCTAATCTACAATTTTCCGCCGGGCAGGATTTTCATGGGGGATACGGGTAGCATGTTTCTCGGCGTCATGTTGGGAATCGTCGCCTGTTATTTCACAATGATGCAACCGACTATCAATACGTTCGTTGCAGTCTGTTTTGTCTTGTCGATTCCGATGATCGATTCATGTCTGGCCATCGTGCGGCGCCTGTCTCTGCGACGACCGGTGTTTCAGGCGGACTGCCTTCACATCCACCACATCCTGGCTTCGTTTGGGTTTTCGACCCGTGAGACATTGTTCATTCTCTATGGGATGCAGGCCGTTATGGCTTTCCTGGGGATCCTGGTGATGAAAGGCTTCACGGTGCCGCTGGTCCTCGGGCTAATTATTCTCGCCCTTACGTTCTATACTTTCATTCGTATTATGGTGGCCGCCGAAAGTGGTGAGCGAGAAACCGCCTCCCCGAAGTTTTCTCCGGGCTCCTTCCCGTCCCTCGAAAAATAGCGTCCGTTTATTTTCTTCCGGTGCCACATAGAATCCGTTGACGATCGAGCGGTCATTATGGTATTTTCTTGTCTCGCTTTTTCCGGTACAAGTTTGAACCGTCCTGTCTTTCGGGAGTGCGCCCGTGCCGACTATTACACGTTGCCGCATAGCAAGCGACGTCGATTTCCTCTCCAGGGTTCAACTCGAGGAAGTTTCTCGGGATTTAAAAAAACATTGCCCGAGGCTCGACATCGAAACGGTCGCTCCGGGAAACGAAACCGCGGCGGATAACAACCGTCCTCCAAACTCACCTATCCGCGTCGCCCACCTCATGAACGAACTTTTGCAGGGAAAGTGCGACGCATTGGTTTTGAATGCGACACATCTTCCCGCAAGGCTGCCCAACGGGCTCACATTCGGTGCCATTACGAACCGCCTGATACCGTACGACGTACTGATTTCTTCTTCGGACTGCCTGCTCGATGAACTGCCCGAGAACGCGTCTGTCATCGCCAACGACGAACGCCGCGAGGCCCAGCTGCTCTACTACCGGCCGGACTTGAAAATGGTGCGGACCCGGGGGAGCGTCGATTCGGTCATCCAGAAGGTCAAGAACCAGAAGGTGGATGCCGCGATTCTCGCCGCCGGTGACGTCGAGAGACTGCAGAAGCAGGACCATGTAGTAGAGTTTCTGACCTGTTCGATCTGCATCCCGGCGGCCGGACAGGGCTCGCTGGCCGTCCTGGTCCGCTCCAACGACGATCAGGCCAAACGATCGATGCATGTGATCAACGACCCGGCCTCGTACAGCGAAATCGTGGCCGAGTGGGCTTTCCTCGATTCGCTGGGTATACAGAGCCGCTCGCCGGTGGGGGTTCTCGGCAGCATCGAGGGCCGGTCGCTCGAGCTCGAGGGTATGATCGCATTGCCGGATGGGCGTGAGCGGATTCACGCTTTGGTGAAAGGTACGGTGGGGCATGAGGTGGAGCTGGGAGAGAAGCTCGCCAACGAGACTCTCGAAGCCGGCGGAAGAGCACTTTTGCAGGAACTCGACCTCCTTTGATTTACTCATCCGATATTCCAGGGGAAAAACTGTGTTGGACCGGCGCCTGATTCGTGAGGACCCGCAGCGTGTTATCCGCGGAGTCCGCGCAAAGGGCGTCGACGTCGATCTTGAAAAACTGATGGAGCTCGACCGGCGCCTTCTTGCGCTGGTGCAGGCCAACGACAAACTCAAGCACGAGCGTAACGTGAAAACGGAAGAGGTTGCCCGCAAGAAGCGTGCGGGAGAGGATTCCGGGGAGCTGCACAGTTACCTCAAAGAACTTTCCGACAAGATAAAGGAGCGAGAGGCTGAGCATAAGGACATCAGTGCCGCATTGGACGACCTGATGCTGTCCATTCCCAATCTTCCGCACGAAAGCGTCCCCAACGGCAAGGGTGAGAAGGACAACGCTGAGCGTCGTTCGTGGGGTGATCCGGCGGAACCCTTTGAGGATATCTTGCCGCACTGGGACATCGGTGAAAAGCTGGGCATCCTGGACCTCGAAGCGGGGCGCCGCGTGACGGGGCGCGGGTACATCGTATTTCGCAAGGATGGGGCGCTGCTCTGCCGGGCGCTGATCAACATGATGCTCAATATGCACCTCGAGCAGGGGTACGAAGAGGTGGCCGTGCCCTTCATGGTGAGCCGCGATTCGATGACCGGCACCGGGCAGCTGCCCAAGATGCAGGACGACATGTACCACTGCGAGATCGACGACTTGTTCCTCATTCCGACCGCCGAAGTTCCCGTCACCAACCTCGAGCGCGACTCGTTCATCCCCGCCGATCGCCTGCCGATCAAGTACACTTCGTACACGCCGTGCTTCCGGCGCGAGGCGGGCAGCCACGGCGCCGACACGCGTGGCCTGCTGCGTGTGCACCAGTTCGATAAGGTGGAGATGGTAAAATTTGTCTACCCGGACCACTCGTACGACGAATTGGAAACGCTGGTGGACGATGCGACGGCCGTCCTGGAAGCGCTGGAACTACCCTACCGCGTCATCGAGCTCTGCAGTGCGGAGTTGAGCTTCGCCGCCGCCAAGTGCTACGACCTGGAAGTGTTCGCCCCGGGGGTCGGCAAGTGGCTCGAAGTATCCTCGTGCAGCAATTTCGAGGATTTCCAGGCGCGCCGCGCGGGCATCAAGATCAAGAAGGTAGGCGGCGAGAAACATCGCTTCGTGCACACCCTGAACGGATCCGGTCTTGCATTGCCCCGCACGATCGCCGCCATTCTGGAAGTTCACCAGACGCCGACGGGACGTGTTAGAATTCCTGAGAAGCTGGTGCCCCACATGGCCGGCAAGGAATTTCTGGGATAGACAAGCCGCCCCGCCTTCACGCGATGATAGGATCACTATCAAACTACCGCGGTAACATTCGTTTTTGGCTCAAGGCCTATTTGTTAATCGGCGTGGCGCTCCTGACCCTGGGTGTGTTCCTTTACAACAACCGGGTCATCAGGCGTATGGAGGAGCAGTCCGCCGCTACCACGAGCCTCTTTTCGCGGTTTATTGCGGAGGTGGTGCTGGAAGTCCAGGATGAGGGCAAGCGCAGAATCCTGCAGGACGTGATGCAGAGGATCGAGCTGCCCGTGGTGCTGACCGATGTGGACGGGCGCCCGTTCGGCTGGCACCGGGTCGGCGTCGAACCACCGTCCGAGGAGGATTTCGAGAACCTCGCTACCCTTGATCCGGCCAACCCCCCAGAGGGAAAAATGAAGGCGCTGGTAGAACGGATCCGCAAGATGGACAAGAGCCGCGATCCGATTCCAATTCGTGCCGCGGACTCGGGCGAGGTGCTGGCGTATGTCCATTTCGGCCTGTCGAGACTGCAGCGGGAGTTGCGCCTGATGCCCTTTATCCAGCTGGCCTTGTTTCTGGTATTCATGGCGGTGGCGCTGCAGGGGTTTCGCTACCTCAAGCTCAGCGAACAGCGTTCGATCTGGGTGGGGATGGCCAAGGAAACCGCCCATCAGCTGGGCACACCGCTGTCGGCGTTGCTGGGTTGGACGCAGCTGCTGCGTGACCAGGTGGCGGAGGGCAAGAGCGAGGACATCGCGACATCGGTGGACGAGATGGAAGAGGATCTGCGCCGCCTGAGCAAGGTCACCGAGCGGTTCAGCAAGATCGGGGCGCAGCCCGAGCTAAAAACCATTTCCATTTCAGAAGTGCTGGAGCGCACGGCCCAGTATTTCCACCGGCGCCTGCCGCGGCTCAAAGCCGATTCGACCCTCACGCTCGAGTTCGAGGAGACGCCGCTGATGCGCGGCAATGAAGAGTTGCTCGAATGGGTGTTCGAAAACCTCATCAAGAACGGGCTGGACGCGCTGGGCGAGAGCGGCGGCACCATCTCCATCCGCACCCGCTACGATCCGTCGAAGCGCATGGTGGAGATTACCGTGCACGATTCGGGCAAGGGCGTTCCGCCGGCCCTGAGACACCGGATCTTCTCGCCGGGGTTTACGACCAAGCGGCGGGGGTGGGGACTCGGGCTCGCGCTGACACGCCGGATTGTCGAAGATTATCATGGAGGCGAACTGAAACTCGCCGACTCCCACGCGGGCAAGGGCAGTACCTTCATGGTCCGGTTCCCGGTTTCTTGAGTGCGCCGCAGAATACGCTATCCCGCTTGAGATAAACGGATTATATTTATCTCGCTATGCCGGCCCGAGGGCGGCGTAGCGAATGCCGATTGAAGCTGGCAGCACATAGGGCGGTTTTTTAGAAGGCGGTGCACGTGGCTGGTCAAAGGATACTGTGGGTGGACGACGAGATCGAGCTGTTGAAATCGCACGTGCGGTTTCTAGAGGGCAAGGGTTACGTAGTCAGCGAAGCGACCAACGGCGAAGACGCCGTCGAGCTGGTTAAAGCGCAGAAGTTCGACGTGCTTCTGCTCGACGAATCCATGCCCGGGAAGGGCGGGCTGGAAACGCTGAATGAGATCAAAGAGGCAGACCCCACGCTTCACGTGGTCATGATCACGAAGAACGAGGAAGAGAGCCTGATGGACGACGCCATCGGCATGAAGATCTCGGACTACCTGCTCAAACCGGTCAGCCCGATGCAAATCCACTCCGCGTGCAAGCGGATCCTCGAGGGGCACCGGCTGCAGGAGACCCGGTTTTCCCAGGACTACGTCAAGGAGTTCAACAACATGAACTCGCTGATCGATGAGGGTACCTGGGACAGCTGGTTGCGCGTGCATCGGAAGCTCAGCGAATGGGACCTGGAGTTCGACCGCTTTCGCGACAGCGGTCTCGAAGATACTCATGAAGAGCAAAAGCTAAACGCGAACAAACATTTTTGCCGGTTTATAGAAAAGCAGTACCCTGACTGGCTGCGGTCTGAGGACCGTCCGCCGCTCAGCGTCGATATTTTTAGTCGCTTCGTGGCACCGCATGTCAAAGCCGGCGATCAGGTGCTGTTCATCGTGATCGACTGTGTGCGGCTCGACCAGTGGCTGATCATAGAAGAGATTCTCAGCGAACATTTCACCGTCAAACGTGACTACCACCTGTCGATACTGCCAACGGCGACCCCGTATTCGAGAAACGCGATATTCAGCGGACTCTTTCCCGATGAGATCGCACGGAAATATCCAGACAAGTGGACCGAGAAATCCAAGAATGAGACCAGTAAGAACCGCCATGAACAGTTTCTGCTCAAAGAGCAGTTGAATCGGGCGGGCCTGCCGTCGGACCGCCTGCGCTACCACAAAATCTACGCCGTCCAAGAGGCCAACGAATTGGGAAAGAAGATCGACGCTACTTTATCGGTGCCGTTCGTCGCGATGGTCTTCAACTTCGTCGACATGCTGACCCACGGGCGCAACCAGTCGGAAGTCCTGAAACAGGTCGCGCCGGATGAAGCTGCTTTTCGTTCGGTAGTACGCTCCTGGTTCTCGCACTCGGTTCTGCTGGACATTCTCAGACACGCGGCCAGGAAGAACATCAAGGTAATCATGACCACCGATCATGGTTCCGTACTGAGCCGCCGGGCCAGCCTGGTCTACGGCCGCCGTGATACCTCGACTAACCTCCGCTACAAGTACGGGGATAGCCTCAAGTGCGACGACAAGCAGGCGATCGTCTGCCGAAATCCGGCCGAGTTCCGGTTACCCGCGGAATCCAAGACCAAGACCTATCTGTTTGCGAAGGAGTATTTCTACTTCGTCTACCCCACGAACTACAGGGACTACGAGCGACAGTTCCAGGGGAGTTTTCAGCACGGAGGCGTTTCGCTCGAAGAAATGATCCTGCCGTGCCTGACTCTGTTGCCCAAGGCTTGACATGCTCGAGCCCCGATCAGAGAAGAAATCGATGGATTCTTCTTCCGAAGCGAGCACGGAGCGGTTCGGGATCGAGTTGGGTCTCCGCATCGGGCAAGCCACCTGCGTCAGCCTGGTTGGTCCACTGGGATCCGGCAAGTCTGTGATCGCACGGGGTATCTGCTCCGGTCTGGGCGTGAAGGAGTCCGTAGTCAGTCCCACCTTCATTCTCTACGAGGAATACCGGGGCCGGCTGCCCGTGATACACTGCGATCTTTACCGTCTGGAACATGAACGGGAGCTCGAGGAGTTGGGTGTCTTCGATCGCATCGGCCTGGACGCGGTGGTTCTGGTCGAATGGGGCGATCGCTCTCCCGGGATCCACGACCGGGCGGATATTGTCGTGCAGCTGGCGGTGACGGGCGGGACAGGTCGGCGCATCGACGTGCACTACCGTCCGTGGACACGCGCCCTTTTTGACGGATGGGCCGCCACACCTCTCCAGGGGTGAAATGATGCGGGTTCTCGGCATCGACACATCGCACGCCACCGGAAGCGTCACAGTCCGGGGCTCGCGGGGCAGCGTGGAGCATACGACCTTCGGACCCGGCTCGTCCCATCTGGTCGAGTTGTGCGCGGCGGTCGACAAACTTTTGATCGGTAGCGACCTCGATATAACAGACATCGACCGTGTCGCTCTCGTCTCCGGCCCGGGGAGCTTCACGGGTTTGAGGATCGGCCTGTCCTTCGTCAAAGGCCTCTTCGCGGCGCGCCCGCTGGAAGTGGTCACCATGACCAGTCTCGAACTGCTCGCCATCCAGGCGGCGCGCGAACACGAACGTGTCTGTGCCATGGTTGACGCGCGCAGAGACGAAGTGTACGGGGCGCTCTATGTGGCGGACGGACAATACCCCGTGGACGGCACGCCGATTCCACGGGTGCGGGCCGAGATAGAACCGCGAGCTGCGTCGCCCGCGGAGTTTTTGACGTCTCTGGAGAAATGTCCCACACTCTTTGTGGGATCGGGCGCCGTGCGTTACGCGCAACTGGTCCGCGACACCTTCGGCGACAGCACCGTTGCCTGTGCCACTGACAGCCAGCCGTCGACGGAGCTACTCTGCAATATCGCCCCGGCGCTCGAGCCGGTGGATCCGGGGAAAGTGCCTCAAATGGAGCCTTTTTACATTCGCCCGAGCGGTGCCGTTCTCAAGCCTCTGCGAAGGATACGCAGCGATGGATGAGATAAAGCTCGTGCCGATGAATACAGCTCACATCCCCCAGGTTCTCTCCATCGAGAGGCGGGTGTTCACGACGCCGTGGTCCAAAGAGATGTTCGTACAGGAAGTGCGGGGGGTCTTTGGATCGAAGGCGGTGGCGGCGATGCTGGGCGGCCACGTGATTGGATACTGCATCGCGTGGTTCATCGATGAGGAGGTTCACCTGGTCAATCTCGCCGTAACGCCGGGGTATCAAAACCGCGGGATCGGAACACGGTTGCTCAGGCAATTGCTCGACGAGGCCACAGCGGATAGCAGGCAGACGATTACGCTGGAAGTGCGAGAAAGCAACGCCGGCGCTCAGGCGTTCTATCGCAGGTTTCTGTTTCAAACCATTGGTGTTCACAAACGCTACTATTCGGATAACCGGGAAGACGCCCTTTTGATGGCGCTGAATCTCGAAGATCTCCCGGAGTGGGGAGCTTCTGGTGAGGACAGATCCGATGCCGGCTGAGGCCGACCCGCTCCAGGGTGCAACCCTGGCGGTGGTTCTGGGCAGCGGCCTGGGTGGGATAAGTGAGTCTTTTTTCGTACGAGCACAACGCAAGTTTCAAGATGTTCCCGGTCTGGACGCAGCGTGTACCGAAGGTCACGCCGGAGAACTGAAGTTGTGCCGGGTGGAGAACCGGCCCTGCCTGTTTGTCTGCGGTCGCCGGCACTACTACGAAGGCCAACCCCAACAGATAGCGACGCTGGTCGAGTACCTGCACGCTCTGGGTATCCGCCGCCTGCTCCTCACCTCAGCGGCGGGCAGCCTCACGACCGAGTGCGCGCCGGGTAGCCTCATGCTGACCGATAGCCTCCTGGACTTCCAGTTTCGTCCGCCGACCGTGCCCGCTGGAGGCGGGCAGTCCCCCAGGCGGGTGCCCGGCCTCGATGGGAAGCTGCAGGCGGCACTGGCGAGGGCGGCGAAGCGAGCGGGCGTGGCGCTCGCCCGCGGGTCCCTGGCGTGCACCGCGGGTCCCCTTTACGAAACTCGTTCTGAAGTGATTTTTTTGAAACGACTTGGGATTTCAACGGTCTCGATGTCGGGCGCAGCGGAGGTCGCGGCGGCCGGTGAGTTCGGCATCCAAATTGCTAGCGTGGTACTGGTAACCAACTGGGCGACCGGAAGTTCCGGCGCCCGTCTCAAACACGCCGACGTGCTGGATCGCGGTCGGAGGACGGCAGACGACCTCAAACGTGTGATCGTCCAGCTGGTTACCGATTCGTAGTGGGGGGGAGGTGGCGGAGATATTTTTCGGTTGTGGACGACTCCCGCGCGCCGTATAGTTAGTTTGAACTTTAGATTTGGCTTATAGTTAGAACTTCGAAGGCAAGAGGGGTACGACGAGCATGTCGTGGTTCAAGAGGACCAAGAAGGGACTGACGGGCGCCACCGTCAAGAAATCGCTGCCCGATGGATTGTGGCAGAAGTGCGAGCTGTGCGGAGAGATCCTCTACGTGAAGGAACTCGAAAAGCGGCTCTGGGTGTGCTCGAAGTGCGGCTATCATTTCATTATCGGCACCGACAAGTACATCGAGATCTTGTGCGACCCCGGTACCTTCGAGGAGACTCACACAGGCCTTCGCTCCGGCGATCCCCTCGAGTTCAAGGATGTCAAGCGCTACGCGGACCGGCTCAAACAGTACACGGAAAAAACCGGCCGGGACGACGCCGTGATCACTGGACTCGCCCGGATCGATGGTCGTGACATCGTTCTCGCCATCATGGATTTTTCGTTCATGGGTGGGAGCATGGGATCGGTGGTCGGGGAAAAAATTGCCCGGGCCATGGAAGACGCCATCACTTCGCGTAACCCACTGATTATCGTGTCGCGTTCGGGCGGTGCGCGCATGCAGGAGTCGATACTTTCGCTCATGCAGATGGCCAAGACGTGCGCCATGCTCTCCTGCATGTCGGAAAAGAGAGTCCCGTACATTTCGATCATGACCAACCCCACCACCGGCGGCGTGACTGCCAGTTTCGCCAGCCTCGGGGACGTCATCATTGCCGAGCCCAAGGCCCTCATCGGCTTCGCCGGGCCGAGGGTCATAAAACAGACGATTCTTCAAGAACTGCCGGAAGGTTTCCAACGTAGCGAGTTCCTGCTCGAGCGCGGGATGATCGACATGATTCGCTCTCGCGACAAGCTGCGCAATACTCTCGAAGAACTGCTTGGTTTTTTTTGTGCTGAGGTAGCCACCACCCCACAAGAGGCGGATAAGGATGAGGAGGAATCGTCCGCGGTTTCCTGAAACGCCTGCCCGGTTGCCCCCCAACCTATCGTTCGTACTCGGAATTTCCCCCTCGGCCATGACGCTGGGGCTGGGAAACATGCGGGCACTCCTCAAAGAGCTGGGGCACCCGGAAGAAAAGTTACGTCCGGTAGTGGTGGCGGGCACCAACGGCAAGGGGTCGGTGACGGCTTATTTGAGTGCGCTCCTCGCGGCCAACGGCCGCCGTGTCGGGTCTTACAGCTCGCCCCACGTGTATTCAGTCAATGAGCGCATCTGCGTCGACAACCAGCCAGTGGCCGTAGAGGAAATGGAAGACGCCGCCGCGCGCATCGTCCCGTTGTACGAAAAGATCGGGTACAGTTATTTTGAGGCGCTGACCGCGATCAGCTTCTTGATTTTTGCCCAGAGCGACATCGACCTTTGCGTTCTGGAGACCGGTCTGGGTGGTCGTTTCGACGCGACCAACGTGGTCGAACCGGTGCTGAGCGTCATCACGGGCATATCGCTCGACCACAGGCGGATTCTGGGCGACAGTGAGGAAGAAATACTGCGCGAGAAGATGGGGATCACGCGGACGGGGACGCCGCTGCTCGTAGGCGAGCTTTCACCGGACCTCGAAGCAATTGTCGCAGGCAAGGCGGAGCGTGAGCATATCCCGCTCCGGCGATTCGACGAACTGGGCAAGGTCGAGGTCAAAAACATGACCGCCTACGGGATGCGGGCTCATCTGCGCACACACGGGCACGACTACGGCACTGTGCCACTGCCCCTGGTCGGCGCCCACCAGGCTTCGAACGCCTTGCTGGCCGTGGCCGCGGCGGAACATCTCATCAAGGACGTTTCGCGCCTCGAGCGAGCCGCCGCGATCACCCACTTGCCCGGGCGGTTCGAAGCCAGAGAGGTCGCTGGCAATACGGTGGTGCTCGACGTGGCCCACAACGACGCCGCGTTGACCGCGGCGGCGGAGACCCTCGCTGCGGTATCACCCCCCACGAAGAATGCCATGATACTCGGCATGCTGCCGCGCAAAGAGCTGCTGCGGTTTCCGGAGGAGTTTCACCGGTACGTGCGGCGCCTGTACCTGGTGGACCCGGCGCCCGGGGACTCGTTGACCGCACCCGCGCTGCTGGAAAGAATCGGTCTGGCGAACGTGAAGAACAAGCCGGTCGATGTTTTTGTGGAAAGCAACTTCGAATCCGAGTCACACTGGGAGCGATTCCTGGACGGGCTCTTTGCGTCGCCGTCTGAGGCCGTACTGATTACGGGTTCCTTTCGCACGGTCGAAGTTTTCGGACGGCGGCTGGAGAACCTGGAGGTGTCATGAAGACCGGCGTACTGGTGGGGATCGACATCGGCGGGACCAACACCAAGCTGGCACTCGTCGACCTGCGGGGGCGAGTTCTGGCTCGTGACATGATCGATACCAGCGCGTCTCGGGGACCGGAGGCCCTTTTTCGAGACCTCGGGCAGCGCATCCCCGACTTGCTGGGCGGGAGGCGCTCCATCCTGGCCGCTGGTGTGGGGTGCGCGGGTTTGATCGACGAACATGGCAAGCTCCACGCCTCTCCGAACCTCCCTGGCTGGGAGAAGACGTCGCTTGGTCGGATCGCACGACGCCATCTCGGTGTAAATACTACAGTGGACAACGATGCCAATGCGGCAGCCTACGGCGAGTACAAGCGGGGGTGCGGGAAAAACGCGCGTATGCTGGTCTGCGTCACCCTGGGGACAGGCGTCGGGGGCGGTATCGTGAGCCACGGTCGCATCCTCAAGGGTGCCAGCGGTTACGCCTCCGAGATCGGGCACATGACCATCCACCTGAACGGTCGACGCTGCAAATGCGGCAACCGCGGGTGTCTGGAAGCCTACGTGGGTACCGACGCGCTGGTGCGAAGTGCCCGCGGGCTGCTCGCGAAACGGAAAAGCGCGCTGCTCGCCACCCGCACGACACTCACGCCCGAGGTCATCGCCCGGGCGGCCCGCAACGGGGATTCGGTGGCGAAAGAGGTTTTCGAGCGCGCAGCGCACCACCTGGGCGCCGCACTTGCGTCATTGGTGAACCTGCTCAATCCTGATACGATAGCCCTCGCCGGCGGTGTGGCCGGAGGATTCGATCTGATGAAAAAACCGTTGAACGACGAGATCGCGGCGCGTGCCTTCGCGGAGGCCGCACAGGCGGTGACGGTTTACAAGGCGCAACTGGGCAACGACGCAGCGGTGGTCGGCGCGGCGCTCATTGCCAGGGACGCGGCCGGGTCCCCGCCGCGCGCGACACGGGCGGCCGACCGAAGCCGGTGAAAGGGAATCTGAGGTGCGTATCCAGAAAACCGCGATCTTTTTTCTTCTCTCGCTTGCCGTCTACCTGCCCACGGCCAGTGTTTCCCAACAAGACACAACACGCACTACCCGTTCCGAGCGGCGCGATAGCGCCTACCACTTGAGCGCCGGCCGCAGTTCGTTGCGACAGATCGACGGCGAGCGGGTCATCATGCACGAAGACGGCGTCGTCATCACGCACGGCAACGTTCGCGTCACGTGCCGGCGTGCCCGGCATCACACCCGGCAGCAGGTCACGGTCCTGCTGGGAGAGGTCAACATCGACCGGGCGGATCTGCATATGGAAGGCGATGAGGGCGAATACCACCGTTTCGAGGACAAGGTGATTCTTCGGGGGAACGTAAAGATCCTCGATGCCGGATGGGTGATTCACTGCGATGAGGCGACTTTTTTCCGAACTCGGGACGTGGCGTGGTTGAAGGGCAACGTGGTCGCCGTAGACTCGGCGACCACCCTGAAGGCAGACAGTCTCTTCTACGACCGACAGAGTCTTACGGCGGAGGTATTCGGCAACGTCGCGATAGAGAACGAGGGCGAAGGTATCCGTGTCGAGGGTGAGCACGGTTTCTATTACCGGGACAGGACGGAGGGCGTTATCGACCGGCTACCGCACCTGCTGGTGGACCCGGACAGCGCGGAGCCGACGTCTGTCGTCGCGGACACCATGCGCTTCTTTCCGGACGACAACCGTGCCATCGCCGCGGGCCGGGTCAAGATCGTGAAGGGCCATACCATTACCCAGTGTGACTCCGCGGTGTTGATCGACGACGAGCAGCTAATCGAGCTGTACGGAAATCCGCTCGCGAAGAAGGACAACGTGTCGATGCAGAGCAACCGTATGGTACTGCACTACAATGAGGATGAAATCGACCGTATCGCCCTCGTCGGGCAGGCGAACGTCACAGAAACAGCCACCGACCCCCTGGTCGTGGGCCGCGACAGTTGGGTCAAGGGCGACTCGATGATTCTGTTTGTTCGAGACAACCGGCTGGATTCCATCCGGGTGTCGGGGCACGCCGAAAGCGATTATTATCCCCGGAGCCAGGACCGCGTCGAACGCAATTCCGCCGAGGGTGACCGCATGTTCTTTGTCTTTGCAAAGGACTCGCTGAAGTTCGTTAGTATTGTCGGTAACGCAGACGGGGTGTACCGCTATCTCGACCTGGCACGAAACGAGACCGCCGATTCGCTGCGATGGGCTGCCGACACGTCACTCGTGTACGTGCCGTTCGAGGAAAACTCCAAGACAGTGGCCTACGCGGCGGATTCCGTCGAATACTACGCCCGCGAGCGTGACATGGTACTCGAGAGCAAGGCGAAGGTAGTCTACGACCGGCGAACCCTGCTCGGGGATCACATCACCTACAACGCGGATCTGCAGTTGCTCGACGCCACCGGGTCGCCGATCCTGATCGAGGAGCCCGACAAGTTCTACGGCACCCGCATGAATTATGATCTCGACACCGGCGTGGGGCTGGTTCAGGAGGGGTCGACAAAATTCCTGGATGGATACTATTCCGGGGACAAGATAGCCAAGGTAGGCGATGACGTGCTCAAGGTGTGGAACTCGAGTTATACGACATGTGACCGCAAGGTACCGCACTATCATTTCAAGAGCAAACAGATGAAAGTGTACCTGAACGACAAGGTCGTATCGGGGCCGATCTTTCTCTATATCGGTGAGACGCCGATCGCCTTTCTGCCCTTCTTTTCGCAGAACATCCGCCGCGGACGAAGGTCAGGGATTCTCAGGCCCGACTTCGAATTCGGGATCACGAGCGCGGGGACGCGCTTTATCCGCGACGTCGGCTATTACTGGGCGACGAACGAATATACCGATTTCTTGTTCAGTGGAGATTTCAACGAACGCGAGTCGTTGCGCTTCCGCATCAACAATCGCTACAAGTTGCGTTACGTTTTCAACGGTCGTGTGGATTATTCTCATGTTCGCAACCTGAGAACGCCAGGCACGCAGTGGACCTTCTCATCCAACCACGACCAGAACCTGGGCGAGCGTTTCTCAGTGAACAGCAACCTGCGTTTTGTCAGCAGCGACCAGGCACCGCGGGCAGTGAGCAACCTCGACGACGTTGCCAACGTCATCGACCGGCGCATCGAATCACGTCTCAGCGTGCGCAAGGCCTGGGACACGGTGGGATTCAGCGCCTCGGCGCGGCGCGTCGAGAACCTCGATATCACCGATCCCGGTGCCACCAAAGTCAGCACGACGCTTCCCAACATTTCCCTGTCGATTCCGTCCCGTTCGCTGTACTTCGGCGAGCGGACCCGGCATGGGGACAAGCCGTTCATGGAGAGCCTGCTCGACGGGATCCGCTTCTCACCGGGGGTGTCGTTCAATCGTGACACCCGCGAACGGATCAACGACCGCACAGAAACTATTACCAGCAACCAGTCACTCAATTTTTCCAGCCCGAGGAAGATCGGGTTTATCAACATTTCTCCCAATTTCTCTATGAGCAACAGGTACACGCGCACCGTTACCGAGGTTGATCAGCATCTTGAGATCAACAACACCGCCATTCCTCCGGACACGACCCTGATCCCGGCGAGCCGCGACGAGGAGACCGACAATGTGTTCAGGTGGGCGACGGGCGCCAGAATCGGCACCAACGTCTACGGTACCTTCTTCCCGAGCATCGGCGCCCTGAGGGGAATACGTCATACGTTCTCACCAACAGCGAGCTATTCTTTTCAGCCGTCGGTCGGCGGTCGGCCTTCGACGCAACGCTTCACCATAAGTATCAGCAACGCGATCGATCTCAAAATGAGGGGAAAAGATGAAGAGACAGATCGCAAACTATCAGGTGTTCTCATCTGGGCGCTAAGCTCCAGCTATAACCCGGATGCGCCCAGCAGGCGAGGCTGGAGCGACGTCTCCAGCCGTGTCAATACGAGGTTGCTCGGCACCTCGCTCTCGCTCAACCAGATCATCGACCCCTATCAATTGGAGATAAAGAATACGAGCGTTACGTCGTCGCTCGGTCTTCGTGGCACGCACAGTTTTGGAAGCGTGAAAGAGGCTACCACCGCCGAGCTGAACGTCGCCGCGTCCGACACCACCGACCGCGCGCTCGACCTCGAAAGCAAGGCACCTGAGGATCAGCAGGAAGAAGCGAAGAGACCGGAGCGCAAGGGACTGCCCTGGGGCGTTTCGGGGTCGTTCAGCTATTCGAAATCACAGTTCGGTGATCCGCGGTCGACACTCAACGCGAACGGAAACATCAGCCTCACCGACAACTGGCGCATCACTTACAGCACGACCTACGACGTGGAGCGCCGTGACCTCCTCGGGCAGAACTTTTCCATTCATCGAAGCCTTCACTGCTGGGAGATGTCGTTTACCCGACAAAAACTCGGAGACGAGTGGGAGTTTTATTTTCGCATCAACATCATTGCGCAGCCGGAAATCTACGTGGAAAAAGGACAGCGGGGGCTCGGTGGTAGCGGAGGCTTCACGTCGCCGTTCTAGCTCCCACGCGTCCGTACAACCACAACGGACCACTCACATTTTGGCCAAGCAGGGAAATCGGCATTGGTATGGGTAAAAACTGATAATACTTGTTGACAGGATTTTTGAGAATTCGCTAAAGTGCCGATAACCACAGGAAGGAGGTGTACGAGTGAACAAAACAGAATTGGTCGAAAAAGTTGGCAAGAAGACCGGGCTTACGCTGAAGGACGCCAAAATCGTTGTGGACGCGATTTTTAGCACCGTCCCCAAAGAAGGCATAATTGCATCAGAGCTCAACGCCGGACGAAAAGTCCAGATCACCGGTTTTGGGACCTTCCAGATTCGGAAGCGGAAGAAGCGTGAGGGCAGGAATCCCCAGACGGGAGAACCGATACAGATTCCGGCGTCACGTTTCCCCGCGTTCTCGTCAGGCCGGTCACTGAAGGATCGAATCCGCAAGTAGTCGTACAAGCTTGCCGGAATGTTTTTAAAGGCGGGGCTTTTGCCCCGCCTTTTTTTGATGGGCTCGGTGGCAATCGTCTGATGTACAATGGGTTAGGAGCCCCGCGATCCGGTTTGCCCCGGCCGCCTCAATCCGGTATTTTAATCACATGATAAATCGCTACCAAGCATGTTCATTGTCCGGGTGGCGACGCGCGCTTCGCGTTGTCGCGACAGTCACCGTGTGTCTCGTACTGGCCGCGGCGCCGGCGGCTGGCGTCGAGGATTTTCTGGTGCCGGGTGTCGACCTCGCCAGCCTGACTTTCGTGGAGGGGGGGTGGTGCCGCTAACTGGTGACGGACGAGGCACTGGGCCAGGTGGACTCGACGGAGGTAT
>JAZGDW010000302.1:0-3041 GCA_036478295.1 Candidatus Krumholzibacteriia bacterium
TTGTGGATCACTTTTACGACTTTCTGGAAACCCGCGGAGTGAACATTCCGGCGGAGATCGAGGAGAAGGACGTGACATCCGCGACGATCAGCGACGAGGCCGTCCAGCGGGAGATTGAACGGCTCTAGCGCACCGATGCCGGGGTGGCCATGCTGTTCGAGCTCATGACCGATTTCGATGAAGGTTTCCAGGAATGGCGCTACCGCCACGTCATGATGGTCGAGCGCACCATCGGCACCAAGCCCGGCACGGGTGGTTCGCCAGGCGCTGCCTTCTTGAGATCGACCATTTTCAAACCGGTGTTCCCCGATCTGTGGGCGGTAAGAAGCAACCTGTAGCGAGTTCTCAGTGATCAGTTGTCAGCTACTCAAAACTGACAACTGATTACTGAAGACTTCTTTATCGCGGCAAGGTCGCGATAACCTTGAGCTCGATAGCAATCGGCGTCGGCAGGGCGCGGACCTCTACGGTCGTCCGGGCCGGCTGATTGGTCTTGAAGTACTCGGCATAGATTCGGTTGAACGTTGGGAAGTCCGCCTTAATGTTTATGAGAAACACGGTGACGTCGACGATACTGTCCCAGTTCGAGCCGGCCTCTTCCACAACCGCGCGCACATTCTTGAACACTGAATGGCATTGAGCCTCTATGTCGTATGAGACAACGTTTCCATCGCCGTCCAGTGTGGTGCCTGGGATCGTCGTGCTGCCGCGCGCGCGCGGCCCCAATCCCGACACGAACAGCAGGTTTCCGACACGCCGGGCATGTGGATACGCCCCCACCGGTTCGGGCGCCCTGTTGCTGATTACGCGATCATCCATCGGTTGTTGCGCCACATTCGCTGCTCGACAATCAGTTCGTGTGCTACCGCTGCTCGATCAGCGGCACACGCCCCTTCGCTGTGGGACAGACTTTCTAGTCTGTCATTTGACCGACTGGACCGGGCAAGCCCGGCGTTACCGGGTCGGTCCCACAGGATCCGCTCCCTGACCCCGCACCAATTTCCAGATCTGTGATTGTCCCGGTGAGGAAGCCGGACCTGAAATTGGTGCGGGGCGGCTCGGTAAATTGAGGCGCCCTTACTCATCACTCGGCACATTGATACAAACGTTTTTCGGTTCCGTGAAGAATCGCAAGGCCTCTTCGCCGCCCTCTCGGCCCAGGCCGCTGTTTTTCATCCCACCGAAGGGAACCCGCAGGTCACGCAGCAGCCAGCAGTTGATCCAAACCGTGCCCGAGTTGATCCGCTCAGCCAGCCGATGCGCGCGTGACAGGTCCCGCGTCCACACCGAAGCCGATAGGCCGTATTGGGTGCTGTTGGCGTAGTCGATCACCTGGCGTTCGTCGTCGAACGGGATGATCGCGACCACCGGCCCGAAGATTTCCTCCTGGTTGGTACGGCAGTAGACGTCCAAGTCGGTCAACACAGTGGGCTCGAAGAAATACCCATCTCGGCATCGCTCGGAGACGTTCGCGATCGGGCGACCTCCGCTACGAACGATTCCACCCTCCTGCTTTGCCAGCTCGACGTAAGAACGGACCTTCTCCAGATGGGCTTTGGAAATCAATGATCCCTGGTCAGTGGTCTCCTCCAGCGGATCCCCGACTTTGAGCGCTTCAGTCCCGGCCGTGAAGCGTTCCACGAATTCGGGATACACGTTGCGCTGAACGAACACCCTCGATCCGGAAAGACAGAGCTGTCCCTGGTTGGCGAAGGCCGCACGAACGCTGCCGTCAACGGCCTCGTCCAGGTCGGCGTCGTCGAACACGATGTTGGGATTCTTCCCGCCCATCTCCAGCGACACCTTCTTGAACATCGGTGCGGCCCTCTGAGCGATGTCGGCCCCGGTACGGGTTCCCCCGGTGAACGAGAGGGTGCCGATCTTCGGGTGGCCGACGATCGCCGCCCCTGCTTGCGCGCCGGATCCGTGCACGACGTTGAGAACACCCGAAGGCAGTGACGCTTCCTGGCACAGCTCGCCGAACAAATAGGCCGTCATCGGCGTGAGTTCCGACGGCTTGGCGACGGCCGTGTTGCCCACCGCGATGGCCGGGGCGATCTTCCAGGTGAAGAGATACAGCGGCAGGTTCCACGGCGAGATCAACCCAGCCACACCCCGTGGCTGCCGCAACGTGTAGTTGATGGCTGAACTGCCCGTTACGTGCGATTCGGAGTGAAAGTGCAGGATGGACGTGGCGAAGAAACGTACGTTCTGAATCGCCCGGGGAATGTCGAGCGTGCGGGCGAGTTTCACCGGCTTGCCGGTATCAATGGACTCGGCCCGGGCGAATTGTTCCAGTCGCGATTCGAGCAGGTCGGCGATACGCAGCATGACGCGGGCTCGCTCTTCAGCCGGCGTATGCGACCAGTCGGTAAACGCCTTTTCCGCAGCCGCGACCGCCTGATCCACGTCGCGCTGGTCGCTTTCCGGAACCCGGACATACACCCGTCCGGTAGCCGGCTCGAACACATCAAGAAACTCGCCCGAGACCGGCCCGGAGAATCCACCCCCGATATAATTCCTGATCGTCTGCAAGCCATCCACCACCTGCTCCAGCAGTGCTACGCCGTCCATCGGTATTGCGCGCCCAGCGCCCCACCGCGAGTGAGTCTATTGTGATCCAGACCCGTTGACCAGGCTGCGGGAGGCACCGCCGACGTCAGCCGCGAGTGATTCGTAATCCATACCCAGTGGTGGGTTTGCCGGGCCTGCGGCCCTCGTTCGTTGAGTTCGTGTTTGGGTCGACATGGACAAGGTCCCCGGTCCAGGGCTGACAAGCGTGTGATAGACCGCAATCACACACGCAACGACCACGATGCTCGGCGCACGAATAAACGTTACTCGCGATCCACGGCGGCGTCAAGTGCTTCGGGTCGTTGCGCAGGGTCTTTCAGTTTTCCGTAGGAGGTAGCCAATAAGGGTGTTGGTCAAGGAGGACCATGTCATGTCGAAAGCTGTTTCGCTATTGGAAGCGTTTGGACAGGTGCCTGATCCACGTGACGCGCAGGGCAGGCGTCATCCCTTGCCGGCCATTTTGGCGC
>JAZGDW010000303.1:0-38359 GCA_036478295.1 Candidatus Krumholzibacteriia bacterium
CAATCGAATAGATTCCTCGCGATACTCCTGATTCTGTTTTTCTCGATCACTACCGGTTGCACGAGCGCTCTGCCGTGGGTCAGCGACCGATGGTGGGAAGCGGCGACTATCGAGTCGGTTGTTGAGCTATTTGACAGTGAGCCTGACCCCAACTGGCAGAGGATCTCCGTTGATGACATCGTGGCACTCGGCGACGAACTCAAGGGGAAGCGAGTGCGGTTTCTCTCCAAGATCGGACCCGGCGGTGCACTGGGATTGAGCGATATCTTTGTCGCGCTTGTGGATTCCGTGCATGTGTATGGGCAGCTGGAGTGGACTGTTTCGCAGAACAAGGGGCCCGACTTCGTACCGAGCAGTGACTTTAAGATCGCGCTCCAAAAGATCACTAAAGCAGAGGTTTATAGAGACACCATAGACGCCGCGATACCGGGTAGCGGCGACCCCGAATGGGCGCCGATCTCACGAGAGGACCTCGTGGCGTCTGGAGACAAACTAAAGGGGGAGCGAGTTCGATTTTATTTGGGGACGGCAACAGGCGCCGAGCTACGAACAAACGCTCTTGTGATCGAGCACGTTGACTCTGCGTACGCTTATTGTTGGGGGCAGGCAGCTGATGATCTGCCGAGAACAAAGATGAGGATCGGTCTGCGTGATGTCACAAGAGCGGAGATCCATCAGGAGCAGGCCGGCCAGCGAATGTGGAGTCGTCTGGCACCTTTATGGCCGGTGGCGTTGGCAGCCGCAATCTGGGCTGCGTCACAATTCAAGTAGCTGCACGTCCGCTTGCGGTCTGCGTACAGCAACGGGCAAAGCGTTCATGCATCCAGACTAGCGTCCCAGGACGTTCACACCGACTCTTCTTCCACCGACGTCCTTCAATTTGACCTCTCTGCAGGCCGCCCAAAGGAACTGCACGGAGTCCGCCGCGCGTATCGCAGCGTCGAGATAACTAAACAGGACAGAGAGACTCGCGCCGCCGGGATAGGCGGGGTCTATTTGTATCTGGATATTCTTTCTGTCGACGGGGATGCGGCAGGGCAGCTTCAGGACATGCCAGTTCGAAAGGCTGGGTGTCCGAATGTTGAGACCTGTCGGTGGAAACAATCGCATGTCAGGCACGCTCTTGAACGGTCCCGCCTCCTGGTCTGGTTCGAGCCCGGCGACAAAACCGCGGTCGATGCTGCCACCCAGCCCGTCGCTGAGCAGCTTTGCGTTCATCGTGTAGAACTTGATGGCGCACTTCGCAGGTAGCGACACGAACTCGTCGTCCCCCAAATCCCAGCGACCGTGGCCGCTAAAAACAATCACCTTTTGCATGATAACCTTCTCCTCAGTAGTGGGCGTCATCCTGTCTTTCTAGCATGCCCATTTAGTATATCGTAGCGCTCCCGCCCCGTTCAAGCGTCACGCGTGTGCGCGTCGAGCACGTGGTTACTGCGAAAAAGTGAATGGTTGTGGGTAAAGGAGTTGTGAACTCGACGCATCATCCGGTGAGGCAAAAATGATGCAAGCACATCATGATCGCTTCGACGTGGGGAGCCTCCCCGATCCAACACAAACGCGCGCCTGAGTCACGGGCCGATGGCGGCCCTGCAGACGAGCGCACCACCGCCACCCCCCAGACAAAACAATTGACTTTAGATCGGGCGCGTAATAGCTTTCAAGTTAATGGCTTGCCGAGACACGCGTGTAGCTAACTGCGCGGTGCCTCGGTGAGATCGAAAGGACGCACCTTGCTGCGGATCATTATCAACATCCTGTTCATCGCGTTTATCTTCCGCGCGCTCAGTCTGCTCTTCGGCGGGGCGCGCCGCGCGTTGGGGGGCCGTGCTCGTCCGAAACCAGGTCCACCTCCGGAGGCACCGGAAGGGAAGCGCCCGTACTCGGACCTGTCGCCCTACGAGATCGAAGACGCCGAGTACGAGGAACTCCGCAAGGGAAATGATTCATCGAAATGATCATCCGACAACGTCGAGTCAGAAACTCCTCGAAGTTCGGTTCGCGCTGGTCGCACGCGTCGAGTAAACGGCGCGAGCACGTGGCTTCACTATACACGACGGCCGCTATTCAGGCTTTCCTCGGTGCGTTCATGCTATTTCTCGCTTACCAGAGCTATTTGATGATGCGGGAGAAATTCGCCGACCTGGTGTGGTACTTGAAGTATTCCATCCCGTTCTTTGTTCTGCTGATCGCGGTCATCGTTCTGCGCGCCCTGGTTGGGAATATCCGAAGCGGAATGGCCGTATATCACGACACACGCAGCCCCCCATCCCCCCCGAATTCTTAATCTAACTCCTTTGATGGCATAGGAGTTGCTGCCCACGAAACGTCTCCTGTTGGAGTCCAATGCTTGCGTTATATCACAATATGTTAGCTAAAGTATAACTCATGAGTAAGTTCCAAACGTATAAGGACTTGTTGTTTTCGACCCTGGCGGAAATAACCAGCCTGATCATCGCCGACAATGACAAGCGGTTGATTTTTCGCAAAGTCCTCGATTGCTGTCTGACCGTTCTGGACGTGGAACGCATCTACCTGCTTGAAATACAGGGCGACCACGTTATAAGATATTCAAAATCAAAGGATTCTGATCCCCAGGAGGGTATAAAGATCGAGAGCATGGAGGGATCCCAGGCCATCCGAGACTGGATGGTCCTCGAGGATACAACGTCGTCCTCGTTCGAGCACGGTAGGGAACTGGCGTTCGACCTGCCCAACCTGGCAGAGCAGTACCTCGACACGGAAGAATCGAAGGGGTTGATCATGTCGGCCCCCCTGGTTGCAAAAAAGTCCATGTTCGGGTTGCTGGTTGCGATTCACCCCACGGTCGGCGGTCTCTATACGGCTGAGGATGTCAAATTATTCACGGTTCTGGCGAACCAGGCGGCGATCGCGCTCGAAAACCGCCAATTGTACCAGAAGCTCGAGAAGGAAGCGATAACGGACGGGCTGACATCGGTTTACAACTACCGCTTCTTGATGGACTCGCTTCGCACCGAGATCAAGCGAGCCCTGCGCTTCAAGCAGATCTTCTCGTTTGTGATGCTGGATGTCGACAACCTGAAGCAGTACAATGATCGCCTGGGCCACTTGTGGGGAAGCCAGGCGTTGAAGGAGATTGCGTCGATCATCGTCGACAAGTGTCGCGAGATCGACCTCGTGAGCAAGTACGGCGGCGACGAGTTTGGCATTCTGCTACCGCAGACCGACGCGCGGGGTGCAGAAGAGGTCACACGCCGGGTTATCAAGGCTGTGGCCGAGCACAAATTCAACGCGGACACGGAGGGATTGTTGACGTGCAGCGCGGGGGTCGCGATGTTCCCGCGCGACGGCGCAACGGCAAGAGAACTGCTTGCCAGCGCCGATAAAGCGCTCTACCAGGCCAAGCGCATGGGCAAGAACACGGTGCTCACGACGCGGGGTGTCGTCAACGAAGTAAAGAAGTAAATCCCGAGAACTCATCTGACATAGGAAACGCTGAGGAGTTCGGTGAAACTCATCGATCGCATTAACAGCAAGGACGCGCGCCTGTGCGTCATCGGTCTCGGTTACGTAGGCTTGCCGCTTCTGGTCGAGTACGCGAGCGCGGGATTCACCGTGGTGGGAATCGACGTCGACACCTCCAAGGTGGACAGCGTCAACGCCGGCAGGAGCTACGTCAAGGACGTCGACGCCGGCGCGTTGAGCGCCGTCGTGAAAGACGGCACGTTGCGGGCCACCACCGATTTTTCGGTCCTGGCCGACGCCGACACCGTCAACATCTGTGTCCCAACGCCGCTTCGCAAGACACGCGACCCCGATATCTCGTATATCGTGGATGCCGTTGAAAAAATTGCGGAGCACCTGCACAAAGGCCAATTGGTGGTGCTGGAGAGTACGACGTATCCTGGCACGACGGAGGAAGTCATTCTCCCGATCCTGCAGCGTGTCGGGTTGAAGGTGGGAACGGATTTCTTTCTGGCCTTTTCGCCGGAGCGTGTCGATCCCGGCAATCCCGATTACAACACCAAGACCATCCCCAAAGTCGTCGGCGGCATCACGCCGGCATGCACGGAGGTTGCATCGGCGCTGTACAAAGCAACGCTGAGCACGACGGTCACCGTGGGTTCCGCGAAGGTGGCCGAAACAGTGAAGCTCCTGGAGAACACGTTTCGCAGCGTCAACATCGGACTGGTGAACGAAATGGCGCTGATGTGCGACAAGATGGGAATCGACGTGTGGGAAGTCATCGATGCCGCCGCCACCAAGCCGTTTGGATTCATGCCGTTCTTCCCGGGTCCGGGGCTGGGCGGCCATTGCATCCCGATCGATCCGTTCTATCTGTCGTGGAAGGCCAGGCTAAGCGGGTTCGAGGCGCGGTTCATCGAGCTGGCCGGACAAATCAACGGGTCGATGCCGGAATACGTGGTGTCAAAAATCGCGGAGGCGCTGAACACGCAGAAGAAAAGCGTGAACGGCGCGCGCGTCTTGATCCTCGGTGTCGCGTACAAGGCGGACATCGATGATATTCGTGAGTCGCCGGCGCTCGACGTGATTCGTCTTCTCAAGCAAAAGGGAGCCGAAGTGGTGTACCACGATCCGGTGGTGGAGGACAATCCCGAATTGGAGCAAACGCCGCGCGTGGAGCTGACCCGCGAATCGCTGAGCGGGTGCGACTGCGCCGCGATAATTACCGGCCACTCCGGTGTCGACTATGAATTCGTGGTCGAGCAGATTCCTGCCCTGATAGACACGCGCAACGTACTCAAGGGGCATCGCTCCCCAAAAATCGTCCGGTTATAACCCGCACCCGGTTGGCCAGTCGCGGTCACTCGGCCGTGGACCGGGTACAGGAGGTCCGTGGATGTCAACCTATCTGGTAACCGGTGGGGCAGGCTTCATCGGTTCCCATCTTGCCGAGACGCTGGTGGCAGACGGTCACGAAGTGCGTGTTCTCGATAATCTCTCGACGGGAAAGCGCGAGAACATGCAGGCCTTTCAAACCGGCATCACCTATATCGAGGGCGATATCCGCGATGTGGACACCGTGGAGCGGGCGGTGGACGGTGTCGAATACGTGCTGCACCAAGCGGCGCTGGCATCGGTGCCGCGCAGCATCGAAGACCCCCTGTCCAGCAACCAGGTCAACGTCCTGGGCACACTCAACCTTCTCGAGGCGGCCCGGAAGCACTCTATCAAGAAATTCGTCTACGCGTCTTCGTCCTCGGTCTACGGGGACAGCGACAGCCTTCCCAAGCGCGAAGACATGGCGCCCAACCCGAAGTCACCCTACGCGGTCGGCAAGCTGACCGCCGAATGGTACTGCCGCGTGTACAGCGAACTTCACGATTTGCCTACGGTTAGTCTGCGGTACTTCAATGTCTTCGGCCCGAGGCAGGACCCCGACTCGCAGTACAGTGCGGTGATTCCACTCTTTGTCACGGCCCTGATGCGCGGACAGCGGCCGACCATCTTCGGGGATGGCGAGCAGTCCAGGGATTTCACCTATATCGACAACGTAGTCGAGGCAAATCTCCTGTCGGCCCGTTCGCCGGAGCGCGGCGCGATGGTTTTCAACGTGGCGTGCGGCGAGCGGCTCAGTCTCAATGCGCTCTGCACCCGGCTGCGCAGCATCATCGGTGTCGACCTCGAACCTGATTTTGGACCGCCGCGAGCGGGAGACGTAAAACACTCGCAGGCATCGATCGATGCCATTGTATCCGCCTTCGGGTACGAAGCCCGGGTGGATTTCGACGAAGGGCTGAAGAAAACCGTTGCCTGGTACCGGGGTGAGGGGGCGTGAGACCCGCGTCGATGAGATCGCTGGCCATCCACGTGATCCTGTACGCGGCCGGTTTCGGCGCGCTGGCGAAGGTGCTGCCGTGGGCCGCCTTCGCACCGGTCGCGATTGTGGTCTCGCTTGTCCATCTCTACCTGACGGAGTGGGCCAAGCGCCGGCGCTATAACGCGGCCGTGGACGAGGCCCGCACCAGCCAGATCGAAGGGTTTCCGAAGCTGCCCGCCGTCGGCAGCCGAGCGATGGACGAGCTGGTGCTCGAGAGTCTCAAGGAGCTCTCAGCGGAGCTGGAAAAAAAATGCTGCCAGATGGTCGAGAAAAACATCCAGCTGCTGAGCCTCAAGGAAATAAGCGCCACCATCATTTCATCGCTCGACGAATCGCGTATCGTCGACTCCGTGCATAGCTTCCTCGGCAGGGGCCTGGGATTCAAGGAGGTGTTCGTCGGGATTTTTACGCCGGACACGGACCGCATACACATCTACACGCTGCGTGAGGCATTTGCCGGCGAGTCCCTGTACCTCGAGCGCGTGGTGCCCTTCCAGGACCTCGAGGGGCTCATGCGCAAAGTCGTGGTGACCCGCAGGTCCGTGCTCATCAACGACGCCGGCCTCCACCCGATGGGGGACGTCAACGGATCCCCCCTGTTCGCCGAGAGTACGATGAGCTCCTACCTCATCGTGCCCATGGCGAAGAGCAAGCTGTCCAAGGAATGCTGGACAAAGCCCGACTGCCTGCTCAAAAGTCCCTCGAAGAGCGCTCCGGAGAAGCTAGACGAGGAAAACGCCCTGTGCCCGGCCTGTGGCCGGGTGCCGGTGCTGGGCATCATGGGGATGACTGACGGTTTCAAGGCGGCGGCCGTCAGCCAGCTCGATCTGCTGGCGGTCGAGGCGCTCGCCGTACAAATAAGCACATTACTCGAGAACAGCCAGCTGTACAACGAATTGAAACGATCCGAGGGCTTTCGCGACAACGTCATCAACAGTATGATGAACGGTCTCATTACGGCCGATACGGATGGCATAGTTCTGTTGGCCAACCAGGCGGCGGAGCGATTGTCCGGATACACCTCGGAGGAACTGCGGGGCTCCCGAATCGAGTACCTGATTGCCGGCCGCTCGGGGGCGGACAACAGTCCGGTGGAGCGGACGATCCGCGAGCACAAGAACGCCGTGCAGGAAGAGGCGTGGCTCATAAAGAAAGACGGCCGGAAACTCCCCATCCTGTTGAATACCTCGCTTCTCGTCGACGAGGACAAACGTGTCCAGGGCGTGCTGGGTATGTTCCTGGATATCACCCGCATCAAACGCATGGAGCAGACCATCAGGCAATTGGACAAGCTGGCCGCCCTGGGGCGCTTCTCCTCGAGCATGGCACACGAGATACGCAACCCGCTTGCCGGTATCGTGGCCGGTATCGAGTATCTAAAGCGCGCGCGGGCGATCCCCGCCAACCAGAAGGACAATATTTCCTTCATCCTTCGCGAAGTTAATCGGATAGACCGCCTCATCAGCGACATCTTGAACGCCGTACGTACAGGCGATCTGGTCTACCAGCCGGTAGAGATGGAGTCACTGATCAAGAGCAGCATCACGGGCATCAAGGATCTGGCGAAGAAAAACAAGGTGAAGATAATTCTAAAGTCTCCGGGCGACACGCGGCCGGTCATGCTCGACGCCGACCGCATTACCCAGGTGATGATCAACCTGCTGAAAAACGCGGTGGAGGCGAGCACGCCGGGCGGGGAAGTGCACGTAGAGGTGTCGTTTCCGGGCGAGGAAAGCGATGTTTTGTTTGACGACACCGAAAATTTGGTTATCATAGTAGTCAAAGACGACGGCGTGGGCTTTTCAGAGGAAGAAAAAAGCGGAATCTTCGAACCGTTTTTTACCACCAAGGACGAGGGCACCGGCCTGGGATTGTACGTCAGCCATAGCATCATCGAGCAACACGGTGGTTATATTCTAGTCGACAGCGAAAAGGGTAAAGGGTCGGTTTTTACCGTTTATCTACCACTGGAAAAGGTTGAACATGGAGAATCCACAAAAGTCAGTCATACTCTTGGTCGATGATCAGGACTCTATCCGGTTCTTCCTGGAAAAGACGTTGGTGCAGGAAGGGTACGAGGCGCACACGGCCAGTACCGGCCAGGAGGCGATCGAGCTCACGCAGAAAGTCATCCCGGATCTCATCCTCCTGGACCTCAAGCTGCCGGATATGGACGGCGTCGAGGTCTTGAAGAAGATCAAGGAGATGTTTCCGGAGATCGGTGTGGTAATGATCACCGCGTTCGGAGACATTGAGGTTGCGGTGGAAGCCATGAAACAGGGTGCCTACGACTTCGTGAGCAAGCCCATCAATCTCGAGCAGTTGTTAATGGTCATCAAAAAGGGCTTGGAAAGCAAGCGCCTGCAGCGCGAAGTCCTTCAGCTCAAGCGGCAGATGGAACTGGGTGAGGGCTTCGAGTATATGGTGGGCGAGAGCGAGTCGATGCAAAAGGTCTACGACGTGGTGAAGCAGGTCGCCACGAGCGACACGACGACGGTGCTGATCGAGGGTGAGAGCGGTGTCGGCAAGGAAATGGTTGCGCGCCTCATCCACAAGTACAGCACCCGCGGCAACCATCCGTTTCTGGACATCAACTGCGCCTCGCTGCCCGAGCAGCTGCTCGAGAGCGAACTATTCGGGCACGAGAGGGGCGCGTTCACAGACGCCAAGACCCAGAAACAGGGGCTCCTCGAGTTGGCCAATCGCGGGACGCTCTTTCTGGACGAAATCGGCGAGATGAGCTTGACCATCCAGGTCAAACTGCTCCGTGTTCTCGAGCGCATGGTCTTTCGCAGGGTGGGGGGAACGAGCGATATTCACGTGAGCGTTCGGGTCATCAGCGCCACGAACCGCGAGCTCAAGAAGGAGGTCGCAGAACACCGTTTCCGCACGGATTTGTATTACCGCCTCAAGGTCGTGCCTATCGTTGTGCCGCCGCTGCGGGAACGCCGGGCGGATCTCCTCAATTTCGTCAAATATTTCATGAACATCTTCAACAAAAAATTCAACAAGAACTTCGACCGGATAGACGACACAGCGCGACAAGCTCTGTTAGAATACGACTGGCCGGGCAACATCCGCGAGCTCAAGAACTGCATCGAGCGCGTTGTCCTCCTCGAGAGAGGGCCGGTTCTCAAGTCGGAATACATGCCGTTCGACTCCGACGGCAGGGAAGAGAGCACGCTGGGGCGCCGGGTCGACCAGATTCTCTCGGAGCCGATTCCGGACGAGGGCGTCGACCTTGAAGCGCTGGTCTGCGAACTGGAGAAAGAAATGATCGTGAAGGCGTCCGAGCAGACCGGTTGGAACCAGAGCAGGACGGCGCGCCTGCTGAACCTGAAGCGTGACAAGCTGCGCTACCGGATGAAGGGTTACAACATGGGCGAGAAAAAGGAAGTGACGACCAATTGAGATGGGCTGGGTGGCTTCTCATACTGGCCATGACGGGCGTGGGCTGCGGCTATTACAGCACGACTTCACGGACGGCAAAGGGGATCAAGTCCATCGCGGTTCCTTTCTTTGAGAACAGGACACCGGAACCCAACCTCGAAATCAGCGTCACCGAACGCATCATCGACAATCTGCTGGCGGACAACACGCTGCGAGTAGTGGACGAATCGCAGGCCGATGCCCTGCTGGAAGGCACCATTGTCACTTTCCAGAATATCCCGTTCTCTTTCAACCGCGATCTGAACGCCGAAGAGTACCATGTAACCATCACCGTCGAGGCGACCCTTTTCAGCAGGGCACTGAACGAGCCCATTTGGGACAAGCAGATCATCAAGGGTGACGGCAGCTATTTCCTGGACGAGACGGTTAACGGTATCACCTTCGAGGACGCACTCGAAGAGGCGGTCAAAGAGATCACCGAGCGAATTCTCAATCTGACCGTGCAGGACTGGTAGCCAAATGGGCAGGACGCTGCAGCGCTACAAGAAGCTTTTCGAGACCCTCAAGAACACCCCTCCCAAGCGGGTCTATTTTCTCTACGGTCCCGAAGAATACATCAAGAAGGAATTCGTCACCGAGCTCATGAAGCACGCGCTCGCTGACGGCAACAGGGCTTTCAACCTCGATATCCTGCACGGCGACGAGTTCGAACGCGACCGTTTCGAGGACAGCATGAGCTCTTTCCCGCTCTTTACCGAACGCCGCATGGTTATCCTGAAGAAGTTCGAGGCACTGTCCACCACCACCAAGGATCTGGTCCTGGAGCGCATCGCCGGGGTAGCCGAGTCTCTGGTGCTGGTGGTCGAAGCAGGCAACGACAAGCTGGATTCGGCGAGGCTGAAGAAACTCGACAAGATTGCCGCCGGGTTGGGGGTGTCGTTTCGCTTTCAGTTTCTCTCCGAGGAGGAAACAATCGAACGCATCAAGGGACGCCTCAGGCGTGAAGGACTCACCATCGAGCCGGCCGCGGTGGACCTCCTGTTGACGTCCGTTGGCACCCACTTGATCGACTTGAACAACGAACTCGATAAGATTGTCCTGAGCTGCGGCGAAGGCAAGACCATCACCCCGCAGCTGGTGGGTGAGGTAGTGGGGAAGTACCGCACGGAGAACATCTTCGCGTTTCTCGACGAGCTGGGGGGAGACGTGGGGCAAGTGATAGGCAAGGTGAACCGGGTCATCGACGGCGGCGAAGAGCCGGTGTTCATCATGGCGCTGCTCATGCGGCGTGTGCTGCAGCTCTTGCAGGTCAAGTCGCTCCTGCGTGAACACGGGTCAGGCGTGCGATCCCCGCGCGGTATCGCCGACCACATCGGCGGATACATGAGCCCCTTCCAGGCAGGGCGGCTGCTCGAACAGGTGGGGCGTTTCGACGCGGAAGCGCTCGCGACCTACCTCGAGAACCTGCGCTGGGCGGACACCAAAATGAAGTCGACCGCCCTGCCCGCCCGCAGTCTGATAGAGACCTCTCTGCTCGCCTCCTCGGTCAGGAAAACCCTTGCCCTCTATGCAAATTGATTATATAAATCAACTTGCGGTTGCCGCCGGCACGTGAGCGCGAGGCGGTCGCAACCTGGCCACCTCGAGAACCACTGGTAATGGAGGCCATAATCTCATGTGTGCAGACAAGTTAACTCCCTTGTCGGATGACGAATGGGCCGAGAAGGTCGAACGCGCCGACAAGGCGGTGGTCGTGGACTTTTGGGCGCCGTGGTGCGAGCCGTGCACACTCGTGGATCCCATTCTGGAGAAACTCGCCGAGAAATATCAGGGCACCGTGGAATTCCTCAAGATGAACATCGACGAGGCCAAAACGGTTCCGAACAAGTACGCCGTCCGAAGCATTCCCACGATTCTATTCTTCAAGCAGGGCAAGATCGCTAATCAGATTATTGGCGTCGAGTCCGAAGAGGCCATCGAAAAGGCGATCCAGGAACTTCTTTAGCAGTCAACGGTGGTTGAGCGGTTGGACGATCAGCCACCCGGGGGGTGAACGAACGTGAATGACGGCGAGTGGCGCATCAATGCCAAGGGGCTCTCGAATCCGGGTCCGCGGCTGATGGTGGAGAACGCGCTGGCGCAGGCAGGCGGGCGGCCGCTGCGGGTGATTGTTTCGGAAGCGGCAGCGGCAGAGGACCTCAAAGCGTATTTCAAGAAGCTCGGCCGCGTCTACGAAATCGACGAGATCGGTGAGGAATTTCACATTCTGGTCGCGGCGCTCAAAGACAGTTAACACGCGGGCACCAGTCCGCGGAGTCATATGAGCCGGTATCCGTACAAAACAATCGAGAAGAAGTGGCAGCAGCGCTGGGCCGAAAACGGCCTCATGCACACGGACCTGTCGAACGCGGACAACAAGTACTACTGCCTCATGATGTTCCCGTATCCGTCCGGTGAGCTGCACGTGGGTCACGGGCGCAACTATATTATTGGAGACGCGCTGGCCCGGTTGAAGATGATGCAGGGCTGCCGCGTGCTGGCTCCCATGGGGTGGGATGCGTTCGGTCTGCCGGCTGAGAACGCCGCCCTCAAAGAGGACATCCATCCCGCCGTGTGGACACGGGAGAACATCAAACGCATGAAGGAGCAGTTCTATCGCTGGGGCGTGGTGTACGATTGGCCCCGTGAGATCGCGTCGTGCGAGCCGGAATACTACCGGTGGACCCAGTGGCTGTTCGTGCAGCTGTACAAACACGGCCTCGCGTACCGCAAGGCGGCTTCGGTGAACTGGTGCCCATCGTGCCAGACGGTGCTGGCCAACGAGCAGGTCATCGCCGGCGCGTGTGAGCGCTGCGGCACCGAGATCGTTGAGCGGTTCCTCGAACAGTGGTTTTTCAAAATAACCGATTTCGCAGATGCACTGCTGGACGACCTCGACACGCTGCAATGGTGGCCCGAGCGCGTGGTGCAGATGCAGCGCAACTGGATCGATCGCAGCGAAGGAACCGACGTCGATTTTTTGGTCACAGACAGCGACGGGCGGCTCACTTGTTTTACGACACGGCCTGACACAATCTTTGGCGCCACGTTTGTAGTGATCTCACCGGACCATCCGCTGGTGGATGGGCTGATCGGCGGTTCCGAGAGGGAAGCGGAGGTGCGGGCGTTTATCGACAGCGAACGAGCGCGCAAGCTCTCGGGTGACGCCCGGAACGAGCCGGGCAAGGAAGGCATCTTCACCGGCCGGCATGCCCTCAATCCGCTGAACGGGGAAGAAGTGCCGATCTATGTCGCTCCGTACGTACTGACGGAATACGGCACCGGGGCCATCATGGCGGTGCCCGGGCATGACCAGCGGGATTTCGAGTTTGCGCAGACCTACGATCTTCCCATTTCCGAGGTCATCCGGCCGGTGACAGGCAAATCAACCCTGCCGCAAGCCGCATACGAAGGCAAAGGGATCCTGGTCAACAGCGGTCGCTATGATGGAATGACCAGCGACGAGGCGTTCGACAAGATCGCCGCCTGGCTCGAGGAGAAATCGCTGGGAAAGCGCACGACAAACTACCGCCTGCGGGACTGGCTGGTGTCGCGGCAGCGTTACTGGGGGGCTCCGATTCCCATGATCCACTGCGGGGCCTGCGGTACGGTGCCGGTGCCCGAGCGCGATCTGCCGGTGCGTTTGCCCGACGACGTGGAGTTCCGGCCGCGGGGCGACGGCAAGAGTCCCCTGGCCAGCAGCGCGAAATTCCTGCAGGTGGCGTGTCCCGAGTGCGGTGGCAAGGCCGAGCGGGATACGGACACGATGGATACCTTTGTCGACTCGAGCTGGTACTACCTGCGCTACGTCAGCCCGAACGACAACGAGCGAGCGTTCACCGCGGATACCGTCGGCAGCTGGCTGCCGGTGGACCAGTATATCGGCGGCGTCGAGCACGCGATACTACACCTGTTGTACGCGCGTTTCGTCACCAAGTTTCTCCACCGCATCGGCATGGTGCCGTTCAAGGAGCCGTTCGCGCGGCTCTTTACACAGGGCATGATATGCAAGAACGGCGCGAAGATGTCGAAGAGCAAAGGCAACGTCGTCAGCCCCGACCCGATCATCGACGCCTTCGGCGCGGACTCCATGCGGCTCTATATCCTGTTCGCCGGGCCTCCGGAGCGTGATACCGAGTGGCGGGACGACAGTATCGAAGGCTGCAGCCGTTTCATCAATCGCGTATGCCGGCTGTACGATTCGCGAAAAGACTTCGTTAACAAGTCACTTAACATACAGTTCGATCCCACCGCGCTCGAAGGGGCCGAAAAGGCCCTCCTGCGCAAGACGCACTGGGCCATTCTGAAGGTGCGCAAGGACCTCGAGGATACCTTTCATTTCAACACGGCGATCAGCGCCACCATGGAGCTGGCCAACGAGATGAGCGCGTTCGATCCGCACGCCCGGCTCGAGCCAGGGTCTGTGGGCGCGGGCGTATACGCATTCGCCATGGACGCTCTGGTGCGTCTCCTGGCACCGATGACACCGCATGTATGCGAGGACCTGTGGGAGCGCATGGGACACAAAGAGAGCGTCTTCCGGGCGAGCATGCCGCAGGCAGACGAAGCACTCACCAGGGCGGAAACCATCACGCTGGTCATTCAGATAAACAGCAAGATCCGGGCGCGTGAAGAGATCCCAGCCGGCGAGCCCGACGAGAAACTCCGCGAGATCGCGCTGGCCAATCCACGTATCCAGGAACTTTTGGCGGGCAATCCGCCCAAAAAGGTCCTGGTTATCCAGAACAAACTCGTCAATGTGATCGTGTAACCAGCGGGGTTCGATCCGCCTTACGTCGAGTCCTGGGCATGCTAGGTTAACATAATATATCTTATGCGACATATTAGGCCTGATTCCTGGGCCGCCGCATCCACGATCAACCGCAGGGTACCGGGCGTTTCCCTGCTGCGGGTCCGCGGGCAATTCCGCCCCGTGCCCCGGCTTTTGCCGCCTTTATTCGAGCGTATGATGGACGAACAGTCGTGTTGCGAGATGCTGCGGTGGCTAGATGAGCGGGACTTTTTCGCTGTAGTGACCGAAAAACGGCATCACCCAGCGTTCCCCGAAAAGCGCCTTGACGAAGCCCATCACGGAGAAAAACAGCGCGCAGACGTAGACGACGGTTTGGAGCAGGATAATAATCAGCAGGCCGAGAAACGGCAGGCGTCCGACCGTTCGGTCGAGAATGACAATGGCAAGAAAACTGGCACACTCGGCCAGAAAGAGCAGGAATGCCTGGCGGGCGTGATAGCGGATAAAGCTGCTCTCTTTTCCCTTCCACAGCGCAAAGAAGCAGAAAAAGAAGAGGTAGCCCACGGCCGCGTACCATCGCTCGTGATCCGCGAGGATGACCTTTTCAGCAGGAATGGATCTATCGGGTTCCGGCATGACTCGCCTGACGCGTCACTTGAGAAGGGCCATTTTCACGTCCACACGGCTCTTGAGAGGCCCGGTCGCGATCTCGGCCACCTTGTCGTAAAAACCGAGTGCCCGCGTAACGTCCCCCGTTTCCTCGTAGAATAGACCGGCGCTGAAGAGGACGTTCGCGTATCGCACATCCCCCGGGTCCATGGTATCCGCGAGGTCCTCCAGCTCTTCGGCCGCCGCCTGGAACTGCGTCAACCCCTCGTGGCTGTATGCCTTGCCGATTCTGGCGGCCACGCGAAAAGGCGCCTCTTCACCGGCGCGGCGCAAATAGCGGTCGTACGCGTCGATGGCGTCCTGGTACCTGTAAAGGGCCAGGTAGCATTCTCCAAGAAAATACATCGAGACCACACCCACCTTATGACTCGAATAACGGTCGGCGATCGTCAAGAACGTCGTACTCGCCGCCCGGTAATTCCGTAGCATGAATTGGTCCATCGCAAGAGCTTGCTGCTGCTCCGCCTCGGCCGCGGTATTGCGGCGCGCGTTGGCCGTAAACAGAATGATTCCGATCGCCGCCACCAGGATTACGACGCCGGAGATGACCTGGGTGAAGTGTTTCTGGATGAAATTGGACGTCTTGAGCGCGATCGTGACCAGGTGATCTTCTTTGAAATCCTTCTTTCGCAGCCGTTTCTTGGCCATCCCACCTAAACCCCCTAGAGAGTGTGACTTAGAAGTTAGTACTTGAAAATATCACACACCTGCGTCACAGGCAACCTTTTTGTCCGCGACGTGGAGAAGAAACGCATTGACAGGGGCTCAGTTAGCCCATCACCCTGCACTGGATGTGCACGGTGCGCCAGCGTGCACCCAGACAGCGAGGCGGAGATGTCCATGGAACCGCTGCATGTCCAGAAGCTCCGGATCCCCGTACTGCTCTTCATGGGCGGGATCGTGCTGCTCACGTTCCCCGGCTCCCGTGACCTTATTCAGTCGCCGTATTCGGGTATCGAGACTCAAAACCTCGTGGTTCAGAACATCCAGGCTCTCGGTCCGAACGCCGATGCCGGTATCCGCCGCGGGGACCTCATTGTATCCGTGCAGGGCACGCCCGTTCGAAACCGCAATCACCTGCGCCACCTGATCCGTCCCAACACCGCGTTTGCCCCCCAGGGATACACGTTTGACCGGGACGGACGCACGGTTGCCGTGCAGGTCCGGTACACGCGAATCCCCGCTGCCATCGTCAACCGCCATTTCGCCTCCGTCCTGGTCGGCTTTACCTTTCTCGTGATGGGATTGCTGGTCTTGCTGCGCCGCGCGGACTCGGTCGGCATCCTCTTTTCGGTAAACTGCGCAATATTCGCATATTTTCTGAGCGATAAGCCGGTACCCCCGTCGACATTCCTGCAGCTCTCGGGCGAGCTCTTCCACGATCTCGTCATGCTGGGATTTCCCGCGGTGTTCCTGCATTTCTTCCTCGTTTTTCACGATCGGCCGCACAGTCTCGGCAGGCGCGCGCGTGTGCGCCGCGCCGTGGCCATCTACACCCTGCCGGCTGTCATCTACATCGTGAGCTCGTTCTTTGCCGTTCGTTCCTTTCTCCTGCTCCCGGCATCGCA
Organism: Candidatus Krumholzibacteriia bacterium; assembly: GCA_036478295.1. Taxonomy (GTDB): domain Bacteria; phylum Krumholzibacteriota; class Krumholzibacteriia; order WVZY01; family WVZY01; genus JAZGDW01. Next base: position 16,244 of record JAZGDW010000303.1, read on the forward strand.
GCTGGCAGTCCAGTTCATCATCATTGCCTCAACACTGTACATGGCTGTGTACCTGATCACGTCGCTCGTGGTCTTCATACGGAACTACCGTGCCTCGTCGAGAGCCCAAAAGCAGAAGCTGCGCATCGCCATCACCGGGACCACGGTGGGCATCCTGCCGTTCCTGGGGACGACGGTCTGGCGGCAGATTGCGACCGGGACAAATACACCGCTCGAGTTCGTGTCCGTCCTTTCATTGTCCTTCATTTCGATTTCGTTCGCGTACACGATCCTCAAACACGGCGCGATCGAGCTGAACATCGTTCTGAGGCGGAGCCTGGGATACGCGTTTCTCGCCGGGATTATCGTGGCCACCTACTATGGCGTGGTCGACCTGCTGGGAAATTTCCTCAAACAAGAATTCACGTTGTCATCGGCCATGTCGACGGCGTTCTCGATGGTGACCATCGTTATCCTCGCCCTCCTCCTCGCACCCGCGAGGAGCATGGTGCTGCGTGTGGTCGACCGCCTGTTTCGGCGCAATGACTATGACTACATGCACGAGGTACTCGAGTTCGGGCGCCAGCTCTCCAAAAAGTTGAAGAAGACCGAGATTCGCGATCTCTTCTGCGAGCGGGTCACCGCGCTTCTCGACGTATCGTTCTTGGCGTGCTACACGCCGAACGGCGAAGATAGCGACTGGCGACTGGACCATGTCTGTGGAGAAGCAGCGTCGGCGCCAGAGCTATTCCCCAGGGGATCGCTCCTGGACCGCTATTTCAGCCGCTACAAGAAGCCGCTGATGGTGGAGTACCTGGACTACGACTGGGGACGGCGACACCTCGACCGCACTTCGACGGACTTTCTCAGGTCGAGCCGGGCGGCCGTGTGCCTGCCGGTGGTCGCCTCCGAGACGATTATCGGAGCCGTGGTCCTGGGCGCCAAGAATTCGGGACGCCTGTACACGCAAACCGATTCCCTGCTCCTGGAGCGCTTTGCGGCCCAACTCGGTCTAGTCCTGGAAAACGCCGCCCTGCATGAAGCCACCGTCGAACAGGAGCGCCTGAAGAGCGAGGTGATGCTCGCCCGTGAAATCCAGCTCAGCTTGCTGCCCAAAGAGTCCCCCCGCCACCCGGCCATCGAGTTCCTGGGCAAGATGACCAGCTCGGAGGAAGTCGGAGGGGATTATTTCGACTACTTCGCCCTGGGGAGCGATCGCTTCGGTGTCTGTATCGGGGATGTCAACGGACACGGGGTACCCGCGGCCATGCTGATGTCGTCCATTCAGGCGGTCTTCAAGAATCTCGCCGTCAAGGACAAGATGAACCCTGGCGAGCTGGTGACCGAGCTCAACCGCTACCTGTGCGGCAACGGCAAGGACGACCAGTTTGCCACGTTTTTCTATGGGACCGTGGACATGGTGGATTCGACCTTCACCTACTCCAACGCCGGTCACTGCCCCGCCCTGCTGCTCAAACGGTCCTACGCCGACCGCCTGGGCGAAGGCGGCATGCCCCTGGGCGTCGACGCCGGCCAGACCTACCAGGAGGGCCGAACCCGCATCGAGCCCGGGGATACGCTCTGCCTCTATACGGACGGGATCATCGAGCAGACCAACCCGGACGACGAGGAATTTGGGGAAAACGGTCTCATCGAGTTCCTACGGGCGAACAGGAATCTTCCACTCTCGCGACTGCAGGAGATGCTTTTTGCCCGAGTTCTTGCCTTTGGCCGTGGCGTCCATCACGACGACGTTACGTGCATAATTGCCCACCATAAAGCCGCTTAGGCCCTTCTAAGGCAGCGCTGGAACGCTTCTTGCGCTAGCCATTCGTTGCAATCCACGAAATACACCAAGAGCAGGTAAGTCAAGACCCTATCCCAAGGGGGGTACGTCATGCGTAAGATTTGCCTTATCGATCTACTCTGGTGGTTAAGAAGGTGAGTTATTCGGTGTTCCCGCTTGCTCAGCAGGTGATTGCGCGCAACCGGGAACACCGCCCTTCTCCCCTCTCAATCGGCCCTCCGGCCGTACTCTACAAGCTCCTACGTTAGGTAACACGTGTAACCTGTTATTCATTAATGTATTAAGTGCTAACCACCACATATGGTAGGCTCGGTGGTACGCCTGCCAGAAAACACTTTAGGTAACGGGTTTAATGGTCTGTCACGAGTTCACATATGAGGGGCAAAAAGTTCCGATGCGGGTTGACAATTTCTGGCTGACCCGTCTATACTAATGACAACGAGAGCATCCCATTCCATCCCGTGAGCCCTCTGCTCTCAAGCTAGATTGCTTAAGCGAAGCGGTTGCCGCATGGGCCTCTGACGGGCATTTGCACCACGTTTGGAAGGGGCTTCTGCTCTCGTTACTTTTTTGCCCCCCCACGGTTCTCTTCCTCGAATAAAGTTATCCACAAAAACTCTTGCGGCGCACTTATTGTCCGAGTGCTCGAGCCACCTGTTCGCTAACCTCGCGTGCGTTGTCGACGCAATCCACGACGGAAACGCCGCCGCGAAAATTGCCGGTCACAAACAAACCGGGCACACGCGACTCGAGTTGCTCGATGGATTCGATGATCCTGTTGTGGCCGAGATTGTACTGGGGGATCGCCTTCGGCCATCTCTTGACGACCGTGACATCGGCAGGCCTCTCGATACCCAGCAAATCGCGGAGTTCTTCTTGTACCACTGCCACTAACTCGTCGTACGAGGCGGTCGCCGCCGCGGGCGATCGCCCACCACCGATGTAGGTGGTCAGCGCCACCCCGTTTGCCGGCGCACGACCCGGGAACACTGACGAGTTCCATAGCGTACCCAGAATCCCGCGCGCTTCCCTGGCGGGGACCAGGAACCCGAAGCCTCTCAGGTCGACCGCCGCCGGGTTGGCGTTGTATCCGAAGAACACGACACTGACCGGGGGGTACGTGATGCGCTTCAGCGCGTCATGGATGGGCGGCTCGAAATCCAGGTGCACATCGTCGTAGGCGCAGGCAGGTATGGTCAGGACGGCGGCCCGGCACCGGAGTCTTGCCGCGCCGGCGGCGGACTGCAGGTGGAGCAGGAAACCCGAGTCGCTCCTGTGTACCGCCTTGAGCCGCGTGCCGGTTTCGATCGAGTCGGCGAGCCGCGTCCCCAGTGCATCGACCAACGTCTGCATACCGCCTTTGAACGACAGCATGCCCTTGCGGGTCTCGGAATCGGCGCCTCGTTTACTCCGTTCCCTCTTCCCCATGATCGCCCCCTTGATGAGACTCCCGAAGCGCTGCTCGAGTTCGTAGAGTGTGGGAAACGCGGCACGCACACTGAGATCTTCGGGCACGCCCGCGTATACACCGGCGACAAACGGGTCAATGGCGTAGTCGAGCATTTCCTGGCCGAGGCGGCGCTTGACGAACACGGCGAGCGACTCCTCCGCATCGGGATCGCCGGGGCGCACGAAGGGCTCTTTGAGCACGCGCAGTTTCGCCCGCAACGAGAAGAGATCTGTTTTTACGGCAGAGACGAGACCGAGCGGCAACTGGCGCAGACGTCCGCCGCGCACGATGTAGCGGCGCCTGGCCCGGGGATCCGCGTATTCGAGGGATGCAGAAATGGCGAGGTCGGCCAGCAGCGTTTCGATCGCCGGTGTGGTCTTGAGGACACTGGTCGGTCCGTGCTCGAAGAGAAACTCGTTCACCCGCTCGGACCGGATGACGCCGCCCGGCCGGTCGCTCATCTCCAGCACGCGTACACCAATGCCACGGCGCTCGAGGAAATGCGCGATGCAGAGACCGGTGATCCCGGCCCCGACAATGCCGACCTCGATGCGGGCCGACGGGCTCATGTGCCGCGTGCTCCTTCCCAGGCCGTTAGTAACCCGACACCTGCTCGTCCGGTAGCAGTTGCGGTTCTTCCTGCTCACACCAGCTGACCAGAGTGTCTACCCAACGCGGATGATCATTGAGACACGGAATCATCTCGAACCGCTCGCCGCCCGCCGACAAAAAAGTTTCCCTGCCCCTGATCTCGATCTCTTCGAGAGTTTCCAGGCAGTCCGTCACGAATGCCGGACAGATAACTTTCAAATTCTTGACGTGCGATGCGCCAAGCCGATGTAATTCCTCCATCGTCGCCGGCTTGAGCCAGGGGTCCCGTCCCAGGCGCGACTGAAACGCGACCGAATACCTGCCGGCGGGGATTCCCGCCCGCTCGACGAAGAGGTCGGTGGTTCGCAAGACCTGGTGGCGATAACAGGTCCTGTGGGCCACGGACGCGTCCTGGCAGCACGAATCCCCCTGCAGGCAGTGCCCGCCCGTGGGATCGCTCTTTGTCACATGTCGCTCCGGTAGACCGTGGTAACTGAACAACAGGTGATCCATGTCGCCGTTCAAGCGGTCGCCGGCACTTTCCACCAGTGCGTCCATGTAATCTGGGTCTTGGTAAAACGGTGCGATCACCTCGAGCTTTACGGGCGCGTGCATCTTGTCGATTACCCTCTTGACTTCGGCGACGGAGCTTTCGTAGCTGGACATGGCATAATGTGGGTAAAGTGGGATCATCCGTATCTGTTCGATGTCGCCCCCGCGCAGGATACGGGCGATCGCATCAGCAATGGAAGGGTTTCCGTAGCGCATTGCCAGCGCCACCGGCGACGACACCCTCCGCGCTACCATCTCCTGCACGCGCTTGCTCGTGGCAACGAGCGGTGATCCTTCGCTGCTCCATATGGTGCGGTAGGCGGCTGCGGACCGGGCGGCTCTGAAGGGCAGGATCGTGCAGGTCACGATGAACTTGCGCAGCGGCCAGGCGACGTCGATTACCCGTCCGTCCATCAGAAACTGGTGGAGATATCGCCTGACATCACGCGGTGTCGGGGCGTCCGGCGAACCGAGGTTCACCAGGAGCACACAGCGTTTCGGCCTGGATTCGTCAGATTTAGCCTCGGCCATTTCCATCATACGGTTCGGGAGTAAATCTGCTTCTTGCCGTCATGACCGTCCTGCAGGTAGCGGTCGAATATCATGGCGATGTTGCGGATGATCAGCCGGCCCTTCTCGTGAACCTGGAGCCGGTCGGGCAACATGGACACCAGGCCGTCGTCGACGAACTCGCCGAGCCTGGCAAGCGCTCGGGCAAAGTAGTCATCGAAATCAACGGCGTACCTCCGTTCAACTTCCGATTTGACAACACGGCTGTTACACATTAGCTCGGTAATGACGTAGCGCCGCAGTTGATCGTCGTCGTCCAACCGGCAACCGGAAAAGGCTGGAAGGCCGCCGCTTTGTATATCCGCCTTGTATTCGTTGATCGTCTTTCGGTTCTGCACGTAGACGTGCCGCAGCTGGCTGATCGAGGACACGCCCATGGCGTAGATCTCCAGTTCGGCATGGGTGCTGTAACCTTGAAAATTCCGGTGCAGCGTGTGGTCCGCCAATGCGGTCGACAGCTCGTCGCCGGGTTTGGCGAAATGGTCCATGCCGATGTACACGTAACCCGCGCCGGTCAGGCGATCGATGACCATCTTGAGAATCTTCAACCGGTCACCGGCGTTCGGCAGCGATTCCTCGGGAATAATCTTCTGGTGTTTTTTCAACCATGGCACATGCGCGTAATTGAATACGGCCAGCCGATCCGGCGCGATGTCGATGATTTTGTCGATGGTGATTTCATACGAGTCCAGGGTTTGGTACGGCAGGCCATAAATCAAATCGACGTTGACGGAGTCGAACCCCAGTTCCCTGCTCTTTTCGACCACGGCCCGTGTCAGCGCCTCCGGCTGAACGCGGTTGATCGTTTCTTGCACCTTGGGGTCGAAATCCTGCACCCCGTAGCTAACGCGAGTGAACCCGGCGTCCCTGATACTCGGCAGGTGATCGTCGGAAAGCCGGCGCGGGTCTATCTCGACACTGACTTCGGCCCCGGCGGCAAAGTCGAAACGGTCTTGTATAAAGGAGCTGATGTCACGTATTTGCGGCGGGGTGAGATACGTCGGAGTGCCGCCTCCCCAGTGCATCTGCACCACCTTACGGTCGGGGTGGGTGAGGCCCGCAATGAGATCGATCTCTTTCTTGAGGTGCGCGAGATAGTCTTCGATCTGGTTGCGGTCATGCGTAATCGTCATGTTGCAGCCGCAGAAATAACAGAGAGATTCGCAAAACGGAAAGTGGAAATAGAGCGAGAGGTCCGGCAGATCCGTCCCGCGGTTCGAATCCACGATTTCCCGGTGGTACTCTGCTGCGCCAAAATCCTCGCTGAAATGGGGCGCGGTGGGATAGCTCGTGTAGCGCGGCCCCGGGCGGTCATACTTTTGCAGTAGGTCCAGGTCTACGCTCATGCCGTCTTCGCGAGAGGTCATACACTTCCTTATTTGATTGCTGTACACTACTGAATATTAATAGGTTACGCTTATTTTGCATATGTGGCTGTGCTCTAAATTAAACACAAAGGCACCTGGAGTTCAACGCTAATATCGATGGCGGCCGATCAGCCACGTGCTGTGAATCGGTGGCCCGCTGTCTGACGTGGGGCTGACGGTGGCGCGAACGGCCTGTGCGGTACCAGTGGCGGTGGGTACGTGGTCGAGCGGCAAAGCTCCGCGGCATCAATTCTGCCGACTCGAAGCGCACTCGGCCACGCGCACTATGATCTTGCTCGAGTAAGACCTAGAAACGATAGCCCAGGGTCAGCTCGAAAGTCGGCACCACCGACGTCGCATCGCCGGGCGCATTGGAGACAAAAAATGTCGGTATCTGCCCGCGTACGTCGAGCTGCTCCGAGAACCTGTGCCCGATACCGAAGTTCAGGATGACTCCCGCCGACGTACCGTCGTCAGACTGCATGCTGCCTCCACCGGGCAATGGCGTGCCGAGAGAGGTGTCGGTCGCGCTGCGCTCTTCCCAGTCTATGGAAAATGCGCCCACACCCGCGCCGACCACGAAATACGGTCCCGGCTTGTCCATCGAATACTGGATAAGGTAATTGGCCAGGGCGGCCACCACGAGTACGTCGGTCGTCTCTTCGTACGTGTGAAACTCCACGGTGGTTTCATCGAAGCTGCCCCCAAAAACCACCAGGGAGAGTTCGACGGCATTGATACCCAGCGCCCTCGTGTAGTTGAGTTCACCACCGTACGCGATTCCGCCTGTAATATCGGTGCCGATTCCGACACGTAAACCCGCACCATCCACCTGCTGGCCGTAGGCAGATTGGGTGACCACAAAACCCAGGCAGGCTACCAATAGTCCGAATTGCAACAACCGTTTCATACCTTCTCCTCTCCCCCATGGTGAGGGTTGCCAGGTTATGTTGCAGAACGAAACGCCATCTCGCGAATGGCGGTTAGCATAGAGCACTACAAGAAAAAACCCCGTTTGTCAACCGCCCCGGCTGGCCGCTCTCTGACCCAGTGTGGCGCGGCCTGTCGTGTCGATCTCCAGAAACGCCGGTGTGATCTGACACAAGACCGGTCCCGCGTCCGCGGACCTACTGGGACGGCAGCCGGATATCCGCGAGCGTATACACGTGTCCCACCCGGTCGTAGAGAAAAACACGGGAGGTCGCCGTTTCTTCTTCGTACAAACGTTTCGGATCGATGTCCAGCACGACCTCGATGGAGGGATCCCCGAGGGTCAAGGCGACGGCGGCTCCGTTCCCCAGTGCCCAGAACAAGTCCCTCTCTCCCCCGCCGGCCTGACCTTTCTCCCGCACGAAATAGATCATATGCACGGTACGGGTGGCGCGCGTGTCGCCGGCCTTCGCCAGTAGATCGTCATGGATGCGTTTCCCGATCGTTGCCCTGCGGATGACGAAGCTCGCGTCCTCCCACGTTGCCGGGTCGGTCGCCCGCTTGAAGTTCGCCCGCACCATCGAGAACGAGCCCACAAAAACTCCCACGACCACTAAGGATGTCACCACCACACGCGCGCGGCGGCCAGACATCATTGCCATACCGAAGAAATCGTTCAGCGCGAGTGCGAACAGATACATGACGCCGAGCGATGGCACGTAGGTGTGGTAGTAGAATTGGTGACCGCGCAGAAACAGTGTCGGAAACAACGTGACCAACAGAAAGCCGATAGCAAACACGACGGCGCCGAATCTACGGCGATTCAGGTGATAGACCACCAGCGCGATCAGCACAGCGTGCGGCCACCTGAACGCGAGTGGGTCGCCGGTAATCAGTCCCGAGACCACCGGCCATGGGTTGGTCAAGGCGCCTAGATAGGTGACCACGTTCTCGAGGACGTTTTTCTCGTAGGCGAACCCCGCAAAACCCGAATCGGGGACACCCTTGAGGGCTCTCTGTATCGTGTATACGCCGAAGATCAGCAGGTGGGGCCACAACCAGTACAACGTCTCGCGCACGCGGAAGCGACGGCCGGCAACGCCGAGTAACGCCACCGCCACCAGCAGAGCACCTGCGGCAAAGGTTTGCTCGAGGCTCAAGACGGCAAACACGTAGGAAGCGGAGGACACGATTTGCATCGCTCCCGAGCGATCCTGCAGAGCCCGCAATCCCGCCCAAAAACAGAGCAAGAAGAAGAACCCGCCAGCGAGTTGCTGGATACACGATATCCAGGCAACAGCGTTGAGAAATGCCACGTTCATACCGAACAGCGCCGCGGTCACGATGGCCGGCGCCGGCCTCACAGCCAGGCGAAGGACAATGCGGTACACAAGCAGTGTGCTCGCGACATGAACAGCGAGAGAGACGAAATGATACATGAACGGTTTCAGACCGAAGACGGCATACATGACCGCGAAGTACACATATTTTGTCAATGGACGATAATGGTGTTTTGTGAAATCGAATGCCCAACCTGGATCGTTGACGGCGCGCTGAATCAGCATGAAGTCGTCCTGCGCGAAAAAGAGTGTCAACACGGGCAGAAAACATACAGCGGTGAGGACGAGAACTCCACCGGGCATGGCCAGCGAAAACGTCCGCCCGGCGTCGGCCGGTGGTTTCCTTATGGTCTTGGAATGTTTCATCGATCTCTGAAAGGACGGATGGTATCACAAGGAACGAATGGGCCGCTACCCCGCTCCCCGGCATGACGGGGCTTCACTCTCCCGTTCCATCGACCCCACGTTCCATGCTACATTGAACTCTCTCACCCGCTGTGCTGTTTCTAAGCAAGAATACACATGGCCATCCGCTCGACCAAACATCATGCCAAGCTCCGGACTGCTGTTCTGACAGGATCCGCACTGGTGGCGTTCGCGGCCAACTCGGTTCTCTGCCGCCTGGCGCTCGGTAGCGCGAGCATCGACGCGGCGAGCTTCTCCACCATCCGGCTGGTGTCGGGTGCCGTCACATTGTTGCTGCTGGCAACGGTATCGAGGCAAAGAAGCGAATCCCGGTACCGGGGCAGCTGGATATCGGCCGGGATGTTGTTCCTCTACGCCGTCCCGTTCTCCTTTGCGTACGTCAGCCTGAGCACCGGCACTGGCGCCCTCATACTGTTCGGTGCCGTACAGGTAACCATGATTCTGGCCGCCCTGGTGTTTGGCGAGCGTCCTCAGCTTCTGGAATGGGTGGGGTTATCGATCGCGCTCATGGGGCTCGTGTACCTGGTGTTCCCCGGACTGCAGGCGCCATCCCTTGCCGGCTCGGCGCTCATGACGGTCGCCGGCATTTCGTGGGGCGTGTACTCCCTGCGGGGTCGCGGCCACCTGGATCCGGCCGTCGCCACCACCAGCAATTTTGTTCGTTCGGTGCCGATGGTGCTTGTCGTCAGCCTCGTTACCCTGCGACACATCCATGTAACGCCCGCGGGTGCGGTACTCGCTGTCCTTTCGGGATCCCTGGCTTCGGGTATCGGATACGTGGTCTGGTATGCAGCCCTGCGAGGTTTGACGGCGACGCGGGCGGCAACGGTACAGCTTGCCGTGCCCGCTCTCGCCGCGTTGGGAGGTGTCGTTTTTCTGGCGGAAGAAGTATCGCTCCGCCTGATTCTCTCGGCAATCCTGATACTCAGCGGACTGGGCTTATCCATGGCCGGCCGCAAGCGTTCGATCCATCCACCGGTGGCAAAACCGGGGTGAGGCGCGACCCGGCCGCGCCGATTGCGTTACTTTCCACGTGCCCGATGTGCCCTCATCTGCGCGATCCGGACCAGCTCGTCCCGGTTGAGCACCCGGAACTCCACACGCCGATTCTTGGCCAGGCCCTGCACCGTCGAATTCGGTGCTGCCGGTTGGCTCTCTCCGTATCCGACCGGCGCCAACAACCGCCCGCGAATTATCGGACACCTTCGGATCAGGTACTTGCGCACCGCCTTGGCTCGCCTAAAGGACAGGACCTGGTTAAGTTTTTCCGAACCGCGGCTATCGGCGTGCCCCGATATCTCGACCCGGAGACTCGGCCAGTCCATCAGGAGGCGGCCGACGCCGTCGAGCACCTGGCGCGACTCCGCGGTCAGCCGTGCCTTTCCGGTGACAAAGTGGATGTTGGTGACCCGAAGGACGCCCGTACCCACGAGCTCCGTCTCCATTGCATCCCGCGTCTGGCTCGGCCGGATGGCTGCCGCCTGGAGGCGCTCGGTCCGCGAGCGAAACGGCCACGGCGCGGCCAGGCTGCGCCCGAACTCTCCGGAGTGGTCTTCCGTATGTTTCCACCCGTGGTAGTGCCGGTCCCCCGCCGTGCCTGGAAGCACGCGGACAAAGAGCAAACCGCCCACCAGGACGAGCACTAAAATACAGGTCCGCATGGATATCCCCCCTTTTGGTTCTTGATGCTAAGCGATTATTGAGGCCTAAAGGCTACCAGAGTCGTCGGACCCCTGCAAGCATTTCTTGGCTTCCGTATGGGCTATTCTCACATCATGGACTTCCAGCCAGAGACCAGCCAATGAATCCAGTCGAAGCCACCGCCTTTTGGAAGCCCCCACCCCGATGAATAGGACATTTTCATTTGTGGGAGAATAGGACATTTTCAAATGCGGTTTACAACCTTTTGGAAGCCCCCTTGACGTGCGCGGCACTCTCCGTTACACTCTCATCGACATTTCTCACGCGTGGTGTGATCCTGAAGGAGAACACGACCCTTCCCTACTGCTACCGCCTTTGAGTTCCAGTTTCCAGACCCGCCCACTCGGTACCCATGAGCACCACCATCTTTGAGCGCTTCGGCATACGCTGTCCGAGCGCCGGCTGGTTTTGAGTCTTGGGAGAAATCCGCATGAAACGTGTCCTTCCGCTAGCATGTGTGCTGTTGTTCACTGGCCTTCTGACGTCAAGAGCTCCCGCCCCGGCCACCGGTCGAGAGCATTCGAAAAATCAGGAGGGCGGCTTCCCTGCCGCCGTAACGGACTCCCTTTACGACGCCCACCATCCCCGCCTTCTCTTCAATCGAACCGAGCTTCCGGCTCTGCACCAAAAGGTGCGGGACGGCGGTGCGGACGCCGCCGCTTACGGCTTCATCCGCCACCTGGTGGATTCTGTCTACCCGACCAGGACCGAGCTCGAACTGCTGGACCCCACGTTTGGCATCGACTTGCCACTGAAACTGGGGCTCGCCGCCTACCTGGAAACGCCTGTGGACAAGGCAGCTCTCGCTCTTGGCCGCCACATGACGCTCTTTATCGCGGACAACTTTGAGCCGGACGACGACGTTTTCTTTTCATCCATCCGCTTGCTGGAGCTGGTTTTTGGTTACGACATGTTTTTTGGTGACGGCCCGCAAGCGGAGAGAACGTATATCCGCCGAGAGCTTATCGCGTATATCGATACGATGATGACCGTTTTTAATTATGAACGTTGGCTCCACCCACCCTACGTGAGCAACAAGACCGCCATGGTCGGGTCCGCGCTTGGACTCGCCGCTATCTGTCTGCAGCACGAGATAAGTCCTGACCGCGTCGACGCCGTGATCGCGCGGGCGGACCGGTTCGTAGATGCCTGGAGCCTGGCCCATCTGGATCCGCAAGGGGCATACGACGAGGGCGTCATGTATGCCGGATGGAGTATGCGGCACCTCGCCTACTATTTCTGGGCACGCAAGCGTTATTACGATCACTACGACTATTCTGACCAGCGCGACATTCGAAGCATGGAGAAGTGGATTGCTTACGAAGTGTTGCCGCTGGGCGGGGCCAGGGTTAATAATATAAACGAAGCAGCCGGCCTCAACTTCCCCCTTTCTCGGCATCATACCTACCTGGACTGGGCACAGCACGAATGGGGCAGCACTCTGTCTGCCTGGCTCTGGGATCGCCTCGTGGGACCGGTCTATGGATACGAGTGGGGCGAGGATGCGGACAAAACCGCCACGGTGCTCTGGAATGGGAACCTTGCTCCGCAACAGCCGGACGACCTGCTTGCCAAACACGCTCTGTGGGAACATCGCGGGCTCTACTACTATCGCACAGGCTGGCAGCGGGACGCGAGCTCGGATGACATGGTGTTCAGCTTTTACTCCGGCAAGTTTCAAGGCGGCCACGCCCACGAGGACCAGAACAACTTCACGCTCTATGGCTATGGAGAGGCTTTCGCCGTCGACAACGGTTACACCCGGCCGGCGCGGCAGAGCGAAGCCCATAACATGGTTTTTGTCGACGGAAAGGGCCAACATAACGCAGGGGGCTCGATCGGCACGGACGGCAAGATCGTCGAATACCTCTTGAGCGACTTTGCCGATTACGTATTCGGTGACGCAACCGCAGCGTATAACACATACAGCGAGTTCAACGAGACGGGGCACCCGTTTCCCGACGATGACTGGTCGTTGGGCTTCGACGGCGGCAACCCCGTGAACTTCGCCCGTCGGCGTGTTCTTGTCGTGCACGGTGAGCCGATACCGCCCTATGTCATCATGCTCGACGATATCGAAAAGGACGGAGACACGCATACCTACCAGTGGCGCATGCACACGGTCGAGACCAACACGATAGATGTGTCACAGAACCCGATCCGCATACTTGGAGAGCGTGGGTTTCTGGATTTACACGTGCTGACCCCTCCCTTCGAGTCGCTGGGCGTAGATCGTATCGATTTCGATAACCAGAACGAGGACCCGAATACTATTATTCTCTCCCTTTCCCTGGAGGCGATAACCGCACATTTTGCCCTCTTGATGTTGCCGGCGAACGAGTTGACCCAGCAACCGAAAGTAACGGGTGAGGATTTCCCCTGGGGACGGGTGCTGCACCTGTCGTGGAGTGCAGGTGCCCATGATCTTTTTCTCGTGAATCGGAGCGAGGGGAAGGTGGATTATGTGCTCCGGGGCGAGAACGGCACCGGTATTCCCCTCACGACCGACGCGCGTCTCTTGCTGGTTCGGATGAGCGACCGGCGAATAACAGGCTATCTGTTATCCGGGGGGAGTGAGTTCGATTTTGCGGGTGTTCCGCATGTTCGAGTGATGGACAGCACACTGAACGTCGGTAGATCCGGAACGACTTTCGACATCGACGATCCCGATGCAGAGTTTTCCTTTTATGCCCCGGACGGTGGAGCGGTCCGCTATCGGGATAACACCGTCCGCGTCCTGAATGACGGCGGATTCATCAAGCCCGACCTCCCGTTGGATGGAACACGACCGCCGCAAGCCACGGGCGCGTTGAACCTCTCGGCGTATCCAAATCCCTTCAACCCGGCAACCAATCTCCTGGTGGACATCCAGAAACGTGGCCGCGTGACCGTTGCGGTCTTTGACGTTCAGGGCAGGCTGGTGGCAACGGTGTGGAACCGTGTTCTACCGAAGGGGAGAAATCTTCTCAGGTGGGACGGTACCAATGCGGACGGTCGACCGGTCGCAACGGGGATCTATTTCGTGCGGGCGGCCGGCGCCGGCGTCGCGCGAACCCTCAAGGTCATCCTGCTCAAGTGAGTTCCTCTCCGATGTCCCCAACGGTGGATCACAAGAGGCAACTTCGCGGGGACAAGAGGATGGCCTCCCGAAGGAGGCCATCCCGGTGCTACTACGAACGGTCGGTCGGCACGTGGTACCCTCCGGCCGATCCTACGGTTGCACGGGGCACTTGAAGTCGTTACCGGGGATGCGTTGGACGGCTACATCGCCGGCGCTTTGCGCGGCCAGCACCGCAACCTCTGAAGTCAACAGGTACGGTGAGGTGCTCCACGTCACGGCGTGAAACGCCCACAGTCCCCCATGGTACCCCGGTGCCCCGGGAGCCACGGCCACCACGGCCACCACGGCCAACTGCCCGGACACGCCGCCCGTGATGCCGTACAGATTGTCAACTCCTGCTTGCGGAGTCGCCGCCGGTGGAATTACGGTACGAACCACGGTACCGTTATAATAGAGCTCGCCAAAGATCGGTTGCCCCACGGCGACTGCGGCCGCCAGCGCGAGTAGCGTCGTTCCTAATACAAGCATCCGTTTCATGCCCATTCTCCTTTGGGTTGGGTGACAAAAGCTGATATGCTCGGTCGGTACCGCGTGATGCTGGATCCGACCTTTCGGCAATGAATACGCACGGCCGCCAGTCGTGTGACGCGATTTCTTTCGTTTTTTGGACACAGCGAGTTCTCGCGATGCGTATACAACTAAGGAGCTAGAGCGTGCCCGGCCCCGAGCATACGGAAGCTATTCAAAGAGCGAGTACCCCGGGTGACACATGGGAGGACCGCGCCCTGCTCGAGGGCGTGCAACGTCGCGACCCGGACGCCCTGGGACGCTTTTTCGATGTAGCGTTTCCGTACGTGTACAGCGTCGCGTTCAGGTTCATGGGCAACCACGAGACCGCCGAGGATGTGGCTCAGGACGTGTTCTTAAAAGTCTATAACGCCGCCGACCGCCTCGACGTTACCCGCCATCCCAAGCCGTGGCTGACAACGATCACCTACAACGCGTGCCGGGATGCCGCGCGGCGCGTTGGCGCTCGGCCCGAAGATGCGGTTGACGCCACGGCGATCGATGAACGACACGCCACGCCGGGGACGCCGGAAGACGTCCTTATGCGCAAGGAACAGGCGCGGCTCATCGAGCGAGCGCTGCGCGATCTCGACGAGGATGCGCGCGCTATCGTCATACTACATAACTACTGCGGCTGTTCACATGAAGAGATCGCCCATATTATTGGTGCGAGCCATGCTGCAGTGCGCAAACGGTACTCCCGCGCACTCCAGAGAATGGCTGTGTTTTTAAGAGGATTGGAGAGATGACGGACCACCCAGGAAAAAGCCCGGACGAGCAAGAGCTCGCGAAGCGGGTTCAGGACCTGCCCGATGTGGCTTCCGACGATGCCTTTCGTGAGGACCTGCGTTCCAGGTTTGTCCACGGCGGACTCGAAAGCCCCGCGGCAGAGACGGGTACCTACGACCCGGAGGCGGGACGCCGGTGGTGGCAATGGGCGGTGCCGGTCGTCGGCGTGGCGGCTGCCGCGATCGCGGCCATTATCCTGCTAAACGGCGGCCCCGCAATGCACGTGCTCGACGTGGCCGATGGCAGCGCCGTACGCATCGACGGAGCCCCGGCGATCCTGCACACGGGGCAAGTGCTGCGCGCCGGCGCCGAGATTGAGGTGCCGGAGGGCGAACGGGTGGATCTTGTCGCCCGGGGGGTGGTGCTCTACGAGGTGACCGGGGGGACGCGTATGACCCTCCCTGCAACGCCGGGCCGGTGGTTCAATCGTACCGTGGTGTGCAGTGTGTTTGTTGGTGAGCTTCGCCTGAAGACCGGCGTACGTTTTGCGGGCAGCGAACTGCGGGTGTACACACCCGACGGGATCGTCGAAGTGACGGGCACGCTGCTTTCCATTCAATGCGACGCTGAGGGAACCTGCGTCTGCGTGCTGGAAGGCACGGCCCGCGTCGGCGTCAACGATGACGACCTCGAACCGGTAACACCCGGGAACCGAAAGATCATGCTGCGAGACGGGACGGTGAAAATCATTCCGGTAAAACCGATGCATCGCGACGGCGTTCTCGAGTTCAACGAGCGCGTCGGCAACCGGCTCGGCGATCGATGACCGAGCCCCCCTCCGGCTCGTTCCTTTCCAGGGTACCTACTCCGCCTGACGGGCCCGCATTTCCTCGATAGTGTAACAATGGCCACGGTAGTCGAAGAAAAAAACCGCTGAGCGCACAGGATATTCCGGAAGGCTTTCCTTGTCGGCATGAAACTGCACTTTTAGTTTTGGAGCCGAGAAAAACAGTTTGAAGGCGTCTCCGTCACTCACGGCGGCAATGACGTTCTGCACGTACCAGCTCGTATCCCCTGGGTACACCATAACCAGGTTGCCATCCTTGTAGATGTCCGCCTTGTTGCGCATCAGATCGTCGTAGGCGTTCCTGGCGATGCTCGCACGCCGAAACACCACGTTCCTCGGCAATTTCCTGTCGAGTCCTATGGTGTTGGTCTCGTTGATCCGAACTTTCGTATAGGAGATGATTGCCAGCATGACGACGATCGTCGCCACGGAAACACGCACAAACCGGGGTCCGGCCCGAGACACAACCGAATACAGATCCTCGATTACCGGTGCTACCAGATACAGCATGCCGAACGCCGGCACATAGTTGTGAGTGAACGCCTTGTGTCCTTGTAGAAAGAGAACGGGAAGAAGGGCCATGATATAGAATGAAAGACCGAGAATCACAACGTTTCTCCGTCCACGCGCGATGTTGTAAATGATGATCAGCAGGATGAGAAAATGAACCGCTGTAACTCCCGTAGAATACGTCGCGAACCTGAAGGGCATCTCGATCGATACATTAAACATCCATTCCAGGTACGTAAGAATGTTTGACAGCACATTCCAGCCGATCGCAAAGTCGTATGGGCCCGCCTTCGGAATACCTCGCCGAAAGAATATAAATAGCAGATAAACCACCATAATTGCCAAAAGCGGCCACGTAGGTTTCAACGCCCGCCCGATGCGTTCTTTGAACGGTTGGGCTTTACCCCGCAGAAAGAAAAAGAGCCCCAGAAACAGCGGCACAGCAAACGTTTGCTCCATAGCTGACAGGGCAAGTACGTAGGCCACTGTCGCGGCCACTGTGAAAAACAGCCGCCTCCGTCCCTGTGCGCGCACGGCAAGATGGAGCGTAATCAATGCCAGCAGCTCCGATAAGAGCTGCTGTATGCATGAGACCCAAGAGATAACGTTCAGAAAGCCAACGTGCAGGGCGAACACCAGGGTCACGATGAGCGCAGGCACCTGACTGATTTTTAGCCGCCTGAGCAAGAAATAGATCAACACGCAGTTCATGAAATGCAGAAGCAGAGAAACGATATGATACGGCAGTGGATTGAGCCCGAACAGTGGGTACATCAGTCGAAAGTAGAGGTACTTGGTAAGCGGTCGAAACTGCCCCGGCGCGGTCCCGAACGTAATCGCCATCGATGATTTGAGCGAAAAGTTCGCCTCGTACATGAGGCCGAAATCATCCTGGGCAAAAAAATAACCCGTCGTAGGCAGGAAGCAAATCACTATGAGGGCCGCTATACCGGCGAGCATCAGGGCGATAGACAGATTGCTGAGAGGCGTTTGTTTTGTGGTTTCGTTTGCCATGTTGGGAGACGCGGTTCCGCGACCCGGCTGCGTCGTGTCTGGTGGATCCCCTTTGTTCGACTCCGGGTCTAAACGCGCTCGCAGTGGCCGATGTTACCCAAGAACCATCGGCACAGTCCAGAGCTGATTTCATGAGGAAAAGCGCCGACCGACTGGAACACACAGGCGCTCGATATTCATGGCGCCCCCGAGACAAAAATCGTGCGAACATTCGTGGGGTTGACAAACTCTTTTGTATCGCTTACAGTTACAAGCTAGAGATCCCGCAGTTTTCGATCGGCCGACTCACCGCCGCCTCGGACCAACGAGGCGTTGCCCGTCAGTGGATACCCGGCCACAATCGGAAAGTAAGGAAGAGACCACGTGAGCCCACCACAGAAGAGAAGGAAACACTCGACCTACTACGAGAGCCTGCCCGTTCCTCTCAAGGAACGCTTGCGCGTTCCGAAAGGCTTGCCCCCATGGCTTAAGAAGCTACAGAAGAGGCGCGTCGGTTCTGCCAAGCTTGACCGGATACTGGAAGGCATTTTTGACCAGGAACTCGAGCGTATCGAAGCCGAAGTGGTCAAGGACCTCGAGCAGGCCATCAAGAAGGCCGAGACCAAGTGTCTCGAGAGGCCGATTCAGCATGTAAATGAACTCTTGGAAGGGGCCCAAAAGCTTGACGCTCTACCCGGCGGGTTCCGTCCTCTAGCCCAGGCCGCCATTGAGACGGCTAAAATGATTCTTTATAAAATGGAGACCGACGCGGAGAGCAAATTTCGTGCGCACCCCAGCTCAGAAAACTACAAAGAGGTGTGGCGTGCAATAAAATACGCGGATGTTTTGGGTGTCGATGATGCGCCCACCCCACCGCTTCCTTATTACCTCAGACGCAGTTACATAATCCGGGGCGGCGATACGTTATCAAAACTGGCGGAGAGGTACTACGGAAAAGCCAACCTGTGGGACTACATTTACGAAGACAAGCGTAACGACCACGTTGTAGGACACCCAGACCGGATTTATCCCGGCACGCGGATTTTCCTTCCCTAATTGCACTAGAACCCCGAAGGGGTCTATTTCGCCTCGGGAAAGTTTGGGCTCCTGTCCCCCCATCCTCTCGATAGACGGGCCCTGTCAATTCGCGTCTCGCAGGGCCGTCACCCTCGGGAGATGTGTCAATCGTCTACCCAGCTTTTGTAGCTTGAAATCATCCTGCGTGCACTACTTGAACTTCTGAATGCGGTGATTACTCCTATCCACCATGTAGACATTGCCGCTGCTGGAAAACCTATCATCAGCCCGGGGGATGTTGGAAATGGGCGCCGGTGACATCCGATCGCGGTTGTCTGAAGCAGCATCAACGGCCCTTGCTCCTGTGACACCTGATTACTTTCCAGAGGAGCTCCGCCAGGATTTTGAATGGATTATGCAGAAGCTAACGAAGCACAAACCTGTGCGTGCGATCATTAGCAACAAACTAATTTTGGGCTCAATAGAAATGTCCACGCGTGCCATAAAGAATAAGACCGGTGTCAAAATCGCGCATCGGCTCGTGTCTTTGACGGAACGCCTCAAGCAGATCGTGGACGAAGCGAACGCAGACCTATGACCGAAACGTGAAGGATTGACAGTTAAAGATGGAGAGTGCCGCTATTGATAGAGCGCCTTGACTTGGCCCCAGGTGGTTGGCTCGACCGGATCTTCCCAAGAGCGGGTTTTCAACTTGCCCTCAATATAAACCTTCCCCCGCTTTCTCAAGAGCGGGGGCATCTCTTCGACGCGGATGTTGTCAAAAAACGCGTCCCCTGGAACTCCGTGTGCTCCATCCCAGTCTTCGAACATCACGCGAATTGTGGTGTTGCTGGGAAGGAAGTCGAGGAATCCGAACGCAATAGCGTATGTATGCCAGGCCCCATCGTCTATAAGCTCGACCGTCGCGCCACTGGACAGAATCGTGCCGGCTAACCAGCGTCCCATTGTCACATGCTCGTCTTGGGACCACCCCGCAAATCCTCCGAGGTTTCCAGGGACGCTGCCTACCATCGGAAGACCAAGGTAGTCGAAGTGGAGAACGTAAATCTCACCTCGGATTACTCGAAACTCGTAGCTAAAAATATCTCCAAACCCGGTGAGCTCTCGAAACGCCACAACTTGGTTCGACGGGTCGAGGGGGTCTAACACAATTACGCCACTGTGCGCTCCCCCATATTTCCCGATCCATTGCGAGAGATCCGATTCGAAATCCTCACTGAAAAGGACCCTCTGGGCGTTTATGACGAGCGGTCCCAGAAGGATCGTCAGGATGGCACCAATCAGCGTCTTGAAAAGCATCTGCTGCCTCCTCCAGGAACTCGACATCATGGTACCTCGGGGACTTGGAGAGATTATACCACAAAACGTGCTGCACACCCCTGAAAGAAACGTAAATGGGTCTGGGGGCGTCCCCAAAGGGATTTGGACCCCTGTTCTCTGTGCGGAATGAAAAACCGTTCAACGGACTCACGAACACGCAGAAGGGATGTGCACCCGAGACGAAATTGCACGAATTTTTGTGGCCGCCATCGCAGCATAATTCCAATTTCCGGTCTAGTACGCTCGGGGACGCCGTTAGCGGAGCTACGACGCGAGGTCCTTTCGCCGAAACGCCGCTGCGGCAGTGGCCACGAGCGCGCCCGTTAGCCCCAAGAGAAGCACTACGTAACCCATTACAATTCCGTCCCCGAACGGCCCTGTCTTCGCGTAATAGTAGAACAGCGACAGTTTGACCCAGGGCTCGATGGATTGGGAAAGTGGCGCCAGGGTATACAGAAAATAGGACCCAACGAGCAAGGCCACGGAAGCCGTCGCCGCATGTCGCGTCCGGCCTGCCACGGAAGAGCCAA
Source organism: Candidatus Krumholzibacteriia bacterium (assembly GCA_036478295.1). GTDB lineage: Bacteria > Krumholzibacteriota > Krumholzibacteriia > WVZY01 > WVZY01 > JAZGDW01. Next base: position 36,552 of record JAZGDW010000303.1, read on the forward strand.
CCAGAGCCACCGCTCCAAATACGAGTGCAATCGGAACGGCGTTGAACGTCGCCCATACCAGGCGGCCGATACTGGCGTCTGCACCCGTTGTCCGGACGGCCGCAGCGAGCCCAACGCTTATCAACCCGCACATCAATGTCAGTGCGACAGCGCTCGCGGCAAACTTTTCGAGAAGAACGCGCCCGCGCCGAACAGGGTTCGCCATCAAAAGGTCCATGGTTCGGCGCTCCTCTTCACCGACGATGGCGGCTGCGCCGTGCAGGATTACGAAGACGGACAGGAATATCGGCAGCCACGAGTCGAACAGCTTCAGGCGAAGAAACCCCTCGAGTGCGTTTGTCCCCGTCTGGTCGCCGATAAGTCTCTGAACGACACCGGGCAACATTTCGATCACGTCATGGAGATTGTCCTGAAAAGACGGAAATACGAGTACGATGGATCCGGCGAGGACGGCCGTGCCCACTCCCCAACCGAGGATCTGCCCACGCATGTCTCGAATGCTTTTGAGAAACACGCTCGTCAGCATTTGTCGTCATCTCCATATAGCGCGAGGAAAGTGTCCTCCAGGCTGGGTTCGTGGCTGACAAGATCGACAACATTGAAACGGGCAAGCGCCTTGATGACTGAATCAACGGAGCCCTGAACGGTGCACTGAAGACGACGGTCATTCAGGACCAAGTCACGGACGGGCAGGTTGGTGAAGCTGTCCGCCGGTGGCGGCGTCTCAAACGTGACCTCGATCTTTCGAGCCGCCTTGGCCTTGATCGCGGATACGTCCTCGACCGCTATCAATCGGCCCTCCCGAATAATGGCAACCCGATCGCACACCCGCTCGACTTCGGGCAAGACATGGGACGAAAAGAAAACCGTCTTTCCGTCGTCGCGGACTTCTTCGAGCATCCGGTAAAACTCCTGCTGCACGAGCGGGTCGAGTCCGGTCGTCGGCTCATCGAGAATGAGCAATTCGGGCCGGTTCATCAACGCCTGGATCAAGCCGATCTTTTGTTTGTTACCGTGGGACAGCTCACTAATCCGCCGCCCGAGATCGCTGCCCAGCCGCTCGGCCAGCGCTGCCACGATCGTCTGGTCGACACCGCCGCGAAGCGCCCCAAAGTACTGCAGCAGCTGACTGCCGGTGAGGTCGTTGTACATCGCAAACTCACCGGGCAGGTAGCCGATTCGCTTACGAATGGCTACGGTTTGCTGCTGGGCGTCCATCCCGAACACCGAGGCGCTGCCGCTGGACGGGCGGATCAAGTCGAGCAGGATCCGGATCGTCGTTGTCTTTCCCGCGCCGTTCGGTCCGAGAAACCCAAATATCTCGCCGGGCTTGATGTCGAGATTGAGATCCGAAACACCCCGCGCTCGACCGTAGTATTTGGTCAGTCGCTCTGTTGACACTGTCGTGTCACTCATGATCATGATCAACTCACGTTTCTGACTAGGCCGCAAAATGAATTGCGAGGCCAAATGGGTGGACGCGCCGGTTCCCTAAGTGCCCGGGTCGGCTCGGCGCGGCCTCGATCTGTAAAGGGGTTGGAACATCTTAATCTTATGAGATCTACCGACGAACAGAAGTTTTTGCTCAAAATGCTCTCCACGAACCTCACCAAAAACGGCGTATTGTTCGAGCAACGACCTAGGTGTCAATTCTATCATGGGTGGACATAAGAAGTTATGAAGTGGTGCCCCCGACACGACTCGAACGTGCGACACGCGGTTTAGGAAACCGAGTGAAGATGAAACGCCAAATGACTGATGTGAATGTAATTGCAGAAGCAGCTGTCGTCTACAAAGTTTTCCCACCG
>JAZGDW010000304.1:0-16680 GCA_036478295.1 Candidatus Krumholzibacteriia bacterium
TCCGCTGAGGCCGGTGACACGGTGTTGTCGGCAATGGTGTTGCCGGTCACGGAACCGGTACAGTTATACAGGTAGATGCCGCCACCCTGGGTCGCCGTGTTCTGGTGGATGAAATTGTTTCGCAGATCCACGTCACAGTTTTGGGCGTGGATGCCGCCGCCCACTCCGTAGTTGGATCCGGTCGTGGCCGCGTTCAGGCGGATCTCACAGTTGGCGACGGTGGCGCTCGTACCCAGAATCTTGACGGCGCCACCGAAATCCGCGGCAAACGGGTCGAGTGCGGGCGTGCCGGTGCCGTTTTGCAGGATAAAACCGTCGAGTCCGCCGCCCTGGGTTCCCGGAAAGATCAACACGTTTCCATTCAGATTGAAGATCGTCTTGCCGCCCGCGAGGTCTCGCTGTGTAAAATCGGCGTTCCATGCACCGTGGAGCAACACGCCGCGGTCGATGGACAGCGACAGGTTGTTGAAGGTCGTCGTCGGCAGGAACAACGTATCGCCGGCGAACGCCGCGGCGATGCCGTCGGTCAGCGACGATGCCGCGGTGGCGGGGGTCACGTAGGGAAACACATTGCCGCCGGTGGGTGAGTAATAATGGCGCCGCGTCGGCAACACCTCGAACGCCGCGGCAAGTGTGGTGCTCTGGCCGTCCTTGTTTCGCACGACGATGTCCACCGTCCCCAGGGGCGCATCGTTGAGTACGGTTACGTCCACCACCAGCGATTCGGCACCGATGAGCGTGGTTATGTGCACGAAAATGTTGGGTCCCAGATCGACCTTCGCGCCGGGAAAGAAGTTGGTGCCGCCGACCGTGACGGTCGCATTAACGCCCTGCAGCCCCCCGCTTGGGTACGATACCGACGCGGCGGGAGCGGGCAGGGGGGGAGGAGGCGGCGGCGCACACGGCGTGTTGAATCCCCACCCTATCTGGCCCTTGGTGAACGAGCAAAGGAAAAACGTGTTGAATTTCATCATGCAGTCGCGCGAGGCGGGGTTGCAGGTCTCGCAGTTCCCATTCGCGACGCCGTTGCCGCACGTAGCGGTGCAGGATGAGCAGCCGCCGGCGTACTCGTCACAGGCCCGGAAGATGTGACCGGTTTCGTGCGCAAAAACGTCGGCGGTCGGCGTCCCCTGGATCCGGAACAGCAGAACGGAGTACGGGCCGCCCAGGTAGGCGAACGCCGTCGCGCCGTCGAGGAACGTGGGGGGGGCCGGTGATGGATTGTACGGAATAAAAGCCGAGAACGAGCGGTCCGTCTGGTAGTAGGAACGCTGCCAGGTGTTGAAGGCGTTTACCCGCGTGAAACGGCTACCGGACGTATAGCCGAAATTGGCCATGACGTTGGGTACCCACGTGGCCTCGAAACCGCTGTTGTGCAGGATCGGCTCCATCCACTGCTGGCAACGCGGGTCGGCCCCGGAATAGTAATTAATGAGAAAGCTCACCGAGCAATCGAACGCGAACACTGCCTGGCTCGACCACCACGCAAGCCCCGCCGCTGTGCCGTCGAGATAGCTTTGCATGTCCTGCGGCGTCCACGTGTAGAGATCGGGATCGGTGCCGCTGCCGTCGCTCTCCACGAAGAAAAGGGTCACGGCGACGGTTCCGGTCATGAAATCGCTGTTTCCCAGCGTTCCCGCCGAGGACCCCAGCAGCAGGCCACGGTCTGCGAGCGCTCCAATGTCCAGTCCCACCGATTCGAGATTGCGCAGGTAGCCGGGTTCATCCAATGGAGGCGCGACCAGCGCATCCGGCAGGCGCTCCGTCTCGCCGGCGGGCGCTGACGTTTCGAAACGGTCGTAATCCACCTGCAGCTCACCACGGACCGCCTTGTTGAAGAACTCAACCATGCGGCGCGACACTTCGTCCCGCACACCGATTTCTTCAGGCGTTACCGAGGCGGCATACACGCCGCGGATGCCGGCCTCGGCCTCAATCTCATCGCGCAGTTCCACGGGGACCCAACCCATCATCATCGAGGGCGGCGACATGATCGCGATGTGACCGCCGTATGTCTGGACAACGCTCCTGGCGGCGTGCATCGAACGGATATCGGTGGTTTCCAGAACGATGAGCGTAAAGCCGTCGAGAAAAGACAACGGCTCCCCCGGCGACTCCGCAGCAGCGGTGTACGTGACCGGCACGGAACAGATGAGAAACGCGATGAAGCACAACAGGAGGTGTCGGGTCACGATCCTATCCTTCCTTGATAAGAGCACTGTAACCGGACGGGAGATTGTCCGGCAGGGTGCCCCGCTCGGCGATGAAGTTGAAACCGACGGCAAACCTGAGGGACAGAAGGCGGCCGTATTGCCGGTGGTTCTCCGGGTCGCGGGATCCGGCCTTGCCGAGGACGCCGTGCGCGATCCGCCGCGCCAGCCGATTTGCCGCGAGCACGTTAGCAAACGACCACTGTGCAAGCTTCCGGAAGAGAGGCTGCATTACCGGAACATGCTTCGGAAAGAGCATGCATTCGAGTTGGTAAGCCGTTCCGTTGTGGGACGGGAAGATGTGTGTCGGGCGAAACCCATGTTTCATAAGCAAATACTCCAGCCCCATATGCGACATGTGATAATAGGACATACCGTGGAACGGCTCAAGGAAAGAGCTGTAACCGAAGAGCTTGCCGCCGTGTCGCAGCACGCGACGGATCTCGGCCATGGTGCGGTCCGGCTCGGGTAGGTGCTCCAGCACCGCGGAGCACAGCACCCCGTCGAACGCGTCGTCACTGAACGGCAGCCTGTCGCCGTCTCCGATCACCGAGCACGCCGGGCCGTCGAGCTCCAGCCCCACCCAGCGAGCACCCTTGTCTTCGAGACGGCTGCGAAAGGGAGCCAGTCCGCATCCCAAATCCAGGATCCGCGCGCCCGCCAGGTCTCCAACCAGGTCGAAGAGCGCATCGCCGCCCCCGCGCGGGCGGTCGTAATCGATATCGGGACGGAGCTGGTCGTCGAGCCGCACTTTGCCGTCGAGTGCGCCCGTGCTGGTTATCGCCGTTCTACGTGGTGCCATCGATGCAATCCCCGAACCGGCCTGCGAATAGTGGTGCATAGCGACCCGCGAACCGGTCGCCCGGTGTAACATTAGAAGATAACTGTTGGAGTATCAGAGCATGGCGTTTGGGCTGTCGCCGTGCACGGCGACGGCGTAATCGCCGCACAGCAATTATAACATACCGTGCCCGCTTGTTGGACCGGTCAAATCACCTCCAGCCGGTGGGCGACGCCGCTTGCCGCACACGAACGGCTGGTTACCACAATTGACAAAACTCATGAAATGCTATACATTTGTAACTTCTGAGGAAACAAACCTCTTACGCCGCTCGTAGTTCCCATCAACCCAGTAACGGATACCGATATGAAAAAACCGATTTGTGCCATGTGCCTTGTTCTGTGGCTGACAGGGGCCGTTGGTGTCCTCCGGGCCCAGGAGATGCGGCCGGCGCTGGTGGTAACCGAGCCCGTCAAGACTATCGAGTTCCACGATCAGCTGACGCTGATCGGTCGCTCGCAGGCGAACGCGGAGAGCCGTATCGTGGCCGAAATAACGGGCCGGGTGATGGCCATCAACGCCCGTGAGGGCCGCTGGATCTCGAAAGGCAAGCGCCTGGTAACGATAGACCCGGAACGCATAAAGCTCTCGCTCGAAGCCAAGCAGGCGGAGACCCTGCAGGCGAAGGCCGATGCCGATCTGGCCAAAAAGGAGCTGGCCAGGGCGGAGGACCTTTTCAAGCAGGCGATTCTCCCGGAGCGGGCCCTGGATGACACCCGGGCAACGGCCACCCGGACCATCGAACGTTATAACGAGCTCGAAGCGGAGCGCAAGAAGCTCGAGCTCGACCTGAGGAACTGCTTCATTCGTGCTCCCTACAGCGGCTTCACCGTTCGCAAGCTGACCGAGATCGGCGAATGGGTGAATCCCGGCACACCGGTTTACGAAATGGTCGACCTGTCACTGATGAAGGTCACCGTCGACCTGCCGGAGCGCAACTTCGGGCAGGTCGCCATCGGGAGCGCGGTGGCGATTCACATCTCCGGCGACGACGAGAACACCATGATGGGCAAGGTCTCGGGCATCGCCCCGCAGGCGTCGCGGGCAACCCACACCTTTCCCCTCATCGTGTCCGTTCCCAACAAGGACGGCCGCCTGGGCAGCGGAATGCTCGTGAAGGCGAAGGTGTCGCTTGCTGGCAAGTTTTCGAGTCTTGCCGTGTCGAAGGACGCCATCATCCGGCAGGGTAACCAGACTATCGTCTACACGATTGTGGACGGGAAAGCCTCGCCAATCACGGTGACGATCTCGTCCAGCAAGGGCGAGATGATCGCGGTCACCGGGAAAGGGCTAAAAGACGGCATGCCGGTGGTCGTCCGTGGCAACGAGCGTATCTTTCCCGGCAGCCCGGTGCGAACCCCCGACGACGGCCAGAGCGAAGAGGAAGCGAAACCCGAGAAGGCCGCCCAGAGTGGCACTTAGAAAAAAACGGATCCCCTTATGAGTCTCGTGACTTCTGCAATTCGGTTTCCGGTGACCGTTGCCGTGGGCGTGATGATCGCTTTCCTCGGGGGTTTCCTCGCCCTCTTTCAGGTTCCCGTTCAGCTCACGCCCGATGTCGACCGCCCGGTAATCAACGTGACCACAACGTGGGTTGGTGCCTCGCCGGAAGAGGTCGAAAAAGAGATTATCGAAGAACAAGAACAATACCTCAAGTCGGTCGAGGGCGTTGTCAAGATGGATTCGCAGGCCAACGACGGGTTCGGTATCGTCACGCTCGAGTTCGCCGTTGGCACCGACATTACCGGCGCAACAGTTCGCGTTACCAACAAGCTCAACGAAGTACCGTCTTATCCCACAAACGCGGATCGTCCGATCGTTTCCTCCTCCGGGCGTTTCGACCGCTCCATCGCATGGTTCGTAATAAAAGGTGACAGCGGTGTCGACGTGGAGAGGCACCTGACTTTCTTTGAAGATATGGTCAAACCACGCCTCGAGCGTGTCGAAGGGGTATCGTCCATCAACTTCTTTGGCGGGCTCGAACGGGAGCTGCACGTCACCTTCGATCCTGATCTGCTTGCGTCTACCGGCATCACGATCGGCGAGCTCACCAGAGTCTTGCAGGCGGCCAACCGTGATATTTCGGGTGGCGACTTCGCAGAGGGCAAGAGACGCTACGTCGTCAGGACCATCTCGCGGTTCGAGACATTGGAGGACGTCGAGCAAACCATTATAACGAGCCGCGAGGGCATCGCGATCCGCGTAGGCGATATTGCGGATGTCACTCTGGCCTATCAAAAACCGCAGGCGCGGGTACGCCATTTCGGGCGCCCCGCACTGGCGTTCAACGCGCAGCGCCGGATCGGCGCCAACGTTCTCGAAGTCACCGAGGCGCTGCTCGGCCAGGTGGGTACGATCAACGAAGAACTACTCAACCCGCGCGGAATGCACCTCGAGAATGTCTACCGGGAGACGGTTTATATCAACTCGTCGGTCGACCGCGTGTTCAATAATATCTTTCTGGGCGGGCTTTTGGCTATCGGCGTGCTGTTCCTGTTTTTACGGTCGGTTACGTCCGTCCTCGTCATTGGTCTGGCGATCCCCATTTCTGTCATCACGACCTTTTTGACGATGTACCTCGTCGGACGAACGATCAATGTCATCTCCCTGGCTGGCATGGCGTTCGCCGTGGGTATGGTCGTCGATAATGCCATTGTCGTGCTGGAAAACATCTACCGGCACATGCAAATGGGCAAGAGTCGTTGGCAGGCGGCCAACGAGGGCACGCGCGAAGTGTGGGGAGCCGTACTGGCATCAACGCTGACCACGGTCGCGGTGTTTCTGCCTATCGTGTTCATCCAGGAAAGAGCGGGCCAGCTGTTCCGGGACATCGCCATCGCCATTTCCAGCGCCATCGCCGTATCTCTGATCGTTTCCGTGACCGTGATCCCGTCGGCATCGGCCAGGATTCTTTCGGTCAGCAAGAAGCTCCACGGCAAAGAGGGCAGCGAGTCGTTTCTAGCGCGCATCGCGGCAAGAATCTCGGCCATCGTGGATTTTGTCAACGCCCGTTCCCTGCGGCGCCTGGCGGTGATTCTGGGGATGATCGTCGTCTCGGTCGGTTTCAGCCTGGCACTGCTGCCTAGTGCGGAGTACCTTCCCAACGGCAACCAAAACTTCATCTTCGGCATCATGCTGCCGCCTCCCGGATACAACCTGGACGAGATGATCAAGGTCGGTGAGGCGGTCGAGTCACAGCTCGAGTATCTGTGGGAGACGCCGGAGGAGGAAGCGAAGGAATTGCCGGGTGGTGGCGTCGACAACTTCTTTTATGTCGCCCTGCCCAACCAGGCTTTCGTCGGGCTGCGGGCGCGTGAAGCGGCCCGTGCCCGGGAACTCCTGCCCATTGCGAACAGTGTGCTTTTTTCGGTGCCCGGTACGTTTGGTTTTGCAAACCAGGCGTCTCTCTTCGCGCGGGGTTTCGCCGGCACCCGCTCGGTCCAGATCGACGTAACCGGCCCCGACCTCAACAAGGTGCTTTCCATTGCCGCTCAGGTTTTCGGTCAGGTGAGCGAGGTGCTGCCCGGCTCGCGGTCACGTCCCATCCCCGGCCTCGACCTCGGCAACCCCGAAGTCCGAGTCTTTCCCGACCGTGCACGGGCGGCGGACATCGGTTTCACCGCGACCGATATCGGTCTTACCGTGAATGCACTGGTGGACGGCATGAAGGTTAGCGAGTACTTCCACGAGGGCCGCGAGATCGACCTTATCCTGAAGGGCCGCGATGACTGGATCCGGCACACGCAGAGTATCGAACAGCTGCCCATTGCGACTCCATCGGGTGCCATCATCACACTGGGTGACATCGCCGAAATCCACCAGCAACAGGGGCCGGTGCAGATAAACCACGTCGAACGCCAGCGCGCGGTCTCGATCGAAACGGTTCTTCCGGACGACATCCCGCTGGAAGTCGCCATCGCAAAGATAGACGACGAAATCATCAAGCCGATGCGGGAGCAGGGACAGATCGGCGGATTGTACGACCTGCATCAGACGGGGACCGCGGATGACCTCAGCCGGCTGAAAGGGGCGCTAACCACCAACTTCCTCGTCGTCATTCTCCTGACGTACCTGTTACTGGCGGCGCTGTTCCAGTCGTTCATGTACCCGCTGGTCATCATGCTCACCGTGCCGCTGGCCACTTTCGGCGGTGTGCTGGGCCTGCGCATCGTGCAGTTGTTCGACAGCGCGCAGCAACTCGATATCCTGACCATGCTTGGCTTTGTAATCCTGGTGGGAACGGTGATCAACAACTCCATTCTCATCGTCTACCAGGCCCTCAACCTGATGCGGGAGGGCATGGATCCACGCCCCGCGGTCAAGGAGTCGGTGCGGGTGAGGGTGAGACCCATCTTGATGTCCACGATGACGTCCACGCTGGGTATGTTGCCGCTGGTAGTGCTGCCCGGCGCGGGGTCGGAGCTGTACCGTGGGCTCGGGTCGGTCGTGGTAGGCGGCCTCGTGATGTCGACCGTTTTCACCCTCTTCTTGACGCCGCTCGTTTTCTCCTACGCAATCGAGGCCAAGGTTGCCGTCCGCCGCCTGCTCGGACTCAAGCCGGTGGCCGTCTCCGGCGAGCCCGCGATGAATGGCAAGATGTAGCGCAGGCCACACGCGTTCGGCGGCTTTCCCCTTTTTTTGACCTGATATTACCCTTAACTTGAATTCCCAGCCCGGGAGAGTGGATTCAATCCCCGCACGCAGGGCATCAAACCACAGGCGAGTATGGAGCGGCGGACCTTGCCCACGAGTGGCCGTTGGTCACGGGTCACGCACAGCCAGTTATCGACGTTGCCGGGATCCGGCGATGCGACCTTCTCGAGCCCGAAACGGACAATCTTGTACGGTGCGTAGCCGAGGCTCGTGACCTCCCGGTAGAGGTCTCCGATTGTGAACCCCGCACGGTGGAGCAGCTGGGGGGAAGCCTCCAGGACGATTGCCGGGCGACACTGTCGAATGTATCCTGCGGCTCCGCGCAGGATGCGGATTTCTTCTCCCTCCGTGTCCATGAAAATGATCCTCGCGGGCTCGATGTCCCCGGACATCGAGTCGAGGGTGGAGCAGTGTATCTCCACCGTTCCCGTACCGGAATCGCCACCGTCTCGCGTGGTGAACCCGCTGCCCGACATGTGCTCGACCGGGATCTGAAACGTCGCGGTCTCGTTCTTGTCACTGAGCGCGCGGGTGTGCACCACGATATTGGGGTGAGTGGTGCGCCGCGCCAGGTCGCGCAGAAAGTCCGCGTTCGAAGGAAGTGGCTCGAAGGCGTGCACCTTGCCTTGCTCCCCGACAATGTCCGAGAGTCCCACGGTTTCCGTGCCGACGTTGGCGCCCACCTCGATGATAACGTCTCCCGCGGACGCGGCGGCCAGTGCGATCGCTGTATTTCGCCATTCGTAATAGCCGTGCACGCTGAAGGGGTAACCGTGAAAATCCTTCGTCGTCCCACGAAGGCGGGACCCGGTCTGCGATCTGACCAGAAACTCGTAGTTGTCCTGCTGGGCCGTGGCATAGGGATAGAGCCAGGTCCGGATCTTCTGCGAGATCACCGGCGGCAGCGGCCGGCAGATCTTTTGGGCGACGGTTAGCCGTGTCGGTTGTTTTGTCATAGTCCGGAAAGGAGTGTCTTGACTCGGGCCGCGATGTCGTCTCTGACGCTATTGAACGGTTCCGGTGCCATGTGCTTCGGATCGGCAATGTCCCAATCGACGCGATTCCTGGCGGGGACGGATTGACATGCATCGCCACACCCCATGGTCACCACGTAGTCGAAGGTAACGGCAGGCATGTCGTCGAGTGATTTCGACCGGTGCGTGGAAAGGTCATAGCCGAGTTCAGCCATGGCCGTGATGGCCTTCTCGTTCACCACGCCCAACGGAGACGATCCCGCGCTGATCGCTTCGACCTTGTCGCCACCGTACATTTTGGCGAAAGCCTCGGCCATCTGGCTGCGGCACGAGTTCTCTGTGCAGACAAACAGCAACCGGTTCACGTCAGGAAACTCCGCGTGCGACGGCCGCTAGAAATCGACCTCGAAAGCAACAAATTGCATACGTCCATTTCGTTCCACCTGAAAAACCACCGCGTCTCCGACCCGCAGTTTTCGCACCTCGCTGCGGAGCGTCTTGAGGTCGTCGATCTGCGTCTGGTTCATGGTGTGTATCACGTCGCCCGGCTTCAGGCCGTTGAGGTCGAACGGAGCGTCCGACGCCCGCGCGGCCACCACGACGCCGTCCTCCTGCCGGAGCGGCGGCAGCATCTGCAGGATGGTGCGGTCGAGGTCGACGGCGAGTATGCCGAGTTTTGGAATCAGGTTCTTGTCCGGTTTTACCAAATCTGAGAACCGGGTGGGATCGTCCTGGCGCTCGATGACGGTCGCGCGCAGCGTCACGGGTCCCGACTTGCGAACAACGTCCAGGGTTACCTCCTCGCCAATTGCGCGCCGGTACAGGTTGACGTCGAACTGGCGGCCGTTCTCCATGATCTTACCGTCCAGCCTGCGGATCACGTCTCCAATCCTCACGCCAGCTCGTTCCGCGGGTCCACCGGGAAACACGTCTGAGATCACCACGCCCCACTGCTGCGGCAAGCCCAACCCGTCGGCCATGGTGCTCGTGATTGTCTGCGCGTTGACACCAATCTGACCCCGGCGCACCCTTCCGCTCGCCCGGAACTGGTTGTAAACATTGCGGACAATATTGCTCGGCGCGGCAAAACCGACACCTTCGCTACCACCGGTATGCGTGAAGATAAACGTATTGATGCCGACGACACGGCCGTCGGTGTCGACAAGGGGTCCGCCGCTGTTGCCCGGGTTGATCGTGGCGTCCGTCTGAATATAGATCATGCGATCTTCCGGACGCATCTGCCTCGAAACCGAGCTGACCACGCCCATGGATACGGAGTTTTCGAGACCGTACGGGCTGCCGAACGCCAGCACGATCTGGCCCTGGCGCAGATCATCCGAATCACTCAATTCCAGGTAGGGAAGGTTGGTCGCCTGCACTTTCAGTACGGCGAGATCGGTTTCGCGGTCTATGCCCACGATCTGCGCACCGAAGCGCCTGCCCTTTGGCTGCAGGATCGAACGCCCCCGCGCGTCACCCTCGACTTGCATGGGAATCAACACCTGGACCCGTCGCGCCGTTTCCACCACGTGGGCGTTGGTCACGATATAGCCGTCGGGATGAAGTATCACACCGCTGCCCGAGCTTCGTACCTTGCCCAGCAGGTCCGAGGTCGTCGAGCCCCGACCGGTCGGCCCGTACCCCGACGAAAAAATCTGTACCACTGCGGGCTGGATCTTGGCGACCAGGATCTCGAAGGAATTACTGAGGCCGGTGAGCGCTTCTACCTCGCCCGTCGAAGACTGGGCGCAGGCGCTGTGAGGAACTCCGTGGACAAGCAGGATCGAGAGCATCACTCCCAGTGCGGACCGCAATAGTGTCATTACTCCTCCTCTGAATAACAATCGACCGGCCACCGGTGGCTCGTTCTACAATTCGAGCCCCATATACCTGGCGCCGGGAATCGGATCTTTCTTGTACGGCTCGATTTCTTTGAAATGAAAATGTTCATAAAGAGAAATGGCCTTTTTCATCAACGGCAGGGTATCCAGACACATACGCGAGTACCCCAATCTGCGCGCTTCCTCGACAATCCTCTCCACCAGCCGAAATCCAATTCGCTTGCCGCGAAAGGCCGGCCTGGCGTAGAGCCGCTTCATTTCGCAGCAGTCATCGGAGAGTTTCCTCAGCGCCACACATCCCGCCGTTTCCGTCCCGTAAAAGGCCACCAGCATACAACCCGCCGGCGGGCCGTATGCGCGCTCAAGGTCGGCGAGTTCCTCGTCGAAGTTCTCGAAACACGCTTCGAACCCCAGCCAATCCCAGTACTCGAGAAACAACTCGCGGACGATCTCCAGGTGCTCTTCGGATCGTGCCTGCACAATTCTCAACACGTCATAGTATTTCACGTCCCACGACAAAAATCAAGAAAGGGCAGGATAGTGGAAATCGTGCATCGCCATGGTTGCTTGCTCCCCCCCGGCTTCGAGTTTTGGTCATGACGGCGCAGCCGCCGTGGATTAGACTGGAGGTCGTGGGCGCGTCCTGGGCAGCAAGCCAGTCGATCCGGACTTTCGCTGATACACGAGGAGAATTGATGAATTACTATGACGCATGGTTCACACTAAAGAATACCGGCAAGGATCTCGAGTTCGCCAAGAGAGCCGAGGAGTTTCTCGGTCACCTCAAGAAGCAGGGAATGATCGAAGGCTACAGTCTCAAGCGCCGCAAACTCGGGTTCGGCCCTCCGGGGCTGGGTGAGTTCAACATCACCATTGAAGTACGCGACCTGGCCCAGTTGGACGGGGCCTTTCTGCACGCGGCGACCCGCGGTCCGGAAATAGAGCCCCTTCACGCGGGCGTGTACGCCATGATCGAAAACGTTACGTTCGCGCTGAGCCGGGATTTTCCCGACCCCGAGCGGCACGGGCTGAAGGAATAGTGGAGGTTCGCATGCCGGAATCAAGACGCGGGTTCGACATCCTTCGGGCCGGAGTGGAGCATCTAGAAGAGGTAGCGGCCCTCTTCGACGACTACCGGGTATTTTACAAGCGGCCCCCAGATGCCCCCTGCGCGACGAAGTTCATCGGGGAGCGCCTGCAGCAAAATGATTCCGTAATCTTCCTCGCGCGTGCCCGATCGGAAGGTGTGGGGGCCCTTCTCGGATTCACGCAGCTTTATCCCTCGTTTTCCTCGGTTTCGATGAAACGCCTGTGGATTCTGAACGATCTCTACGTCGCCGCGAAAGGCCGGCGGCAGGGAATCGCGAGGGCGTTGATCGAGCGCGCGCGGCAGCTCGCCGAGGAGACCGGCGCAAAGGGGTTGATTCTGGAGACGGCGATCGACAACGTTCCGGCTCGGAGCCTTTACGACGCCTGCGGCTTTATAAAGGACACCGAGTTCGACCGTTACGCGCTGGACGTGTAGTCCTCGCCGGGCCGAGAACGCTGGCGGCGTACGAGCCATCGGCCGCTGCGGTGTGCCGGCGCCACGATGGCCGCACTCCGTTGCTTTCTATAATTCGAGTAGTTTCGAGAGGTTTCCGCCGAGAATCAGTCCCTGGTCCGGTGGCTGGATGCCGGCGTCCTGCATAGCGCGGGTCTGGGCATCGAGCACGTCTTTGCGGTAGCCTCGCGGGTAGCCGGCGGTGTCGGACCCGTACAGGATACGCTCGACACCGAAGAACTCCACGGCCTGCTCGAAGAGGTCTTCGAGATAAAGGGCGGGTGCCTGGAACATCCCCCATGTGTTGGACCCCGCAGTGTCCGCATAGACGTTGGGACACGCCTTGCCCAGGCGGAGGAACTCGTCGAAGAAGCCGGCACCGAAATGAGGCACGACGAAGGTCTGGTCGGGACGCGCCTTCGCAACGGGAATCAGGTCCTGTGGATGACCGCGGTCGAGTGGGAATTCTGGTTCGAGGCCAAGGGCGGCCCGGACGTTCAAACGCAGCAGACCGCAATGAACGAACACGACCATGCCGTGTTTTCGCGCGAGGTCAAGTGCCGGTACGGCAACATCGTCACCGATTCCATAGTCCCGCATCGCCGGAAAGAGCAGCATGCCTCGGAAGTGGTATCGTTCCTGAAGGGACTCGAGTTTGTCGAGTGTCTGGGGCTGGGTGGGGTCGACCATGGCGAAGGGAATCAGGCGACCGCCTGAAGTAAGGGCCGCTTCACCGACCACCTCCATCTCGCCGGGAACCGACGCGAATGTGACCGCGCGGTTGATGCCGTGTGCGTCCAGGTCCGCGATAATGCGATCACGCAGCGCCGCCATGTCGTCACCGGGGACTTCGATGCCGTTATGGATCAGGCGCTCGAGCAGTGCGGCCACGTCGCCGCCCTCGACCTGACCGGCCTGGAACTCGTAGAACGCCCGGCTGAATAAATGGAGATGGGTATCGAATATGTGCATGGCGCTTTCGGGGTGGTTTGACCCCACAGCCAGCATAGATTCATCCTCGATTGAATTCAACGCAATTAAGCGTTATAGTAAGTACGGCGCGGGTCTTCACGATCCCACCGAGACGGCGATCGCAGCGCCCCGGGGCGTGGTTCGATCGCCGCAGACCGACTTAACGACCGCACGGCCGGAAAAATGAACGAAGAAACCCCACAAATCGTGCCGGGCCGCTACTGGCACCGCCTGGAAGACGACCGCATCCAGTGCGACATTTGTCCCCGTTTCTGCAAGCTGCGTGAGGGTCAGCGCGGGCTGTGCTTCGTGCGTGCCCGGGAGAACGATCAAATCGTGCTGTCCACCTACGGCCGTTCGAGCGGGTTTTGTATCGACCCCATCGAAAAAAAGCCGCTGAATCATTTCTACCCGGGGACGCCGGTGTTGTCCTTTGGAACGGCGGGCTGCAATCTCGGTTGCAAATTCTGCCAGAACTGGGACATAAGCAAATCACGAGAGATCGATACGCTGGCCGACAGCGCCTCACCCGAACGGATCGCTCGCGCTGCAAAGGCTCTCGGGTGCCGCAGCGTGGCGTTTACCTACAACGACCCTGTGATATTCCTGGAATACGCCGTGGATGTCGCCGAGGCGTGTCGCGAGTCCGACATAAAAACAGTGGCGGTGACCGCAGGATACATGTGTGAAGAGCCGCGCAAGGAATTCTATCGGTATATGGATGCGGCCAACGTCGACCTCAAAGCGTTTACCGACAAATTCTACAAAAAGATCTGTGCGGGCGACCTGCAGAGTGTTCTCGACACGCTCGTGTACCTGAAACACGAAACGGATGTCTGGTTCGAGATCACCACGCTCCTCATTCCTGGTGAGAACGATTCGCCCGAGGAGATCGATGCGCTTTCCCGGTGGGTGGTGGACAACCTGGGCCAGGACGTCCCCCTGCATTTTTCGGCGTTTCACCCCGACTGGAAGATGTTGGACAAGCCGCCGACGCCGCCAGGAACGCTCACACGCGCCCGTGAGATCGCGGTTGCCAACGGCGTCCTCTACGCCTATACCGGAAATGTGCATGACGAGAACGGCAGTTCGACGTTCTGCCACGCTTGCGGCGAGCGCGTGGTCGGGCGCGACTGGTACGAGATGACCGCCTGGAACCTGAGCAACGACGGTAGCTGCGGTGCCTGCGGGGCCCGCTGCGCCGGTGTCTTCGACGGACCCCCCGGCCGGTGGGGGTCAAAACGGCAGCCGGTTCGTCTTGGAGAATACGCTTGAGCTGCCCGTTTGCCGCCACCCGTGCGATTCCCGGAGTGTAGCTGGTTTATGATTATCGATCCCGCGAAGGTCACCGCGAAAGAATGTTACAAGTTGATGGTCGGCAGCATCGTGCCGAGGCCGATCGCCTTCGTGTCAACGGTGTCGGGTGACGGTTCCGTCAACCTGGCACCATTCTCGTATTTTACCGCCATCACATCTGCTCCGCCGACGGTATGCTTCGCGCCCGGGCGTCGGTCGCGGGACGGCGATCGTAAGGACACACTCTCCAACATCGAAGCCACGGGCGAATTCGTGGTGAACGTGGTCACCGAGGCCATCGGTGCGGCGATGCATGAAACCGCCGGGGAGTTTCCCGCCGACGTGGATGAATTCGAGGTGGTTGGACTCACACGGGAGCCGAGCCGGATCGTCAAACCGCCACGGGTGAAAGAATCACCAATCAACATGGAGTGCAGAGTGTACGATATCATACACATAGGCGGAGACAAGCCCACGGGAGGCTCGCTGGTCATTGGAGAAATTGTTTTGTTCCATATCGAGGACGATCTCTACGATGCGGGCCGCATCGATATCCAGAAACTCAATCCGCTGGGGCGTCTGGCCGGTGATGATTACACCGCGCTGGGCCGGATCATTTCTCACAGGCGAAAGAAACTCTAGCTGTGGAGGCGAATATGTCTGGTTTTTTCTTACCGCGCAAAGGAATCGCGTTGCTGGCCGCTCTCGGACTTCTGGCCGTTGTAAGTATAGGCTCACTGCGGCACGCCTCCGGCACGCCGCAAACAAAGATCGAGTACTGGGTCGTGGAGGTCGATGTGAGTGGCTCCGAACGCCCGAGCCGCGCGGTCCAGGAAAGACTCAGCAAGCTCGGCGAGTCGGGATGGACCCTGATTGAGATCGAGGAACAGCCGGAGAAACCCTTGGTCCTGTGGTTGGTGATGAGCCGGGAAGAGCGGTAGCATTTGCGCGTGGACAACAGGCATTTCCGATTTGTGGCGGCGTTGATCCTCGTGCTACCTGTGTCCCAGTCGTGCGGCGGTGATGCGACGCCGACCGATCCCGCCGGCCCAGGGGGCAGCCAGCTGGTGTGGGATATCCAGCGAACGTCGCGTGTTTATCATTCGGTGTGGGCAAGCGGCCCCGACAGGGTTTTCACGGTCGGAGCAGGCGGTGCCATTCTCCATTACAACGGCACCGCCTGGCGCACCATGACGAGCACCACCGCCTTTAGCCTCCTGGGAATCTGGGGAAGCTCGCCGAGTGACATCTTCGTAGTCGGTGACGTGGGCACCGTCCTTCGTTTCGACGGGTCGAGTTGGCTGCGGATCCCACTGGGGGTGTCCGGGCCGCTTTTCTCCGTATGGGGGAGTTCGGCAAACAATGTGTTCGCGGTGGGAAACGCAGGGACGATTCTTCGTTATGACGGCGGCCGCTGGAACCTCATGAACAGCAACACCAGCGAGTTGTTGCTCGACGTATGGGGTACGGCGGCGAATGACGTGTACGCAGTGGGAACGGGCGGCGCGATTGCGCACTACGACGGCAACACGTGGGGTGCCGCGGACACCGTGCCTCCTGTCACGCTGACCGATGTGTGGGCCAGCGCATCTAACGACGTTTTCGTGGTGGGAGACGCCGGGACCATACTGCACTACGACGGCGCGAGGTGGAGAGGCATGAACAGTACGACAGCGGTTGATCTCTCCGGGGTGTGGGGAAAGACCTTCGATGACGTGTACGCGGTGGGAGACTCCGGTACCGTTCTGCATTACAACGGCGCGCAGTGGAGCGGCGTGGCCAGCGGTTCGGGGGCGATGCTGCGCGAGCTAACGGGCGCACCGGGTAATCAGGTTTACGTGGTGGGCACAGCCGGGACGATTCTGCGCTACGACGGTGCAGCGTGGGCGCCACTCATCAGCGGCGGTGGTGCGGAAGTGTTGCTGGCCGTCTGGGCGAATCCGGACGGCACGGCGTGGGCGGTCGGCGATAATGGTGTCGTCCTCTCCTACGACGGCGCTCTGTGGAGCGCGGACGCGAGTTCGACGAGCGAGGATCTGCGGAGCGTATGGGGCAGGTCGGCAACGGACGCGTTCGCGGCAGGTCGTGCCGGAACCATCGTGCACTATGACGGCACGGGCTGGTCTCCACAGGCGACTCCCACACAAGAACAACTCCTCGATTTGTGGGGTTTTTCGTCAGGAGAAGTCTTCGCGGTGGGAAGAAACGGGGTCACGCTTTGCTACGACGGTGCGGTGTGGGACTCGATTCCCAGCGGCACGCCCGAGGATCTGCTGAGCGTGTGGGGCACGTCACCAAACGATGTCTTTGCGGTTGGACGCGCGGGCCTTGTGCTCCACTACGATGGATT
>JAZGDW010000305.1:0-8795 GCA_036478295.1 Candidatus Krumholzibacteriia bacterium
CCAACCCAACAACGCACCGCTGACAGGACCCGCGACGGGGGCCGTCAACACCCCGACAGCGGACCGCCGAATCACCCGATGCGGGTGGCAGCGAACGGGCGCCCGGCCGCGCGCAGCTTGCGAGCACGGACGGGCTGTTCGCTGACAGGACCCGCATCAGGCCGCGGGCACGGTTACCCCGTTCCTTTGGGCGCCAGCTTGTAGGAGTTTGTCCTACAAACCGGGGCTCCCCTCTCCTACAAAAAATTCAGGTATCTGTCTGATTGCAAAGATTCCCCGATGTGTTAAATATTAGCTCACTACTTTACTGGTCATGCCAGCGGCGCGGATTCTTAGAAATGGTAGAGGCCTGACATCAAAGAACACCGCGCCGCCGGATATTCGAGCCCGCTGAGTCTGCCACAAACATCTCTGAATTGAGGGCCGCACGGTCGCGAAGCTTGTAGCTGTTACCACCTTCTGTTCTACGCCATACTTCGTGATACCATCTAACGGAAGCTGCTCAAAGCGGCCCTCAATTTTTTTCAACAAACCGAAATGATGCACTTTTCGTCCCGCCCTGCCGTCGGCGTTTAGCATGGGTTGGCGCACGTCTCCAATATGGGTGAGGGATGGTGTCATTGCCGCCCTCTTTGCCGGGTTCCTGAGCGGTGTCCCGTCGACATTTTATGCCGTCTTGACGCACACATCGGTTTTGCGTGCGATATCGGCGGCCGGCGGTATCGTGTTGGGATCCGGCGCTCCACAGAGCGAGACGCTGTTCGTCGGCGCTCTTGTTCACGGGTTTCTCTCTCTTTTCTGGGGCGTCGTACTCGGCGTCGTTCTCCCGCGGAGGGCGACGGTGCTGTGGGGCGGCCTCGCGGCAGTAGCCATTGCCGTACTAGACCTGCTCCTCATCGGCCGGATGTTCGACTCGATCCAAGCCCTGACCTTTCTCCTCCAACTCTTCGATCACATCGTCTTTGGTATCGTAGCGGCGATCGTCATCAGCCAACGCAGGAAAGCACGGCGCCGATAAGTCGTGGGCTTGCCGGTTGTGTTATGCTACCCTGATAAACTTAACTCCCGTCGCACACCGGGTTTGTAGTTGAAAGGATGGATTGATGACCTGCGCCAGGCCCACAGATCGATACAAAGCAATCCTTCGCATTGCGTTTCTGGGCATACTCTCTTGCCTGGTCGGCACGTCGCCGGTGCGGCACGCCACCGCCAAGAAGGGATCGGTTGAGATCACCTACGTGGGCAACGAGGGGTTTCTGATCGAGGCCGGTGGCAAGAAAGTACTTGTGGATGCCCTGTATCGACAAGGCGTCGCGGGCTATGTCTTTCCGCCGAAGAAACGGCAAGAAAAAATGGAACGGGCGAAAGCGCCTTTCGACAAGATCGATCTGGTGCTTGCCACCCACCATCACGCAGACCACTTCGATCCGGCCGCGGTGGGGGAACACCTAATCCACAACGGCCGAGCACTCTTTGTAAGTACTCCCCAGGCAGCGGCGCGGCTGCGATTGTATCTGGGAGAGAACAAGCAAGCACTCCGGCGCATGCGATCGAGCTTTCCAGAAGAGCGACAGCGGATTCGCATGAATCATCAGGGAATAATATTGCAGCTTCTGAATGTCCACCACGGTCGCGGACAGAAAATTGAGAACCTCGGATTCATCTTCGAATTGGGGGGAAAACGATTCTTGCATCTCGGTGACTCGGAGGGTAACGAGAAGGATTTCCGCCGCAACGATTTGCACACCGAGACTTTGGACTTCGCTTTTGTTCCGTACTGGTACCTTGCGTACGATGGCAGGGCGCAAGCGATTAGCGGAGTTATTCACGCAACGCACATCATTGTCATGCACGTGCCGCCGAAAGAACTGGAAGAATCCTACATCACAGGCCTGGGTGGTTGGGAGGGGATGAAAAACAAGGTTATGTCCCTTTTTCCAAACGCAGTGTTCTTCGAGACCGAAATGGAGAAAAAGACTTTTTCGACCCGCTAGGTTTGGCGCGTGATCCAAGCCACATCGCATCCGTCCCCGTCGAAAACCCAAACATGCTTCGTTGGTATAGCTCGTCCCGGCGAATACCGCCGAAGTTGCCATATGGAGCATCTTGTGCGTATAATGGCGGACTGATTTGACCCGCCCACCGGCATTCACAGGCCCTGCCGGGAAATAACCGGCGCAAATTCGTTATGTCACAACCGTTTAGACTCCATGATTTGACCAGCGAGGAGGAAACCCTTTTCGAGATAGTGGTGGAAGGGCTGCAAAGGCCCGTCAAAGAACTGCCCAGCAAACTGTTCTACGATGAACGTGGCTCAGCGCTGTTCGACCAGATTACCCGCCTCGAAGAGTACTACCCGACGCGAACCGAGACGGCGATCATGAAGAAACACGTTGAAAAAATGGTAACGCTCATAGGACCCGGCAGTATGATCGTCGAATACGGCAGCGGCAGCAGCGAGAAAAGCAAGATCCTGTTGGACCACGTCCAGGATCCAGCGGCGTATGTCCCTATTGATATTTCACGGGAGCATCTGATTCGTTCCGCCTCCAGGATTGCGAAGAGATATCCCGATTTGGAGATCCTTCCCGTGTGCGCGGATTATGAACGGGACTTCGAGATTCCAGACAGCTCACGCCCCGTTGCGCACCGGGTGGTTTATTATCCGGGCTCGAGCGTCGGCAATTTCCATTACGACGAGGCCGTCGATTTTCTGCAGCGCATAGCGGCGATCGACAACTTTGGCGGCGACCTTTTGATCGGTGTCGATCTCCAGAAAGATCCGGCGATTCTGCACGCAGCCTACAACGATAGTGAGGGAATCACGGCGGAGTTCAATCTCAACCTCCTTACCCGGTTGAACCGGGAGTTGGGGGCGGATTTTCGAGTCGACCGGTTTCGCCACCAGGCGGTTTACAACGAGGAACCAGGTCGAATCGAAATGCACCTGGTCAGTCTCGAAGAACAAACAACCCACATCGATGGAGTCGATATTTCTTTCGAAAAGGGCGAAACGATCTGGACCGAGTCGTCCTACAAGTACACCGTGGAAGGCTTCGCCGCACTTGCCAAAGCGGGTGGATTCGAGGTTGAAGAGGTGTGGATGGACGAGGACAGGCTGTTTTCGGTCCAATACCTGGCTGCTTCAGGTCGCACCGACATAAGAACCGAATGACGTTCACGATCGCATTGTTGAGCGGAGCGGTGGCGGGGATCGTGCACGTCTTGTCAGGTCCCGATCACCTCGCGGCGGTAACACCTATCGTCGCTGTTGACCCGCGGAGGAGTTGGCGAGTCGGCTTGTCCTGGGGGTTGGGGCACGCAACCGGCGTGTGGGCCATCGCGGCCGCGGCGCTACTTTTTAAATCGGCTCTTCCCCTGGGGTTATTGGCGAGGTGGAGCGAGTGGCTGGTGGGAGGGGTCCTGATCGCGGTCGGTCTTTGGACGCTCAGAAAAGCACTACACCACCGGATTCACTACCACGAACACGTCCACGACGGCGCGCAGCATGCGCATTTTCACCTCCATCACGATGGCCGGAGTTACCATGATCAAGCGGCGCACCGCCATTCGCACGCTCCGCTCGGCATAGGTCTGCTGCACGGGGTTGCCGGTAGCCGGCACCTGGTCGGCGTTCTGCCCGTGGTACTCCTTCCCGCGCCAGGAGCCGCCCTGGCCTACACCATGGGCTACGGGTTGGGTGCGATGGTGGCCATGATCGGGTTCGCGTTGATCATGGGCGGGATCACCCGCAGGTGGGCGAAGAGATACGCGAATGCCTACAGCCTTATCCTCGCCGGGTTTTCCGTTCTGGCGATCGGTGTGGGTACGGCCTGGCTTCTTTCGACGTAGAAAGTTCGATTGGCGGAGGTCCGATGGAGAACGCCCAGGTGAAGTTGACCGCAGGAGTCATTTCTGACACGCACGGCCTGCTGCGGGCGCAAGCGGTGGACGCGCTGGAGGGAGTCGACTTGATCATTCACGCCGGTGACGTGGGCGACCCCGGCATACTCGCGGCGCTGGCAGAAGTCGCGCCGGTCAGAGCGGTGCGGGGTAACACGGACCGGCTCGACTGGGCGGAGGACCTGCCGGAGACGGACGTCGTCGAGTTCGGTAAGCTACGCTTCTACGTGCTGCACGATCTCGGAGCGCTGGACCTTGATCCGTCCGCGTCCGGTTTCCGAGTGGTGATCAGCGGGCATACCCACAGACCTTCGCTAACCGAGGACCGAGGCGTGTTATTCTTGAATCCCGGCGCCGCCGGGGCGAGGCGATTCGATCTGCCGGTTTCAGTCGCGCGCATCGAGGTTCGCGGGGACGAGCTGAAGGCAAGCCTGATCGAACTGGACGTGTGAGACTCCGCATGGCACGTGAAACTCTAATAGATGTGAGCCACACGGTAACGAGCGGGATGGTTACCTACAAGGGCCTGCCCGCACCGTTGATCTGTGACTACCTCGACCGCGAAGCATCCAAAAAACATTACTCGCCAGGAACCACTTTTCAAATCGGCAGAATCGATATGGTGGCGAACACCGGGACCTATGTGGATGCACCTTTTCACCGGTTTGAGAAAGGCAAAGATCTCTCCGAGCTGCCACTGAGTTGTCTCGCAGACCTCGAGGGGATCGTTATCCGCGCCAAACATCACAACGAGCGCCCGATAGATGCACGGTTCTTCGAGGCACTGGATCTGGAGAGCAAAGCGGTGCTGGTTCACACCGGATGGTCCGAAAACTGGCGAACTGAGCAGTACTTCGAGGGTCACCCGTTTCTGACCGAGGACGCGGCGGTGTATCTGTGCGAGGCGGGTGCGGCCCTGGTGGGTATCGACTCGCTGAACATTGATGACACCGACGACGGGCGTCGCCCGGTACACACGGCGCTTCTGGGCAACAGTATTCCTGTCGTCGAGCACATGACCAATCTGGCCGCCCTCCCGGACCAGGGATTCCGGTTCTTTGCGGCGCCGGTAAAGGTCAAAGCCATGGGATCGTTCCCCGTTCGGGCCTTCGCGCTGCTCACCCGGCCGGTTTGAACAGCCACCGGGCGGCTCACCCGCCGGCTGGCAATTTCTTCTCTGAGGAGGTTCAACGTTATGATCCGCTCGTTGTGCGGGATCGGCCTGATCACGGGCCTGCTGTTTCTCCCGATCGGCGTTTCGGCTGGGGAGGTGTCGGCGCAACTCGCCGAGTTGTTCGAAGACGACTGGGAGTTCCGGCTGAAGCAGAGTCCCACGTTCGCTACGTTTTATGGCGACCGCCGCTACAATGACAAACTGCCTGTTGCGTCCGTATCGGCCAACGAGCATCGCGAGTCTCGAGAAAAAAAATTTCTCGAGCGTCTGCGCGATATAGACCGTGCCGCACTGACGCCCGGTGAGCAGCTGAACTACGATATCTTCGGCCGATTGAAAGAGAACGTGATCGCAGAATACGAATTTCGTACGTATCTGATGCCGATTACCAATCGTTCCGGATTTCACGTGAGCTTTCCGCAGCTACCCGACCGCATCCCCCTCAAGTCGGTCAAGGACTACGAAAATTACATATCCCGGCTGCGGTTGTTCGAGATGTGGACCAACGACCACATCAAGTTGATGCGGGAGGGCATGAAGCGGGGCTACGTGCTGCCGGCAATCGTGCTGGAAGGCATAGAAGGAGCAATCGAGCCTCACATCGTCGAAGAGCCGGCGAAAAGTATCCTTTTCAAGCCCTTTGAGGATTTTCCCGAGAAGTTCAGCGATCGTGACCGCGAAAAACTGAAGAAGGATGGTACGCGGGCGATCGAGCGCTCGGTGGTGGCGGGGTACAAGAAATTCTTGACCTTTTTGACCTACGAATACGTGCCCGCTGCCCGGAATGATATCGGAGCGTCGTCACTGCCCGACGGTCGTAAGTTCTATGAGCACCGCGTGCGCTACTATACCACGCTGGATCTCTCGCCCGAGGAAGTGCACAAGACGGGGCTGGCCGAGGTCAAGCGCATCCGGGCGCAGATGGACGATGTCATCCGCCGCGTTGAATTCGAGGGCACTTTCGACGAGTTCGTCGATTTTCTGCGATCCGACGATCGCTTCTACGTGGACAAACCGGATGAGCTGATGATGCACGTTTCTCTGGTCTTGAAGAAAATGGACGGAGAGCTGCCCGGTTTGTTCAAAACACTGCCGCGTATGCCCTACGGAATCAAGCCCGTCCCGGACTACATTGCTCCCAAGACGACGACCGCGTACTACAACCGCCCGTCGGGTGACGGCACGCGTGCCGGGTTTTACTATGTGAACACGTACGATCTGCGAAGCCGGCCGCTGTACGAGGTAGAAGCGCTGTCCCTGCACGAGGCGGTGCCGGGTCATCACCTGCAAATCGCAATCCAGCAGGAACTCACCGGTATCCCGGAGTTCCGCAGGTTTTCCGGGTTTACGGCGTTCGTCGAGGGGTGGGCGTTGTACGCCGAGCGTCTGGGGTTAGAAGCTGGATTCTACGAGGATCCGTACAGTGATTTCGGCCGCTTGACCTACGAGATGTGGCGGGCCTGCCGGCTGGTTGTGGACACCGGTATGCACTATCTCAATTGGACCCGCCAGGAGGCCATCGATTTCCTGGCGGCGAACACCGCGCTCACGCTGCACAACATCACCACCGAGGTCGATCGTTACATCTCCTGGCCCGGGCAGGCGCTGGCGTACAAGATCGGCGAGCTCAAGATCCGGGAGCTGCGCGAACTTTGCGAGCGGGAGCTGGGCCCACGCTTCGATGTCAGGTTGTTCCACGACGTGGTTCTGGGCAGTGGTGCCGTACCGCTGGATGTGCTCGAAGCCAACGTCAGGAGCTGGCTCGAGGTGGAGCTGGCAAGAAAATAAGGACCATCCGCGAAACGGCCGATCGGTCTATTCGCCGGACAGTGCTTTATCCACCGACAACGCACCGCTGCCCTTGATCAGCAAAGCGACGACGATGGCAATGACTAGCAGGTGATACTCGAATCCCTCGCCGGGCTGCGCGCCGTACCAGTTCATGAAAAAACCGTTGTGACCGTGAATCTTGAGCACCGCGACGACCATGATGACACCGACGCCGAGCGCGGCGATTCGTCCCAGAAAGCCGATGATGAGCGCGATCGATCCGAAAAACTCGGTGACGATGACAAGAAAAACGAGGAACGCGGGGATGCCCAGGGCCTCCGACATTCCCTGCATGGTGCCTTGAAATCCCCCTCCCCCGAACCAGCCGAGCATCTTCTGGCCTCCGTGGCCGAACATGACTATTCCCAGCAATAGTCTCAGGACGGTGGCGGAATAATCATTGTCCGTCTTCAAGAGCGATTTGAACATTGGCATCGTTCCTTTCGTGGGACTATGAGCGCTACACGGTCACATCTTTCAGCCGGGCATCATTTTAGCAGGATCATTTTTTTTGTCTGCACAAAGTTTCCCGCCGCCAGGCGGTAGAAATAGATGCCCGACGCCACCCGGTTGCCGTTGTCGTTGGCGCCGTTCCACTTCGTTGTGAATACGCCCGGGCCTTGCGTCACCTGTACCAGACGCTTTACCAAGCGACCGTCCACATCGTAAATCCGCAGCGTTACCGTCACCCGTGACTGGAGCTCATAGGTGATCCTCGTCACGGGATTGAACGGGTTGGGTACGTTCTGGTGTAGCTCGAAGCGGTGGCCGGCCAGCGGAGTCCCGATTGCGGTCGGGACGGTCGATGTCGCCTCGCCCGAATAGCCACCTCCATAGCCGGACGTGTCCACGGCGGAGATCCGGTAACGAGTGGTGTCGCCCGGAGATGAAACGAACGTGACCGTCGAATCGGTACCCGGAACCAGCGTGACAAAATTATCGATCGACGGCACGAATCCGGCCAGCGTATCGCAGTACACCGCGTAAGACGCCACATCCGATTCGGGATTGAGTGCCCAGTTCAGCGTGGTGTTTCCGGCGTTCGCTTCGGCGGTCAAATTCTTGGGATACGAAGGCTGATCCATCACCACAGCGTGTGCGCCGTACCAGCCCATGTCCCCCCGTGACCCGTCGGGGTCCTGCAGCGAAACGTCGGGTTTGCCTGCGTCGATCGCCGCGGAGTGGAGCGCGAGGTGGTAGTCGCCGATCACCGGGTCGACAAAACGTGGATCGGCGGCAAGCGAACCCATACCGGCGCTGCAACCGCCGTAGTCCCCTCCACTGTTGTTCCACACCAGGTTGTAGGAAAGGAGGAGGGCCGCCGTGCCCCCGCAGGATATGCCGGAACCCGTCGAGTTCGTGACGATGTTGTTGAAAACTTCCATGGGCACATCCGCTACGAAAAGGCCACCCACGCCCGCCGACGTGTTTTGATCGAGCGTATTGCCGATGACCGAGCCTCCGCTCACCGCAGCCAGGAACACCGCCCCCCCGGAAGTCGTACCCTGGTTAGCGACGAAGAGGTTGTGCTGAACGAGGGCGGTTCCATTCGCCGCGTAGAAACCGCCGCCGAGAATCGCCGTATTGGACTCGACGGAGCAATCGACCATGGTGAGATTCGAACTGCCCGCGGTGGCCACGCCGCCGCCGATCAGGCTGGCGCTGTTGCCGGAAATGGTAACCCCAGTGAGCGTCGCCGTGGACGCGTTCAGGTCCAGGCCGCCACCCGTACCCGACGAGGCCATCGCCTGATTGTCGGCGATGGTCCCGCCGGCAATCGTCGCGGTCGATGTGTCGAGGCGAATGCCTCCACCGGCCCTGGCCCCGGTGTTCGCCGTGACGGAGTTGTCGCTCAACGTTATGTTGGGGCAGGCTACCAGCGCGATCC
>JAZGDW010000306.1:0-2146 GCA_036478295.1 Candidatus Krumholzibacteriia bacterium
AACCCAAAGCGGGCGAGGAAGTCACGCGCAACTACATGGAGCTGGGCGGCCTGACGTTGGCGTTGGGCAACTGGCTGCGCGAGAACGGATACGCCGCTGAGGTGCATCATCCGCGCGGTGATAAGGAAATGAATTGCGAGGCCCTGTTTATTCCCCATGCCATCGCCGCCGGGTTCGGCGAGTTGGGTCGGCACGGCTCGATGATCTCGCGCGAGTTCGGGCCGCGCATTCGCTTGTCGATGATCACTACGGACGCACCGATACCAAAGGCCCAGCCCCAAGACCACGGCGTGGACGAGTTCTGCACGTGGTGTACGAAGTGCATGACCGCCTGCCCCGTCGATGCGATTCCAGATGAACGCACCACACGGCGCGGGAGCTATCGATTCGTCGTCGATACCACCGCGTGCTTACCCTACTTCGCCGAGACGGACGGTTGTGGGATATGTATCGCGGTGTGCCCGTACAACAAAGCGGACGAAACGGACTCCGAGAAGCTCGTCGATCAGATTCTTTCGCTCGACTGGGTCAAACAAGCCGGCCAACGCAAGCGGACCGGTGGTATGAAGGCAATGGAGCAGCTCATCGCTGACCACCAAGCCGCGCGCCGATCACGTCCGGAATAGCGCTAAGGAAACGACGGCAATCGCCTCGCCGGGTTTCGGCCGGACGCTCAAACGGGGTCAAATCCCTATGGATCCGAGCACGAGATCGTGCCCTAGGCAGAAAAGGTGTCAGGATGAATTGTTCGAACCCCCGGGCAGAAAAGGTGTCAGGATGAATTGTTCGAACCCCCGCGGTTTAGATAATCATCCTGACACCTTTTCTTCTTTGCACCTTTTCTTCTTCACCTTTTGTTCTCTTTTCTTGCTAGGCAGCTTTTCCTCGCGTTGGCGACCAATGCTGGGTAAGAAGGGCGTCGAAGTCTTCCTTGTGCTCCGGTGGAACCGGTACGGCGCTACGGAACCAGAAAGGCAGTGTTGCTGTCAGCATCAGGGTAGAGTCCGGGGCCCAACGATAGTGCTCAATCTTGCGCCATCGGAGGAGATTGCAATAGAACCAAAGACCGTTCTCGCAGACTTGAAGGCGGCCTGTCGCGGTAATGAACCAAAAGACCGCGAAGGAAACTGCAAACAAAGGGCTGACAACGATAACGGGCAGCGATGCTGGGGTTGCAGCCAGACCGCCAACAAGCGCACCAAACAATGAGTGTACAGCGATCATGAGGTAGTTGCGTCGGTGTGCGGGTGGACCGCAGTCCAGGAGGACTCGGCCTCGCGTGCCCAGCCCGTATAACCAAGTTCCTAGAAAAGCGAGAAAGGTGACGACCCACAGCAGTGCAAAGGACAGCATCATCGAATCAAGAAGCTTTCGCCCCGAGAGCAACGAGAGAGCGGCAGTGACGGCGAGCCAGAGTACGAGGAGCCCGATACCGCAGATGAGGCCGTTCTTCAATCCTTGGCGTCGAGCGGTGGAAGTGAGCTGTGCTGGCATCCGGCGGTCCCTTCCGAAGCTACCGAATCCGACATTTCCCATTTGACCTTGGCAGAAAAGCTGTCAGGATGAATTGTTCGAACCCCCGCTGTTTAGATAATCATCCTGACACCTTCTCTTCTAAAAGCTTGCGGCGCGCTTCCGGCCACGGCACGGGCTGGATCACCTCGCCGTCAAGGTCCTTGATACGGCGAGTCACCTCTGATTCCCATGCTTCGTCTGCGCCCTCATCGACCGTCCGATCCAGACTCTCAATGAGGTTGGCGGCCAGATCGGCTCGATCCCGGTCGGTGAGATGAAGCGCATCTTGGAGCAGTCTGCTAGCTTCCGACGTCATGCTTCCATTGTACCGTACGAATCTTCGAACAATCAACTGAGCTGATCAATGCGATCAAAGTATCTTGTCTTGATCCCTCTATTGCGATTCCGGATTTAACGAACCTGTCCCGCTGGCTGCCGCTTGCTGCCCTCCAGGCTACCGAATTACGTAACCGTAACTCGGCGGACAACCCTTTGATCGTGCCGCAGGTGATCTCGATCAACAGTCGAGCATGATCGCTCGGCCCCCATTCTGCTTGAGTATTCATGGCACGAACCTTTACCCGATCTTCCATTTCAGCAGAAACGAAGACGAAGTCGAGTTGGCGGGTCG
>JAZGDW010000307.1:0-20942 GCA_036478295.1 Candidatus Krumholzibacteriia bacterium
GTGCGCACACTGGTCGAGCACGATGCCAACACTGAGGCGCGCGACAAGGAAGGGTGGACGGCGCTGACCATCGCCTGCGCCGGCGCGGCGAAGGCCGACGGGAAATCCGCCGCGGCTATGGTACGACTGCTGATCGAAGGGGGTGCGCAGGTAAATCAGACCGGCTCGCTCGGGCGGACGTGTCTGTGGTGGACGAGTGCGGAGCGCTCGCTGAACGAACTGTCCACATTTCTTCTGGAGCAAGGTGCCGACCCGAACCTCGCTGACGACTCGGGTGACAGGCCGATGGATCGCGCGGCGGCGCGAGACAACACGGCCGGGTTGGATCTGTTGCTGCAACATCCACGCACGCGCAAGGAGGACGCCGCCAGGGTGACGCTCTTGAAACAAGGGATCACGGTCGACATCCGTGGTGTCCACCGCGCTGCCGAGGAAGGAAATTTGCAAGTGGTGCAACAGCTGCTCGGGGCCGGTGTCGATCCGAACGCCGATGGCGACTGCGCCCGCCTGCTCTCGAGGTTGGTCTACAAAAATCATTTCGACGTCATGGCGGCATTGCTCGAGCGGGGTGGCGACCCCAATCCGCAGGTCCGGCCCAACCAGGGTCGGGCGACCTCACCACTGATTGTGGCCACCACGCGAAGAAACGCGGCGATGGTCCGCCTGCTGCTCGAGCATGGGGCCGAGGTCAACTACAAGGACGAAAAGTACGAACGGCGCGCGCTGCACCACGCGGCAGCCGACGGCTTGCTCGACATCGCAAAGATATTGATCGAGCACGGTGCGGACCTGGACGCCGTTAATTACCAGGGTAAGACACCACTTGATATGGCTATCGACCGCGGCCGTACCCAGGTCGCGGAATTACTGCGTGAGGCCGGGGCGCGGAAGTGATTCCCTATCCCACAATGCGTGGATCCGTTTTGCTGCGGGCGATCGGTGGGATCGCTGCGGTTGCACTCGTCATGCTGGCCGCCTGTGGCAAGCGGCCGGCGGTAAGGCCGGCGATGATACTGCCACCAGGATGCCTGCTGGTGCCGGCGCCGGAGGATATTCCGGATTCGATAACGGTGGCCCTGCTCGACGCCGTTGAACCGGGGCGCGCCCCGTGGGCGGGCAATGCCAGCGAGCAGATGCTTTTCCTCCATCTTTATGAAACCCTCATTACCGTCGACTGTTTCGACGTGGTACAGCCCGGCCTCGCCGAGTCGTGGAAGGGCGGCAAGGGTGGCCGGCGCTGGACGTTCGAGCTGCGTGAGGATGCGCGGTTCTGGGACGGCACCCGCGTGACCGCGCACGACATAGCCCGGAGCTGGCGGGACGCGTTGACGCTCGACACGGCCATCGACTCCGCCGTGGCCACCAGCGACCGAATCCTGCACGTTTATCTGAAACGCCGTCACCGTCATGTTCCCCGTATGCTCTCCGCGTCCGTGTTCTCCGTGACGAAACCATCCACAGACCCGAGCTGGCTGCTCGGCTCGGGACCGTACCGGGTTGCGGCGCCGGCGCGAGGCTCGCACGGCAGGCCGAGGCGCACGTTTACCGCCCACCCGGCATTCGGACGCAGGGGTCCGGTGATCCGCTTCATGGAAACCTCCGTCAAAGATGCGCGCGATATGCTCGAGGGCGGTATCGACGTGATGGTCACATCCAACCCGGCCGTCATCGAGTACGCGGCGGAGCGACCGCAGTTCGTTACGGCGGCGCTCCCGTGGGACAGGACGTACGTGTTGCTGTCGACGTCCCGCGCTCGCGAGCTGCGGGCGGGTCGCAGGCTCGGAACGATTTCCGCGCAGTTGTCGGATGGGCTGGCGCAGGATGCAGTCCGAGGTGACGCCCGCGGCTACCGGTCGCCGTCGTGGTGGGATGAACTGCGCAACTGCGGCGAATTGTTCGCCGGAGTGTCGCAGCCACCGCCCGGCCCGCGCGGCGCGCGCGCGTCATCCGGGTCGCGCGGTGTCCTGTACGATTTGAATGACCCCGTTGCCCGGGATCTCGCCGAACGGATCGTCGCCCTTGCCGCCGTGGACCCCGGGGTCTCTCCCGAGGCCGCGGCGTTGGCGCGGGCGATCCCCGGGCTTGCAGGCGCCGCTCGGGACATGACCGCAGAGGGTGTGACAGCGGGGGAGATGGCCCCCCGCCTGCGGCGTGGCGACGATTTCGCCTACATCATTCCCATACCGCAGCGGCCGCCGTCTCCTTGCTACGAAGCGCGGGAATTGCTGAAGCGGGCACCGTGGCTCGCCACGCTCGAAGACGATTTTCCCAAGGCACTGGTACCGCTGGTCGACACCCGCGCGCACGTAATCGCGAGGATCGACGCGGCCGGGCTGATGGTCGACGCGTATGGCAACGTCGTCATTGCCTACGGAATGCCGGGGGAGGAATAATTCCTTATGACCTTTCGCGTCCGGCTGCTGGTGACATTCCTTCTGGCCGTCCTCCTGCCGATGATCGCACTCGCGCTCTTCATTCGCGCCGAAATGACGGACCGGCTCACCGCTCAATACGAACGCCGCGTCGAGTCGCTGATCGCGGTCATCGAGGAAGACCTGGCACAAGAGAGTGAGGCCGGCCGCGCCTCGCTCGCCGCCCTTCAAAAGGCGCTCCTCGACGACAACCGGTTTCGCCGGGCGGCGGTGGATCGCGTCAAGGAGGAGCGGCGGTACCTGCTCGACTACGCGGGGAACGCGATGCGCCTCGCCGGGTTCTCGATGCTGCAGATACAGGATGAAGCGGGGCGCATCATTAGTTCCGGGCATTTCCGCAACGAGTTCGATCGACTAGAACCACAGCTGCCGAAACTGCTGGCGTCCACGCCCGGCGGCACGGCGCTGGTGCAGGCCCGAGCTCCGGACGCGCCCTTTCTGGCGCTGGTTCGTGTGGATTCCCTGCAGATGGGCAAGCGGCAGTTCAAGATTGTCGCCGGAGTCAAGGTGGAACGGCGCTTCCTTGCCCGGCTGGCGCGGGGGGTGGAGATGACGGTCGCGCTGGTATATCCGGGCGGCATGTTGAGCTCCGGTGCGGAGCGATCTGTAGAGGGCGACTCGCGGCCTGGAAAGGAGGCGCCCGGAACCGAGGGCGGCCAAACCGGGGCGGGGGCACCGGGAAGAGAGGGACAGCCAACCGGGGCGGGGGCGCCGCGTGGCTTTGACGCGGCCGATGCGATTGTACGTGAGCTTGCCGTGCCGTTCATCGACTCGAAGCGCGGCGAGGTCGCGCGCGCGACGTTTCGCGTCAGTCACCCGATGGCCGAGCTACGGACCCTGCGCAGGAGTATCGACCGGTGGTTTCTGGTGGCGGTGGCGGCCACGGCCGCGCTTGCCGTTGTCCTGGTGGGCTGGCTGACGTCGCGCATCAGCCGCCCGCTGGTTGAGCTCGCGGACAAAACGTCCCGCATCGATCTCGATCGCCTGGATATTGATTTTGACACACGCCGCAAGGATGAAGTCGGCGTGCTGTCGCGGATGCTCGGTGCCATGACACAGAGGCTGCGGGCAAGTGCGGCCCTCATCAAGGACGCGGAACGCCGGGCAACGCTCGGAGAAATGGCGCGGCAGGTGAACCACGATATCAAGAACGGGCTCACTCCGATCCGCAACGTGTTCCGGCACCTCGCCCAACTCGGGCGGGATGATCCGGCGCAGCTGCCGGCGGTCTTGCGGGAGAGACAGGGCACACTGGATTCGAGCATCTCATACCTGGAGAACCTCGCGACCAACTACGCGAGGCTGTCTCCCAGAAGTGAGCGCCGGCCGTGCGAGGTGAACGACATCGTGCGCCGTATCGCGACGGATCTTCAAGGCACCGGAGGGGCGAGCCTTCGAACGAACCTGGCAGAACGGGCCGTCGTTCTCGCTGATCCCGTGGCGCTCAGGCGTGTGCTGGAGAACCTGGTGGACAACGCCATCGACAGTCTCGAATCGCGGCCGGGGACGGTTACCATCGCGACGGAACTCGTTTCCGGAGAGACCGGCAAGCGCGTACGAATTACGGTAACCGATACGGGTGCCGGCATGAGCGAAGAGAAACGGGCGAAAGTCTTCGACGATTTCTATACGACAAAAGACGGCGGTACCGGGTTGGGTCTTTCCATCGTGCGAAGACTCGTCATGGATCTCGACGGCTCCATCGAGGTGGAGAGTGAAGAGGGCACGGGTAGCCGCTTTGTCGTCGATCTGCCCGCGGAAGGCGTGGCGTAGGGATTGCGGCGCCGGGCTCGAGGCCGTATCGTGAACGCAGGGTTACGGGTCTCGTCGCGGGCGCGCGTGGCCAAGGTCCGAGCGCCGTCGCGTGGGTGGCCAGGGCGCGAGCGCAGGCACGCGCGGCCATGGCTCGATCGCTGTGGCGTGCGGCCCGATCGCAGGGACGCGCATGGCGATGGCTCGATCGCCGTCGCGCATGGCCGGTACTATAATGGAGGCAAAGGTAGATGGCACTCGTGCTCATCGTGGATGATGTTCCCGCCCTGGCGGAACAGTACGCCTACGACCTGCAGAGGGTCGGCGGCTACGAGACACGGGTGGCGACCGGAGGCAAGGAGGCGCTCGACGCCATCGCGCGCGAGGGCGTCGACTGCGTCATCCTGGATCTCGAAATGTCCGGCGTCGACGGGTTCGACGTGCTGCGCACTCTGAAGAAACAGGGCATACAGATTCCGATCATCGTCTACACGGGCACCGGCGACTACGACCGCTGCGTCAAGGCGATCCGGCTCGGCGCACACAGTTTCATCGACAAGTCGGAATCCATGGAGCGGGTCGCCCATGAAGTGGAGAACGCCCTCGAGCTGGTGCGGCTGCAGGTAGAGGTTGAGTCACTGCGGCGGGACCTTGGAACGGAGACCCCGCTCATCGGCTCGAGCCAGGCGATGCAGACGCTAAAAGAGCAGATCGCACGTGTCGCACCCGTCCCCAGCCCCGTACTCATCATGGGAGAAAGCGGCACCGGCAAGGAACTCGTCGCCCGCGAGCTCCATCGCCCCGGCGCCGATCAGAAGAGGCCCTTCGTCGCGATCAACAGTGCGGCGCTGCCCGAGAACCTGATCGAAAGCGAACTCTTCGGCCACGAGCGCGGCGCGTTCACCGGCGCGAATCGAACCCACAAGGGAGCCTTCGAGCTGGCCTCCGGCGGGACGCTTTTTCTCGATGAGATCGGCGAGCTACCCGCCCCCGCGCAGGCAAAGTTGCTGCGGGTCCTGGAGGAGGACCGGGTGACGCGCCTCGGTGGCGAACGCACAATTAAAGTGAACGCCCGCGTTGTTGCCGCCACCAACCGCGATCTGGAGGCCGAGGCGGAGGGAGGGCGTTTCCGCCAGGATCTTTATTACCGGTTGAACGTCCATATCATCCGCGTACCGCCGCTCCGCGATCACCTGTCCGACATCCCGGA
Organism: Candidatus Krumholzibacteriia bacterium; assembly: GCA_036478295.1. Classification (GTDB taxonomy): domain Bacteria; phylum Krumholzibacteriota; class Krumholzibacteriia; order WVZY01; family WVZY01; genus JAZGDW01. The sequence continues at coordinate 5,395 of JAZGDW010000307.1, forward strand.
GCTGGCCGACCACTTCCTGGCTGCGACGTGCGCACGATTCGGCGTGCGCACAAAACGCATCGGGCCCGACGCGCTCGACTGCCTGATGGCCTACGACTGGAAACGCAACAACGTCCGCGAGCTGCGAAACATCATCGAGCGCATGATCATCGCCACCGACGAAGACGTGATCCGCGCCGACCGGGTGCCCGCCGAAGTACGGGGGAGCGGTGCGCGCGAGGGGGGCCAGCGGAAGAGCGGCCCGAAGCCCCGGACGCTGCAGGAGTTGAGGGCGGAAGCCGAGCGGCAGATTATCGTTGCCGCACTCGAACGCAACGACGGGCACGTGACCCGCACGGCGAAGGAACTCGGGCTCGCCGACCACGCCAGTTTGCTGAAAATCATGCGGCGCCACAATCTCAAGCGCCCGTAATAGCGCCCCGGGGGAGGGCGTCGTACCCACGGCCGGGCTGCGCACATGATGCACGCGAGCCACGCCCGGCGCGCCGTAGGGCGACGCACCCGCGACCAGGTGCTCCCTGGAAGCGTGTCCATTCGGACACATTAAGGCTCTCCGGTACGTGTCCGAATGGACACAAATCCCTTTTGAGGCAGGCCATTTCCCCAATCCATCGAATCTTTATCCTTCTATAAAACAATCAATTACAGTACTTGGGTCCCGCGTGTTCCGGCGTGGTCCTCTGTTTGCGTTATGGGTTTGTCGAAGGCAGTACACCTGGCCCGAAAGGGCACGAACCCAAAAGGAGGGACCACCATGTTGTACAAACTCAAATCCCTGGGTGCGGTTTTCGCGGGCGCCGCGGCCGTTGCGATGTTGTCCATGGCCGTCGCCGGCTGTGGCGGCGACAAGGGTAGCGACTCGAAGAGCATCATCGTCCGCAATCCACAGAAGCGCACGCCGGTGTCAACGACGACATCGCCGGCCCCCGTCGACAGCGCGACGACTTCCCTGCCGAGCGAACCGGAGGAGATTGTTGTCTCGGTGCCCGAGCCGCCGACGGAAGTGACCTACGAAGAAGCGGAGGCCGCTTTTCTGGAAAAGCGTTACGACCGGGCGGTGGAGTTGTTCACCGTGTACACCAATCGCAAGAGCGATAACCCGTGGGGACACTACATGCTGGGTCTTTCGGCGTGGAAGTTGGGGGACAACGACAGTGCCGAGCTGGCTTTCCAGCGCGCGCTGGAGCTGGATTCGCTTCACGTCAAAAGCATGCTTAACCTGAGCCGCGTGCTCCTGGATATGAGCAGACCCGCGGAGGCGCAGAAGAAGATCGAGACGGCGCTGGCGATCGACCCGGGGTCGAATGTCGCGTACCGTCTCCAGGGCCGGACGTTGCACGAGCTGGGTCAGCGGGAAGCCGCTGTCGCGGCGTATCGTCAGGCGATCCAGATCGACACCGAGGACGCGTGGTCGATGAACAACATGGCGCAGATATTCATCGAGGAAGGTCTCTACGATGAGGCCCTGCCGCCTCTGGCCCGCGCCACTGAGTTGAAGAGTGACGTTGCGACGTTCCTGAACAACCTCGGTATGGTGCTCGAGCACACCGGGCACTTTCGCGCCGCGGAAGAGGCCTACCGGTCGGCGGTCACCGTCGACGACTCGTACGAGAAAGCCGTCCTCAACCTCGGCCGCATCGAAGTGGTCATGGAAGATCCGACGCTCGAGCCGGTAGACCTCACCGTCCTGGCTCGGAGCTTCATCGATCAAATCGAGAGTTGGAGCGAGAGCATCGTCGCGCAGGAGCAGCCGGAGTTTACCGAGCCGCAAACGATCGTTCCCGATCAACGCTCGGAGCCCCTTGATCCGGCGGCGGATGCGAATACGAGCAGCGATTCCGACTCGGATGGAAGCGGGCAGTAGTCCTGCCTGTAACTCAGCGAATGCGGAATCGCACCCGAAGCATGCCCTGTCCCGGTAACGCCGGGATGGGGCATTTTGCTGGCCGCCAGGGCGTCTCGACATAACCGGTTCGTTCACCCACCCCAGCCTTTGTCGAACACGACACCCGCATCGGATGCTGGACAACCACGTCAAAATGGGCTAAAATGGCTTTCTATCCCACCGACTCTGCCCAAGGGGGTGCGCCATGCGAAAAATCCACAGCGTCCTGGTCTTGACACTCTTGTTGCTCGGCTGCGAATCGGCCGACCGCCCCGAACGTAGCGCGAGGGTGATCGCGCCCGAAGTCGCCGAACAGGTCTCTTCGCTGTCTCTGAAACGGCTCACCGCAGGCGCCTTTCTCGAACTCACCGTTCCGAACTGCCCCGGCCTGGGCCTGAACACGGCCCAGGTGCCCCCGATAACGACATTCGAATGGCAAACCATCGACGGTGTTGCGGATCCGGATTCGGTACGCTGGATACTGATCGCGAGGGCGAGGTTCAACGACGACTGGAACGAGACGTTGGACTACATCCGCAACAACCCGGACGCGCCGGAGTGGCACCCGTGGCGGGCATACGACCCGGCGAGCGACACCAATACGCGCTGGGTGACACCCCCGCTTGACTTCGGGCCCTACGTGTTTGCCGTGCACGGCAAGGAGGCGGGTGGTACGGCGAGCCAGGATTTTGTTCTTGCGCGGAACGCTGTAAGGGTTCTTGTGAGCACTCGATCCACCGGCCCGCTCGTTACGTTGACGAGTGACTTTATGGATCCCATCGCCAGCGTGAGTCCAAACACAACGGTGACAATTGTGGAATTGCCGGGCGGGACCCCCGTGAGTTTTTGCTGGACGGGAGATGCTTCCAGCTACTGCGGTGTCGTCCGCACCTATCGCTATGGCTGGGATGTTCTGGATCTCTCCGACGATTCGCAGTGGGATGTGGGTTTCACGCCGTCTGACGGGAGTGAGGTGTGCTTGGCGCCGCGCACGTTCTTGTTCGGCACGCACACCTTCATTGTTGAAATGTACGACAACAGCGGTTTCGTCACGCGCATTCCTGTTACGATCAATTTGACCGGGTCGCCCGTAATGGCTTCGCTGGACATCCGGTCTGGCTCTTGCCCGAACCCACTCAACCCAAGGTCCAAAGGTGTCCTGGGGGTCGCGCTCCTCGGGTCGGGAGACTTCGACGTGAGAGACGTCGACCTATCGACGCTCGGCCTGCGTGAGTTCGGTCACGGCGCCGAAGGCGCAAAGCCCGGGCAAAGCAGAATCTTGGACGCAACAACGTACCCGAGCAGCGGCACGGATTGCGCTTGCCCCGACGAAGGGGCGGACGGTTTTGAGGATCTCCACCTCAAGTTCCGTACGGAGGACGTCGCCGCAGCGATGCGGCCCGCGGTCAAGGGTGACGTGGTGCGCCTCGTGCTCGAGGGCCTGCTCACAGACGGGACGCCGTTCATTGCGGTGGATTGCGCGCGCATTGTCGGTTTTCAAATTCCCGGCGACGAGCCGCCGACGGACGGACCGGACACGAGGATCACTCATGTATTGAACACCTATTACATCGATGGCGGGCCGGTCCAGGAGTTCATTGACATTGGCGACGCCGTGCCGGACACGGTGCCCGACGGCAGCTGGATCACGCTCTTCTACGTGGTACCCGATCCTCTGGATCCCCTGGTATTCTGCACGGACCCGGTCAACCGGTGCATCCGGTATCAGAAGAACTTCACCAGCCGCTCCGCACGCTTTCCGGGAATCTTCGACGCAACGACCCGGTGGCTGCCTGACGTGCCGGAAGACTCGAATGTATTCGGGATCACGGATTCCACAAGCATGAACACGGGCACGGTCGAGTACACCGTCAGGGTCCGCTCTGTGGATGCGTTCGACGTGCCGGATGCGACGCCCGCAACGGTCGACATCGTGGGAAATTTCCCGCCGACGCTGGATAACGTCGCGATCGAAAACCATGACGGCACCGTCGTCGGCGACGGCGGCAGCGTGGTGTGGGACTGGTGGAACCCGGCCAATTTCCACGGGAGCCCCGGGGACACGCTTGATTTCTCCGACCCGCCCAATCTGTGGGTCGTAAGAGAGTTTTTCTTCGTCGTAAAAGGCTCGGGACACGACCATCCAAAGGAAGACAAGGGCGGTGTGAAGAGCTGGTTCTACACGTTCACACGCTCCGACGACCCGTCGTTCGTGCAGCCATTTGCGCGATCCGGCCTGTGGGCCGACGCGGCAGAGGTCAATGCGTTGTGCGACACGGTCAGGCTCACCGTGAGGTACTCGCTCTTAGACGATCCCGGTGGCAGTATGGCGTGGGAAGCGCTTCCCGACTGGCTGCAGCGAGGCTATGATGTTTCCGTACGGGGCCGGGACACAAAGTCCACGGATGAGTTCGATCAGTTCATGTTCGTCAATGGAGAGAAGACGCTGATCAACAGGTATCTCACCGCGGCGCTTGGCCGCGAGACCCAGGAAGGCACGACGAGCTTCAATCTCACCATCGTTCGTGACGACCCGGTTGCCCATGCGCAGGGGCGGATAACGCCCCGTCAATAGTGCTGGCCCAGTTGAGCATTGCTCCCCTAGCGCCTGCGGACTCTTGGTGTCAACGCGAGTTCACTTTTTGCCCTAACGCTCTTCGCCACATCCACTTCTCCGAAGAGAGGGAAGGTTCGTTGTCGATGAAGTAGGATCCCAAGACGGAGCGCTGTGCCTGTTCAGGGGTCCCGTAGTTTTTCGTTCCCCGGAACACGACATTGAACTTGCCGGCGATCTCGACCTCAGAGAGTTCGTTGACTGTGAACGTGCCTAATTCGACCGACTCGGCGACGAACGAATCGAAGTCGAGCGGCGGATAGCCGGTCTCGGTGTAGAAGTCGGTGATCGCAGCTTCGGGCTGACGCGATTTCTCCCCAGTGACATTGAGCGGATAGCCGGACTCCATGACCACCGCCAGCGTTACAGGAAGACTTGCCGGATCGAGTAGCGGTGTAGTGAATCCGATGGAAAAACTCACATCCGAAATTTCGGGCTCATAGATACGTATCGACGCGGAGAGAGAATAGGAGATCCCGCCCCCGCTGCTCGTCGCCCCCCCACTGGCGAACAGCTCGTACTCGCCCGCATAGGGACCATCCCGTATCGTGAGCTGGACGGTGTTTGGTTCCGCGTACGCACATCCGCCGGGCGCATCACCGACACGCGTGAGGGTGGTCAGAAATAGACCGCAGTCACCCACTCCCCCAAAACATCCCACGGGCGAGGCCGCGGTAATTTCATAACTTTCTCTCGTCGTCCACGTGTCACCGTCGCGCAAGCCCGTCGCCTCGAGGCGCACGGTATATTCGCAATCGCCCCAGGTTCCGTCCACTTCACACGACCAGGAATACTCATTACCGTTCACCTGAACGGGACAGCCGCCGCCGGAGAACTCGGAGATAGATATCATCGCGCAGATGAGCTCGGAATCCGTATACTCGGAGGTGTCGGACTGGCCGCATTCCCAGATCGATTCCTCGATCACGTACCGGCCGGCTGGAAGATTGGCCGCCGAACCCCCCGAAGGTGTTCCGGGTCCAGTGGGCTTGTCATCGTCTTTGCTGCAACCCACCACCTGCACCAGGATCAAAACCACGATGCCAGCATTGAAAACGACAACCCGTCGCTGTGCCACTATCCTGCTGCACAACCACGAAAACACCTTCTTTGACATGGCTTTCCCCTGCCATCTTGCGTGTGCGGGCTGGCTTTCGCGGTGCCGTTGTGAGTCTAGTTGCCAGTATACCACGAAGGGTCATGAGAACCCAACACACTCGATCTGTGGTGGCGGATAAAGCGGCAGCTGGGCCAAGCGCTAACAGGTTATGGAACCGAAGAGGTAAAAGAGGGCGAGATCGGCATCATGTTGTCCCCCTAGCCTCTCTTGTCCTCGTTCTGGGTTCAAGCAGGACCGCCGTTGTAAGCATAGACGAACGTACCGTCGCTGATCGTGGGGATTAACGTGTCATTCACGCTCTGTTCTGTAGCGAAACATCCATGGCTTCTTCCCACTTTCCCCTTTCTGATGCGGCTCTTGGATATGTACCAGGCTCCGTGGAAAATGATTTTACGCCTTCTTGCGTTGTCGTTGGTCGGGTCCAACCCCTCGATCACCAGCGCGAGCCCCTTTCCATTCTTCTGGCCGGCCTTGCTCATGCGGGTGTGGCGCGTAATGAAAGCACCGACACAGGACTGATTCGACCCTTTGACGTTCGACGTTCGAAGTGCAGGACTGTTTTTAGGGCCCGACCTTTTGCCGTGCGTCGCGGGCTCGCGGAAGCCTACGTTTCCATCGCGGAGGTCGATTGTCCACAAGCGGGGCAGGTTGCAGTTGATGCGGAAGTCGACAAGCGTGATCACGTGGGGCTTCTTCAGGAGCGGGTGTGCCTGGTGCTCATGGAGCGACCGCATGGCCACCTCCCACAGATCGGGGCGGATGCCGGCGGGGGCATCCCGTAGCTTGCTCGGTGCGGACCCAGGACCAACCCAGGGTGGAATAACCCCCAAGTCACGGCGCATGTGGTCAGTGATCTGGAAAACGATTCCCCGGGCATCCAGGCGCAAGTGGTGTCCTCGGTCCTTTATTCGGACCAAGTAATGAAAGGTGCGATCCGAGCTACCTTCGCTGTGAGCACGCATGTTCCTGTGCTTGGCACGGGACATTCGGTTGGCAAGTTCGTTTCCCCCTCGTCGGGCTCCCGGACTCACCTTACTTTCGATTAATTCCAGAAGGTGTCGACAACTGAGGTCCCCCCCATCGTAATTCCGTATAATCTTTTCGCGGAGCCTTGGTGACAGACGGAGAGACATGCGACTTCCTCCACCCAGGATGACAACGTTAGCCCTTCTATAGTAATTACCGAAACCCACAAGGGAAGTTGGAGAGAATGTGAGATCGGAGGAGCACTCCATCGGAGGAGCCCGAATTTCGCATAATGCCGATTGTCCCATGTAGTCTTGCTATACCAAATTGGTCTTCCCCCTCTTGATCGACACCTCGTTAAGGGTGTATACTCTTAGGGCACTCCGCGCCCGCACCCGATGCCGCGCACCGACCCTGCGCGGCCCGCAGGGCCTGACCTCACCATCGTTCGTGACGAGCTGGTTGCCCACGCGCCGGTGCGGATGACGCCCCGTCAATAGTGCTGGATCAGTCAGAAACGCGCATCGAAAGTGGCTTCATACGATCCCATTTGCGCCGGCCCGGCCCGGTAGTCCGGAAGGCTAAGCGTGATCGGTCGAACCATACGCCATTACAAGATTGTCGAAAAGATCGGCGAAGGCGGCATGGGAGCGGTCTATAAAGCCAAGCATCTGAAGCTCGACTCCTTCGTTGCCCTGAAATTCCTGCCTCCACACTCCGTTACACAAGAGGCCGTAAAGAAGCGGTTTATCCAGGAAGCCAAAGCGGCCTCCTCCCTGGAGCATCCGAATATCTGCACCATCCACGACATCGACGAGACCCCGGAAGGCCGGATGTTCATCGTGATGTCCTACTATGAAGGCGAGACGCTGCAGGACAAGATGGCAAACGGACCGCTGCAACTCGATGAAACCATCGACATCACCGCCCAGATCGCGTCGGGCCTGGCGAAGGCGCACGAGCGAGGGATTACCCACCGCGACATCAAGCCGGCGAATGTGCTCATTACGACCGAAGGTGTGGCGAAGGTCGTTGACTTCGGCCTGGCAAAACTGGCCGGGCGGACGAAAGTCACGAAGTCGGGCACGATGGTAGGCACGGTGGCCTACATGTCTCCCGAACAGGCCAGTGGAAAGGAAGTCGATCCGCGCTCGGACGTGTTTTCGTTGGGAGTCGTCCTGTACGAGCTCTTGAGTGGAACACTTCCCTTTTGGGGAGACCACGAGGCCGCCGTTATTTACTCAATATTGAATCAGGATCCGAAGCCGCTGAGCGAGTTCCGAAGCGACCTCCAGGAAGGTGTGCAGCGGGTCATCGATAAGGCACTCGCGAAAAGGCGAGAGGAACGATACCCGAGTGCAGTCGAGTTGCTGGCCGATCTGAAAAGACTGCAAGAAGATCAAATCGTATCGGCACTGGAAAAAAGGACGACAAAGAGAGTCCACAGGCGCGCGGTTGCTTACGCCGCCATCGGACTCGCTGTGGCCATTGCCGCATATGTCGTTTATCCACGCGTATTTCCTCCGGGGAGGATCATGTTGGCCGTGCTCCCTTTTGAAAATCTCGGTCCCGCGGAGGATGCGTATTTCGCCGACGGCATCACAGATGAGATCACGGCCCGCCTGGCGGGGGTTCGCAGGCTCGGTGTCATAGCACGTACGAGCGTGATCCAGTATAAGGATACCAACAAGAATATCCAGCAAATCGGTGAAGAGCTCGGAGTTGATTATATCCTGGAAGGTACTATCCGCTGGCAGCGTGCGGGCGATGATCCAGGCCGCGTTCGTGTCACGCCACAGCTCATTACGGTTGCTGATGCAACGCATCTGTGGGCGAACGTGTACGATGAAGACCTAGCGGGGATCTTCGAGGTGCAGTCCGACATTTCCGAAAAGGTTGTATCCGCACTGAATATTACGCTTCTGGATCTCGAGCGGGAATTGGTCGAAAGCAGGCCAACAGACAACCTGGAGGCGTTCGACTATTATCTGCGAGGAAAGGAATATGCGAGTCGTGGTGTCACAGACTCGAGAGCGACCCGGCTCGCCGGACAACTGTATGAGAAAGCCATCGAGCTGGATCCTGACTTTGCTTCCGCCTATGCACAGCTTTCCAGGGCCTACACGGAGCTGTACTGGCACACAGGCCGCGAGGATGAAGACCTGGCCAGGGCGAAGCAGGCCGCGGACAATGCCATGAGGGCTGGCTCCGACATGCCGGAGGTTCGAGTGGCTGTGGCCTCCTACTATTATCATCTCCACGATTACGACCGGGCATTGGAGGAGCTCTCGCACGCCCGGGAAAGGTGGCCCAATGACAGCGGGGTTCTGGCAGAGATCGGATACGTCCAACGGCGCATGGGCGACTACGACCGGGCGATCGATAACATTGAAAGGGCGTTCGAGCTCGATCCCCGGAGTGCCGTCACGGCAATCAACCTCGGAAACACTTTTCTTCGAGTGCGGGAATACGCGAAGGCAGAGGTCTACTTCGATCGAGCAATCTCGTATAATCCCGACGAGGATATCGCCTATGGTCGCAAGGCCCTGCTATACATGATGCGTGACGGCGGCGCGCAAGCCGCACAGCGCCTCCTGCGCACGGCCGCGGATCTGGTGGAACCGACTCCGTGGTTCAATCGAACCTGGGCGTGGGTTGATGCCTGTGCCGGGGATTATCAGGCTGCCGTGGAGAAGTACGCGATCAACAATCCCACGCTACCCGGTGCCAACCATTATGACCGGGCGGCGATGTACGGGCTCCTGGGCAGGCCCGAGTTGGAAAGGGCACACTACGATTCCGCCCGTGTCGTGTTGGAGCAGAAGGTTGCGGAGGCGCCGGAGGAGGCCGGGTACCACGCCGGCCTGGGGATTGCGTATGCGGGTCTCGGGCGAAAAGAAGACGCAATCCGGGAAGGAGAATTGGCCGTCCAGCTGGCGCCGATATCGAAGGACGCCCACTGGAATCCCGCTATCGCGATCAAGCTGGCCCGAATCTACACGATGGCCGGCGAGTACGACGCGGCGACAGACCGGCTCGAGCAGCTATTGTCCATCCCAGTGGACTTGTCCGTTCCGCTGCTTCGAATCGACCCAGCCTGGGCTCCGATGAGAGGATATCCGCGGTTCCAAGAGCTGGTGGGAGCACGGTGAACCATTCTAGAGAGGAAGTGGTCATGTTCATTGCCATGAATCGGTTTCGCATCGCCGAAGGACGTGAAGGCGACTTCGAGGAAATGTGGCGAGGTCGCGAGTCTCAGCTGGACGATATTCCCGGCTTCCGGGAGTTTCACCTCTTGCGGGGCCCAACGGGGGACGGGGAGACCCTCTTCGCGTCGCATTCGGTGTGGGACTCGCGCGCGCATTTTGATGCGTGGACCAACTCGGAAGCATTCCGCAAGGCCCATGCCCGGGCGCGCGCACCCAAAGGCACGTACCTCGGGCCGCCGAAGTTCGAAGGGTTCGAGGTGGTGCTGTAGGTTGGGTAGCCCGTTGGGTACCGTGACCAGGGGCCGGTCCGGGTCCGGGAAGCAAGGTGATCGATCTTGAGCGGTAAGACGTCGAAACGGCAGCGTGAGATGGAGCGCCACAAGCAACAGGCGAAGGCAGCGCATCGCCGGGCGAAGGCGCGGTGGAAGAGGGCCGTCAAGACCGTTGCATTGGTCCTCGCGAGTATTGCGCTGGCACTGATTCTGGGCGAGGTCCTGGTGTTCGCCGTGTACGGTGAGAAATTCGGCAAACGGCCCGGGTTCTACGTGGCGGACAAGTTTCTGGGTTGGAAACCCGCGCCCAATCTCGACCATACATTCTTTGGGACCGATTACAGTATCAAGGTGGAGACCGACGCGGACGGCTACCGGCTCGGGAAGCTGGGAGAAGTAGACTACAGCAAGAAACTGGTCGTGCTCTGTGGAGACTCGAACACTTTTGGCTGGGGCGTTTCCACCGACGAGACGTTCGCCTCGTATCTGGACGAAATGGTCTATGAAGCCTCCGGCGGAACCACGCGGGTGGTGAATCTGGGAGTCGGCGGCTACGGGCTCGTCCAGGAGTGTGATCGCCTGAAGGAATTTCTCGAAAAACACCCGAACGCCCACGTCGTGTCGCTAATCGTGCAGCACAGTCCGAACGACGCAACCGATAACATAGCGCAGTTGGGCTACCACACGGGAGACTGGGAGACCAAAACGATCGGCAAGCCCCGAAGCAGTTTTCACCTGGTAAACCTTGTTAATTTCGCCCGGGAGAGATACGCGGAGAGCAAGCAGCCAGCAACCGAAGACACCGGCGCAAAGGAGGGCAGGCATCTTTTTCTGCAGGACATGCTCTTTGCATACGAAAGGCAGGGCGCGGTGGTCAAGCTTCCGTCGGTCGTTACGATAGGCAAGAGACGATTGTCCGTAAGCACAGCCACGAGTCAGGACTGGAGAGCGAAGGAGACGCTGATGCGCGGGTGGCTTTCGGAAATCCAAGAAGGTTTTGTGCTGGGTTCGATCGAGTGCATGGAGGGATTGCAGAAGCCCGATACGAAGGTATTTCATGCCTTCATTTACACGGCCGCGGACTGGTATGTCGACCAGGTCACCGAGCTGGCGGAACAATCCCACGAGCCGGGTGCCGCAATAGTCACGTTGGGGAGAGTGCCCGAGGCGGGGACGTGGGACCACCCGGTCCTGAACGTACACACCGGCGGGCACTACACGGCTGAGTTCAATGAGTACTGGGCGCAAAGCACCCTGGCCCGTTTGCGCGAACACGGGGGGCTTTAGTCCCGGCCGTTCGGCGCTGGCGCATCCGCGCGGCCACTTGCCGCGGCGGCTCACCCGCGCTGGCGAATCCGTGCGGTTTCTTGTTTCGGCGGCTCAGCGCCCCAGGCTCGAAACTGCCGTGTGGATCGACGGCGGATCTCCGGGCACCGTCCACGCCAAGTAGATTTTGTTCCCGGTGCGTGCCATCTGGGGAAAACCGGCGGCGCGCTCGCGGCTGGTTTGCGTGACAGCCATCGAAGGCTCGCTCGTGCCGTCCGGCTGGATGCGGCGAATGCGGATGTCGGCCGCGCCCTGATCCCCGAACTCCATCCAACTCACCAGCACCGAGCCATCGTCCAGCATCACCATATCGACTCGGCCCAGGGGATCCCCGTCATCGACGGTGACAGGCGGGTCAAAGGTCTTTCCCTCATCTTTGGAAAAGGCGACTTTGACGCGCGCCGTTTCATTGGCGATAGTGAACCATGCCACGGCGACGCGTTTCTTTTGCGCTGCCACGGCGGGTCCGTTCACCGGGCAGCCGGCGATCTTCCATCCGTCTTCGAAAACCGTCACGGGTTCCTGCCATTCGCCTTTGTAAAAACGCGCGATGGAAATGTCACGGATCTCGTTGGACGAACGGTCGCGGTAGGCGAAGACAGCACCGTTGGGAGTCCGGACCCCCGACGTCTGGCAGCAGTCGCATACGCGCTCGTCGAGACTGCGCTCTTCGTATAGCCGTCCCTCTCGGTCCATCAAGGCGGCGCGCAGCGTCAACTCGGCGCCGGGACCGCCGGGACCGTCCCCGTCGCCCTCGCCACTCTTTGCGGCCGCTGCGAACTTGCGCCCGTCGAGCCACGTGAGCAGCACGCGGTCGCCGCTCCACGGCAGCATCGTCACGAAGCCGTGCTCCGTTTTCGTTCCGTCGGTATGGGGCTTGAAGGCGTCACTCCAGCTCTTGCCACCGTCTTGCGAGTGCGCAATGTGGATATCGTACGCATAGGTGTCATCGCCGCTCTTCACCAGCCAGTGGGCGGACAACGCGCCGTCCGCGTCCGCCACCACAGATGGAAAATCCGCCCAGTTGACGAACCAGTTGTCCCCGGTGGCGATGGTGCGGGGCTCGCTCCAGCGATCTCCTTCGCGCGTCGAGAACTTCAGGGTGTATCCATCGGAGGCGGTCTCGATCCAGCTCACGTACAGGCGGCCGTCGTCGCTGACGAAAAAGTTGGGTTCGCCGCTGCCCGGGCCCGCCGGCGAGGTGATTTCTTCGAACGAGAGAACGAGCGGTGTCGGATCCTGGCGCTCGCAGCCGGCGCCCATTACAAGAAAAGCGGCCGCAAGAACACAAACCACCGAAGGGACCATAGAGCCCAAAAAACGTTTCATACGTACCATCACTCCGTTCTCGAGGTTTGAAGGAAATAGTCCGCCAGTGTTCGTGCAAACGCCGCGTGCCCGGCAGGTGTCATATGATCGTAGTACACTTCCCCGCCGCCTTCCAGCTCGGAGAGGAAAGCCCGTGAGGGATCCACGAAATCCACACCGCGCTCGCGGCACACGGAATCCATCCACTGGGCCCAACTGTCCTGCTCGGCATACGGAAGCGCCATCTGTTGCAGGCGCGGGATGTACGCGACCACGAACTTTGAGCCCGAGCGCCGCACATCGGATATCCAGGTGTTCATAATACGGCTGCCCAGCTCGCGCGCATAGTCGGCCAGGGAGTCGGGCCACATCGACGGCGCGACCCCGGAGGCCGGGATGGTTCTCTTGTCGCTCTTTTCCGCCATGTGCCGTTCGGCTTCGGTGACCTTCAGCTTGATGCCCCGCCGCTTGAGCAGCCGCAGCCGGGTCTCGACCGTGCTCGCGACCAGGGAATGGGCCCGCAGGTACTGGAGCGCCCGGTGATAGCGGCGGGTCTTGTGCTTGAAGCGCTCCCGGAACGTGTTATCCACCACAAAGCTGTCGCCTGCCAGACGGGCGTACGGCAGCTTGGCGACCCTCCTCACCTCGCGGATCTGATCGCCAAGGTCGTTCTCGACGAACACGTACACCACCCAATCCAGATCGAGTTTCTCTGTCCAGCGTCCGCTCTCGAGGTAACACTGGAGCGTACTGTTTCCGGAAAACCCGAGTGATATGCACTCGTATTCGGCGCCCGTATTCGCGCGGTTCAGGTGTTTCTCAATGCGGCGATAAAACGTCTCCTCGAACGCCACCTGGCGGGCTTCCGTGTAAGAGTCTCCAAAGAAACCGATACGGATTACACCAGGCACCCTGGGCACCGCGTGCTCGCGGTCGAGGTATCCCCAGGAATTGACGCTGCGGCGGGCGACGTCGTTGCGCTCGTTCCTGTAAATGTTGGTCGTGTTGGGATAGAAATGCCCGCCCGTCAATTCATCGTAATAAAAGGTGTTGTAACCGACACCTGGCACCGGTATGACACGCAGGAGCCCCTCGGCAATGCCCGCGGCCGCGAGGAACGCCGCTGCGACAACGGCCAGTGTGAAGAGCGCCTTCTTGCCCGCGGGCAAACCCTTGCCCCTGGTAGCGGCCCCGTCACGCGCTCCACCCGTTCCGTGTGGTCCATCGGGGGATCTACGGCTGTGCGAAGTAGTCAACGAATGCGTCTCCCACCGCTTTGTGGCCGCTCTCTGTCAGGTGATCGTAGAAGACTTCCTCGCGGCGGGACATCGCTTCGAGCAGCCGCGGCGACGGGTCGATGAGGTAAACACCGTTTTGCTCGCACACGCCGGCGAGCCACGAGGCCCAGCTGTCCTGCTCTTCGTACGGCTTGCCCAGCTCGCGCGGGCGCGGCATGTAGAGAACTGCAAAACTTCTGCCGGCGGTCTTCACCTCGCCTGCCCACGTGCCAAGTACGCGCGCGCCGAGCGCCGCCGTTTGTGCGAGCAGCGTATCCGGCCACGCGGACGGCGGCGTCGTTGGGGCCGGTATTCCCGTCCGGGTCCCCGTGCCGGCCATGTCCATGTCCTCCGGGTCCACGCGCATTTTGACCCCTTCTTTCCCCAGCAGTTTGAGCCGCCCCACGATGGTGCTGATAACCAGCGAGTGCGATTTCACATATTGAAACATGCGGTGCAGCCTCTTCGCCTTGTATCCAAAGCGGTCACGAAAGGAAAAATCGATGTCGAACGAATCGCCTCTCGCAACCGCGTACGGGATGCCGGGGCTGCGCTTGAGTTCGCGGACCTGGTCGCCGGGGTCGTTCTCGACAAACACGTACACCACCCAGTCGAGGTCGAACTTATCCATCCAGGTGCGGCCTTCGAGATACGACTGCAGCGTGCTGTATCCAGAGATACCGAACGACATGCATTCGACGCGGGGTCTGTTGCCGCCGGCCGCGCTCGTGTCGTCACCCCCGGAGCGTGCACCGTCGCCGGCCGCGCTCGTGTCGTCACCCTCGGAGCGTGCGCTGTCGCCGGTCGCGCTCGTGTCGTCATCCCTGGAGCGTGCACCGTCGCCGGTCGCGGTTGCACCGGAGCGGGTGGCGCTCTCTCCCGCGCCAGCGCTCTCGCCGGCGCCAGCATTCAGGCGCCGTTCGATGACCTGGACAAAGCTATCCTCGATCCGCACCTGTTGCGCCTCGGTATACGAATCACCGAAGAAACCGATGCGGAGCACACCGGGACCCTTGGCCAACGCGCGCTCATAATCCATGAACCCCCACGAATTGATGTTTCTCCGTACGTAGTCGCCGCGCGCGCTGCGGTAGATGTTGGTCGTGTTCGGGTAATAACGGCCGCCGGTGATCGGGTTGTAATAATAGGAATGGTAGGAGATACCGGGGACGGGGACGATGCGCAGGAAGATTTCCGCGACGACCAGGGCCGCGACCACCGATACGCCGGTGATAATCAGCGCAAAGAGGAATTTCTTGCCCCTGCCGGGCTGCGGTTTCTGCGATTGGGTGGGTGGCATCGTCTTGAGGATCGGCGGTTGTGCCAGGTCCCCTCATTATATAGAATGAGTGCCGTGCTTCAATGACTAACTTGGCCCTACGAGTGAAGGAGTTGCTATAATGAAGACCGCCCGCCTCTTATCGTTCGTGCTCGTGACACTTTTGTCCGCTGGGCTCGCGGGGCCGGACGCCGCATGTGCCCAGTCGAGCATTCCCTCTTACTACGACCATCTCCAATTCAACCTCACGTCTCCCACAGCACGGGCGGGCGCGATCGGCGGCTTCGCCAAC
>JAZGDW010000308.1:0-8712 GCA_036478295.1 Candidatus Krumholzibacteriia bacterium
CTGAGGTCCCACCGTGCGTTGATCTTGGAGAACCTCGCGCGTTTGAGTTTTCGGACACTACGGGGTCTTACCGATCAAAAGCACACTCCTTAGCACCCAGCGGGATTTGAGCTCGCTACTTATGGTATCGCAACAGGTTGTCGGCGGCGATGGAAACTTGGCGCTTTATACGACGATCGGTTTGAACCGGTAAGTTGAGTGGATCGGATGGCTTACGCGAGTCGAAATAAAGTGGCGTCCCCAACGGGATTTGAACCCGTGTCGCCAGCGTGAAAGGCTGGTGTCCTAGGCCAGACTAGACGATGGGGACGCTCTGTGATTGGTTTACCGCGGAGAGTGCACTAGATTTAACACCTGCTCCGCGAAAAGTCAAACAAAAACCCGGATGGCAGGTCGCGTAACCACCCTATAGCCTAGGCGGTTAGCTGTCGAAGGGCAGTTCGAACTGTCCGCGGTCGCGGGTCTTGGGCTTGCGCGCAGCATCGGGCCGGAGCAGATGCATGAGGGCCTTGTTCAGGTCGCCCTTGGTGCCCCCAAAACTATCGAACGCGCCGGCCCGGATGAGGTTTCGCACCGCCTCCCGCGAGATTCCCTTGCGCCCTAGCCTCTGAACAAAATCGTCGATGGATGCAAACCCTTTCTTGCCGCGCACGCGCACGATGAATTCCCCGGCGGACGGCTCGAGCCCTGACACCGCACAGAAGCCAGTGCGGATACGGCCGTCTTCGGTCGTGAAGGCTACCTCGCTGCGGTTTATGTCCAGAGCCAGAACCATGTCCTGGTTGGAAAGATAATCGAGATACACCTGGCGCTTATCGGCGTTCTCGGCGTGCGTATTGAGTAGCGCCACGTAGAACACGCCGCGGTGCCGGACCTTGAAGAAGAAAAGCTCGTAGACGAGCAGCGCGTCCGCGAAGACCCGCTCGCGGCGCATGGTTTGATTGACGTAGAAGAGAAACCGCTCGAACCATCGGGTCGCGGCCTCCATTGGCAGGTCACGGTCGGCCATTCCCCTCATGAACTCGGAGCGAAAACTCGCCAGCAACCTCGGGTTGGCGGAACGCAGTCCCTCGAGCATCCGCTCGGCCTCGTCGGGACTTTTTCCGGTAAGAAAAGAGAGAATATCTCGCAGCTGTTCATTATAAAGGATGAAACCGTGGGTGCGCCGCAGGATGCGAAACACCTCGCGGGGATCGGCGTCGGAGTAGATGGCCCCGGCTTGATATTCTTTCAATCGATCGGCGATCATCTTCTGATCGTCGCGGACCCGCATCAACGCGAGAAAATTCGTCAGGTCGTCCATCGAGTCGAGCTGCACGGATTCTCTGTGCTGCTGCAGGATCTGGCCCTCGAAGAGAAACACACCGGTGGTTTCCCCTTCCCGTACGGCCCGCCAAACGGTCGCATCCGCCCCCTGTAGTTGATCCCGCCCGTATGCCCCATCGTCCGGAATGCGCAGGCGCTGTCTCGTGCGCCGTGCCACGCCGAGCGCGGTCAGCGGCGTGAAGTCAATCCGGTACACGGCCCCGATGGGGAGCGTGTCGCGGCTCGCATGAATGAACGTATCCCCGCTGCGCTCGTCGACCGAGTGCGCGAGAAAATCCCTTAGATCCACGGCAGCGAGTGTCACGCTTCGCCGCGAGCGGATGATGCCGCAGGGGAGGTGTTCCAGGAGCGATGCGCGGGTGAGCATCTCGCGTACGGGAATCGAACGTTTGTAGACGCTTCCTAACTGGCGGTCGTTCTCACAGAGGCTCTTTAGTGACACGCCGGGGTTGCGCGCGATAATCGCGAGCACGTCCCCGAGATCGCCTTCGCCGACTTCCAGCACTTTCGCCACCATGCGAACCGCCCGCGCCGGGGTGACACGTTCGATGACCGGGGCGTGCACGAGCGAGTGCTCGCCCAGCGCCTCACGCAATATGCGCAGCGCGCTCTCTCTCGATTCGGCGGGCAGCTGGATCTCGACCTCTCCACGGTGGGTGTCGAACATCGGGTGGAAGCCCGTGTCGTATTCGTACGGGTTGTACGAGGTGATCCCGAGCACGTGCGCACAGAACGATTGCAGGGCGAGCCCGGACGCGGGCCCGAGCGTGATGCCCGATCGCCGCAGCCGCCCGAAGACGTCCTGCCACAGGAGAAAATCCGCCAGGAGTCCCGATGCCCCAATCTGATCGATCTCCTGTTTGATGATCGACCGGTACTGCAAGCTCTGGGAATGGGTGAGATTGCGGTAGTGCTCGTAGAAACCTTCCGTGCAGCGAACGAGCAGCTCCTGTTTGGCGTCGGCGGGTGGCTTTATAAGAGACGCGGGGTGGGCGATGCCTTCGAGCAAATCGCCCTCGACCCGCTGCTCGATCTCGGCGGCCGCCTCGTAGGCAGCGGGATAGATGTCGTACAGGCGGACCAGTTCGGCCGGCGGCCGCAGGCTGCGGTCGGGCAAGTGCTGCCCCATCTTGAAGAAATCGTCTTGCTCGTGCGGGTTCTGGACCCCGCGCACGAGTTCGTAGACGCTCTTCATCTCATCGCTCACGTATCGCACTTCCTGAGTGAGCGCTGCACGGGTGCCGCACGCGCGGCACAGCTCGAGCAGTTTCTGCGCGTGAAGCTTTTCCTCGCTGTCGCCGTGATCTTGTATTTCAACAAAAAAGTTGTCGCCAAAAATCTCGTGTAGCGACTTGATAACCACCCTGGCGTTGTCGTCGTCCCCGGTATGGGCAAGTGTCGACACCTCGCTACGAACCGTGCCGACGAGCGCGACGACGTCCTCGTGGTGCTCGTCGAGCTGCTCGCGGGACAGCGCCACTCCGCACTCGTAGGCGGTGGCCGAAAGGCTGGTAAGCGCAGTAACGTTCGCCAGGCCCCGGCGGCTGAGCGCGATGAGCGCCATGGGAAAACGATCGCGGCCGGCTTCAACGAGAGAGGTGTGATGTACGACGGCGCCGTAGATCGGTTTTAGATTGTAGTTCCTGGCGGCGAGATGAAATTCGATAAAGCCGTAGGTATTATTGGTGTCGGTCAGCGCGACGGCCTTATAGCCGGCGCGTTGGGCGTGTGCACAGATCTGCACCGGCGTGGACAACCCGATGCCCAGACTGTACGAAGAGTGAACGTGCAAATGAGTGAATGTAGGGATCCCGCTGTCTGCTTCCACGGCCTCCGACCCTTGCGAAATGTGACGCGGTGAAACGGCACTTGCATCCGGCCAAGCGGCGAGGGTAGGCGCGGTGCCGGAGCCAACGGCCGAACACACCCCCGGTGTCGAACCGGCATAGCTATTCAGTTACTAATATAGCACATACAGGCCCGGAAAAAAAATAGTGGTGAGTCGCCCGGGACTCGAACCCGGTACCACTTGCTTAAAAGAGCGCTGACGGAAAAGCCCGAAAACCGCGCCGGTATGCGAACTTCTATTATGGGCTCGGGTTGCGCGCCGGGGGAACAGTCCAATAAGTCTGATAATTCCGATACCTCTCATAATTCTTGGTCACAGGTGACGCATGTAGTGACGCATGTCTGGTGAGCATGCCTTGCACACCTGGCAGGTTCAAAGACCGCTTGGGCGCTCACGGAGTGGCCACAGAAGGCCCACGGAGCGGGTCCTCCAACCTCTCGACAGCGGCCCGCTTCCGTTCCGGGCTCGTGTGGGTATATCTCAGCGTCATGTTGATCGAGCTGTGGCCGAGCAATTCCCGGACGGTCGTGATGTCCTCACCAGCTCGTAGCAGCCGTGTGGCGAAGGCGTGCCGTAAATCATGAAACCGGACCTTCGGGATCCCAGCCGCCTTCAACGCTTTCTGCCACGTCTTGTCGAAGCGCTCAATCGACTCGCCGTTCCAGGTGAAGACGTAATCTGAGTCGATCGCCTGGCGCCGGCGGAGGACCGCCACCACCTTCTTGTTCGCCGGCACGTAGCTCACCGTCCCGGTCTTCCCGCGCTCCACAGCCAGCATCTTCTCCCGCATGTCCACCTGGTCCCAACGGAGCGAGAGAATCTCTCCGCGACGCATCCCCGTATTGATCGCGAATTCCGTGATATCCCGTAGGTGCTGAGGCAACTGCTCGAGCAACTGCGCCTCCTCCTCGGCCGAGAGAATCCGGAGCGGCCGCTCATCCTCCCGGAACTTGCGGACGCCCGCGGTGGGGTTCTTATCCGCGAGCCCCCACTGAATTGCCAGATTGAACATGCGGCGAAGCAGTGAGAGTTCCCGGTTGACCGTAGCGGGGGAGACCTCTTCTTTTCGCCGGGCCTTATGCTGCTCGACGTTCCAGGAGGTGATTTCGGAGAGGCGTTTCTTGCCAAAGCTGGGCGAGAGCTTGCGGATCAGGTACACGTCCGTCTGCCACGATTTCTTGTTGGCCTTCGCGTGTTCGAGGTACTGCTCTGTGAATTCCGAGAAGAGCGGGGCCTGTTTTTTTGGCAGCAAGCCCAACCGACCTTGGGCGATTTCAGCCTTGCGGATATTGAGGGCTTTTCGGGCGATTGCGAGCGTGGGGCCGATGGTTTCTCGAACCCGTTGTCCCCCGAGTTTGTACGATATCCCGTAGCGCGGGCCTCCCTTTGATCCGCGGACGAAGATGCCCCTCTCAACCCACTTGCATTTACCGGGCGGCAGTTCTTTGGGTCTCATTTGTTTTTCCTCCTTTCTTGCAATCTATGCGCTCAACGAAATTCTGAAGATTGCGACGGAAACCTTCGTGCTCCAAATACCGCCGCTTCACCCAGAGGCCCACCAATTCCTTAAAAGGAATTTCCTCTTCTTCTCGCTTAACTACGGCTTCGCTTCTCATGGTAGTTACCTCCTAAGAAAACCCGCGTTGCGGGAGCTACACCTTAAGGTCAAACGGTCAGAGGACGCCTTTCCGTAGCTGACTAAGCACCAGCCCCAACGATTCACAGAGCCTTTCGACTTGGGCTTGCGATAGCTTCACGGTCTTAAGTTCCTGTATAACAACCTGCGTGACAGCCCTGAGGTTATGGGCGCACCCGATTACTTTATCGTTCCGCTTCCGCGATATGATATAGATCCGCCGGAATTTTCGGGGAATCTCCTCGGCCTTCGATACAGGAACCCTTTTGGGCGCCTTCAGACGCGCCAATTTTCCTTCTCGCTTAACCGCGACTCCGGTATTCATACCGTACCTCCAAAAAAAGACGCGCCGCCGAGCTGCGCCAGGTACTCGCTAAAGGACCCTTTGAAGACTCTGCACGACGCGCCAACGCCGAAACGCTGCTGCGCTCCGGCGGTCTTTGTCTTTCCAGTATTAGCGAGTTTCGGCACATACTACACCTCTACGCTATTGTCCCGAATTTCATTCGGGCTGTCAACCGTTTTTAGCCGGCGTCGCCGGTGGCCTGCCGCCGATCGAGACGATGGCCCCCTTACCGAGTAAGCGCTTGACGTTGTCCGAATTCTCATCGAGTTTGACGGTCAGGCCCGCGGGGATGACCCTTCGCTCCTCCCCGGGCTTTCCCAGCTCGTTCCCCTCCAGGTCCGTCGCACTTGGAACGTCGTGCAAGTGAATCCCGGTTTTCAGTCTGAACGATTTCATGTTTCCTCCTTGTGAACCGTGCTTTGATCGTGCCGAACCTGCCCACCCGCAAAAGCGACGGCGGGCAGGTCGGCACCTCGTGAGCGTTCCCCCTGAGTTTGTCACCGTGGCATTTCACGCCTTCAGGGGGCGTGCTCAACCCATATAAAAGTTCGCCCTTTCTCGCTGCAGAATCACGACCGCCTTGTCCGAAGCGGTCGCATAGGTCAGCAGGGGGTTAGCGTCCATCAATTCCCTGGTCTTTTTGTCGAGCCTCACGCTATCGGCATCGAGCGCCATGTCATTGTCGTGACAATATCGTTGAATGTCTTCGGGGATCTCTGCCTTCGAGAAGCCCATTGCACCGAGTTCGCTCATAAGGATTCCACCTTCTTTCGGTAAAGGTTCGTGGGTTGCCCCATAAAAACACAGGACTACGTTTTCGTTCAGAGCTCCTTCTCTGAACGTGTCGCGCCAGTCGTCACTTTCGGCGAAGACCAGCGCTTCCGGTTGCGCTCCCCCAAACAGGTCTCGGAATTCTGTCAGGGTTGTAACAGCCGGGTGTTGGGCACTCAAGACGCCGACCGCTGAGACGACGTTCTTGAACTGCTTCTGCAAACCTTCGTCGAAGAACGTCGGCCGTATCTCGGCACTCGGCTTTCCGAATGCGCCAATCTGCATCAAGTCCAGAACCTTTTTGGGTACCCGCTTGAAATCGGCCACCAGTTTCTTGCCCACGTGGCGGATGTTCTCCACGTCGCCGATCTTGAACATGCTCGCGATGCGCTGGTGCGTTTTCTTGTCGACGTGAAAGAGTTTCAGGAACGCATTGATTGTGACCTTCTTGGCGTTCCCCTCCATGTCGTCGAGGTCGGAAGCGGTCCAGGTCTGGCTGTGCCCGCTTAAATCGGTCCAGCGTCCTTCAGCAAAAATCTCCTGCCCGAGCAGGTCACCCACCTGAAGTTCTGTCATTACCGTTCCTTGGGTCATTGGTTACGTCCGGCACCAGCTCCAACTTTCCGTGCATGGTGCTTATCATGCAACTCCAACACACGAACACATCAAACCTTCTAGGGGGAAGCTTTGGGTCTATTATTAGCATTGGAAACTTGAATACCCAGGCAGCACCAACAAGAGCGCTTCCGCATTTCGCGCAATAGATGCTCTTACCGCTGGAATTTTCGTCTTCGGCGTGGCCGAAAGCCCAGGCGCCAACTTCGGGTCTTGCTCCATTTACTATCATCGGTTCACCTCTAGCGCCCGCCGAGCTGCCGGCGAACGAGTTCGCCCATGCGTCGCATCGCATCGTTCATGTCGACCTGGTTTGAAATCGTCCCGTGGTTGTTGAAGAACACGTAGGCGGAGCCGGAATCGCCACCGGCCCCCGCGCCTGCGGGCACGCCCGCGAGGGCCAGGTTAGAGGCGATTTCGCGCGGGCTTTGCGTTGCCGGATTCGATACGACTTCCCCCTCGTGTCCGAGAAACAGTGCCGTTCGCGGGAGAATGCCGCCGTGCTCGAAGCTCTTGATGCGCTTGCTCGCCCCCGCCTCCAGAGCTCGGAGTGCAGCAATACCGGCAGCTGCGGCAAGTGCGATTGGCGCGATCGCAACAAGTGACGCGCCAAATGTGAACGGGGCCTTAATGAATGCGACAGCCTTTTCAGCGGCAGCCATGCTGGCGACTCGAATGATAGCCGCCTCGATCGTTGCGCTGATAAATCGAACAAATCCAATCAAAGTAGCTTTCACGAATTGATCGATTGCGTTTTTTTCCACCTCAATAACTTCGTCGAACGCAAAAACGATGTCGTCGATTAGGCTCTCGGTCATCGCCGAGAACTTGTCCTGCAACTCTTCGAGGCGGTTTGCTATTTCGCTCTGCGCCAGAGCTGCTTCTTGCACCTCGCGGGCAATCTCGCGGTAGCTCTCGGCCAGGGCCTCATTCACGATGATTTGATTGGCGGCGGCGAGTGCTTCCTCAACCTGCGCCTTGTTCAAGGCGTGGGTTGCGACCCTTTCTTTGTCCGTGGCCTCAGTCAACAGCCGCTTCGCCTCTGTAAGTTTCTCGTTTTGGTCTTGAAGTTTTTCCTGTGTCGCTATCAGTTCGATGAATTGGAGCAAGCCGCGTTGGTTCGTTTGGCCCAATCGCTTTAGTACATCGTCGGTGCTTTCCAATTCGCCGCGCCACTTCTCAATCTGGGCGCCTACTTTCCGTTGCTTCTCAAGGTTCTTGTCCAGCGCCGCATCAAAATCCTTGACGGTGCCCGGCATCTTTTCAGCCGCGAGATTCAGCGCGACAAGCCCAGCGGTGAGTATGGCGACCACGCCGATTGCGATGCTGAATGGCGCGGTGAGCGTGGCGAGTGCGAATCCGAGAGTGGCGAGAGCAAACGTAATAGCCGTCGAGGCGGTGAGCAGCTTGAGGAGCCCGCCAACGAGATTCCGATTGTCCTTCACCCAGTCCCCCACACGCTTGACAATGGGGAGCATCTTGATAGCGAACTCGCGAAGCGTGGGTATCAGCGCAAATCCGATCTGCTCTTGCACATCGCCCAACGCATTGTTGAGTTGTTTCATACGACCGGCATAGGTTTTCGCGTCCGCTTCCGCTCGACCTCCAAACTGCTCGCCCAATTTCTTGAGCACTGCCGCTGCAATCTCCGTCTTCGGAATCGTGCTCGTATCCAGGACAATCCCGTACCGCGAGAGTTCCGCGGTGAAACCCGCACCGACCGCTTTACCGACGGTCAGCGCCGCGGTCTTCAAGTCCTTTCCCGTAGCGGCCGCGAAGTCGAGTGAATCCTTCGTTGCAGCCTCTAGTTTGTCTTTGGTGACGCCGTACGTTACGAGAAGGGTCTGCAACTGGATAATCGCTACGTCGCCGAACACCGTCGTCTTCTGGAGCGCGGACGCCTGGTCGGTCAGGCTCTTTGTGAGTTCGTCGCTGAAAATACCCGCGGTTCTTAGTGCCGCTGTGAGTCCGGCCTCGACACGTTCTTGCTCGCCGGCCGCGTCGGTGACTTTTTTGATAAAGGCAATCTCGGCTGCGAGCGCGAGTCCGAGTTTGAGAGAGGTGTTCCGGAGTTGCTGCCGTTGGGATTTCAGCTTGTTGAAAAACTTGCTGGTCGCACCCAGCGCCTTCTTGGTCCCGGCCAGGAGCTTCTTGGTATTCAGGCCGAGT
>JAZGDW010000309.1:0-2024 GCA_036478295.1 Candidatus Krumholzibacteriia bacterium
AAATGGGCTCTATGAAATCAACGCGATCGAACGATGCGGTTACGCACGTGCTGCGTGAGTGCCTTATCGCAGCGACGGCGGCCACACGGTCCACCAACGACAGGATAACACCTCCGAACACATTGCCGTGGTTGTTGGCCATGTGCGGCATCATGAGCTCGGTCATGGTGGCGTGGGACTGCTTGACCGCTTTGGGGCTCAAATCGTCTGCGGACATCTTTTCCAGATCTTCGATTGCCGGTGGATAGTCCGGATGATCAGTAGTCGACGGGACGCAAGTAATACTCCCCAATCGCTGTCTGGCTGACCATCGCAACCGTGGGAAGCCTGCGCTTCCAGTGTGTGGACTCAAGCCGCATGTGCACCAGCTCGACATCGTTTTGATCAAAGCCCAATTCAGCCACTTCCCGCGGGGACAAGCCCCTAACCAACCAGTGAAGTACTCGGTCGGCTATTTCATAGGAAACGCCTAGATCGCCCTCGTCGGTTTGCCCCTTTACCAAATCGGCGGTGGCGGGTTTGGAGACTATTGCGCCGGGAACACCGACGTGACGCGCCAACTGCCAAACCTGTGTTTTGAACAGGTCGCCGAGCGGATTGACAGGGGGTGTGTCGTCAGCATGCCAAGTGAAGTAGCCCATCAGCCGCTCAGTCTTGTTCCCCGTGCCCAACGGAAGAGCACCGTGCGCTACGGATAGATCGAACAGCGCTATCATCCGCATTCGCGCCATCACGTTTCCTTTGCGAGTCGAATCCACATCGCTTCCCAACGCGGCGAGATAGCCGTCAACCGAATTGGTGATGTCAACGGTCTGCAGCTTGATACCGAGATCCTCCGCTACCAGAGCAGCATGCTCCATGCTGTGGGGACTGGAAGTCCGATAGGGGAGCCTGAGCCCGATAACATTCTCCTTCCCAAAAGCGCGAACCGCGAGATACGCCGTGAGCGATGAGTCCACGCCGCCGGAAAGTGCGACTATGCCCTTGGGAAATCCACGCCGCGACACCTCGTCAGAGAGAAACGCCGTCAACCATTTCGTTAGGAGTTCTGGGTCAATGGCCAAAGGATCTGCTTGCTCCAACCCAGGCGTAATTGCGTGGGAAGCTCCGGGTGCTCGTTCAGTGGTCGGAGCTTTGTCGCCCTCCGGATCGAATTCCAAACGGTGCTGAGAACGATCTTGCAGATTTTCGACAATGTGAGGTAGCCGTGTCTGGAGGTCGGCGAGCAGTGATTGATCGGCCCGGACGCTGGTGATCTCATCGAGATCGATCACAGTAGACAGCACAGTCTCCTCGAAGAAAGGCGCCTCAGCTATCAGGTCGCCCGATGGAGAGACCACCGCCGACCCACCTGGAAATCCCTTGCCGCCCTCGAATCCTACGAGCTGGCTCGACAAGACAAACACGGAGTGTTCTTCCGCAATCGATTTCATTATGCGGTACCACCGCTCTGCGCTTGCGGGGCGGTGATCGCCACCTTCCTGTTCGGGTACTGTCCCGCGGGCCGGCGAGGCACTCGGAATGATGATGAGCTGTGCCCCATCCAGTGCTGCAATCGTAGGGATTACGGAATGCCACGCGTCCTCGCAGATGATGATTGCGGCTCTTCCCCAAGCAGTGTCGAACGCCCGAACTGCATGCCCGGGATCGACAAACCGGCTCTCGTCGAACACGCCGTATGTAGGCAAGAATATTTTCCGGTGAACGTGCTTGATTTCCGGCGCCACGCCTCCCAGTGAGGCATAGATCGCTGAGTTGAAGTAGTGGTGCCTGAATTCCTCGTAGAACCCGACCACAACGTCAATTGGCGGGCCTTCGGATCCGCTGTACATATCTGACAGATCACGGAAGAGTGTACCCGCGGTAACCGCCACGTCACGCACGCCACCCTCTACGAAGTAGCCCGACGTGATTGCCTCCGGAAATACAACCAGGTCGGGATGCTCATCCCACCCTGCCACCTGCGCAATTGTGGCGCCTAACCGGCGGATGTTCTCCGCGTAATCTCCCTTTTTCGACCTAAT
>JAZGDW010000031.1:0-18372 GCA_036478295.1 Candidatus Krumholzibacteriia bacterium
TGCGCTCACTGCTCCCACGACATCGTAAGCGATTCCCTGCTCCTTGAGGAATGCCTCCGTCCGGTTCTGAAAGAACTCCGCCAGGCGCTCCGTCACCTCGCCGTCCGCTCCCCGGTTGAGCCCCTGATTCTCGAAGGCGGCGATTGTCACCTCGAGCAGCGACTGAATGGAGATCTCCGGTTTGTCCTCGAGGATGCGGATCAGTCCATTGGCCAGGCGCCGCAACGCGTAGGGGTCCTGTGAGCCGCTCGGCGTGAGACCCGCCAGAAAGCAGCCCGCGATGGTGTCTATCCGGTCCGCGATACCCAGCAGCGCACCCAGGGGAGTGGCGGGCAGCGGGTCCGAGGGGTTACGCGGCCTGTAGTGTTGCCGGAACGCTGTAACGATCTCACCCGGCTCGCCGGCTTCGCGTGCGTAGTGGCTGCCGATAATCCCCTGCAGGAGTGTAAACTCCTTGCCGTCTTTAATCATCTCGCTGGCAAGGTCCGCTTTGGCCAGGCGCGCGGCGCGGACGATAGTCGCCTCAGGCACTTCTAACGCCCCGGACTTTCCAAGGTGGAGACCGATCGTTTCCAGGCGTGCCGCCTTGTCCGCCAGCGTGCCCAGCCCCTCGACAAAAACGATGGAACGCAGCTTGTCGGCCAGACCCTGGATTCCCGTCTTCACGTCTTCCTGCCAGTAGAAGAGCGCGTCTTCCAGGCGTGCCTTCAGCACTTTCTCGTTTCCCTTCCGCACCTCGGCGGGCGAGCCGACTTTGCCCTCCGTAAAGGTGATGAACTTCGCAACCAGGCGGTTGCGCTTTCCTCGAAGCGCGAGGTAGCGCTGGTGCCCCTTCATCGCCGTGGTGACCACCTCCGGCGGCAACTTGAGATACTTCTCGTCGAACGCTCCCAGCAGATGTCTGGGGTCCTCGAGCATGAACGTGAGCTCGCCGCACAGCGACCGGTCTTCGACCAGTGTCAGGCCGGCGCGCGCCGCCGCCTGCTGCGCCAGCCTCTGGATCTTGTGGAAGCGTTCGTCGTGATCGAGCACGACGCCGGCCTTCGAGAGCTGCGACAGGTAATGATCCGCACCGCGCACCTTGATGCGATCGCGGCGGATCCACGGAATCGTGTACGTGACGTTGCCGGCAACGACACCGGCGATCTTGAACCGTACGACTTTTTCTTCTAGCAACGCGACGATCCAGCGGATGGGCCTGGCGAAACTCATGCCGGTGCTTTCCCAGCGCATGACCTTGGGAAACTTGAGGTCCGAGATGAGACCCGGCAGGATTTCTCTGAGCAGAACCGATGCCCGCTGTGATCTCAGCCGGCGCGTAACCCCGACGTATTCGCCTCGATCGGTGGGGATGCACCGTAGGTCTTTGACCGCCACCCCGTGCGAGCGGGCAAAACCGAGCGCGGCGGGCGTGGGATCACCATTGCCGTCGAACGCCCTCGAGGCGGGGGGGCCGGTGACGGTCTCCGTCTTACTCGTTTGCGTTGCGGCCAGGCCGCGGACGATGAGCACCAGGCGGCGTGGACCCCCGGTCGTGTAAATCTCTTCGTACGGCAGGCGGTGCTCGGCGAGCCGCCCGGCGGCCAGCTTCGCCAGTTGGTCAAAGGCGGGCTTTATGCAAGCCGGTGGCAGGTTCTCACAACCGATCTCAAGCAGCAGATCGCTCATGCGCGCTTGGCTCCCTTCAACAGGGGGAACCCCAGCCCCTTCCGCGCCTCGATCTGTTTCAGCGCGACCTTGCGTGCCAGGACCCGGATCCTGCCGATGTAACCGGTGCGCTCGGTAACGCTGATGGCGCCGCGTGCATCCAGCAGGTTGAAGACGTGCGACAGCTTGACTACGTAGTCGTACGCGGGGAGCACGAGGCTCCTCTCCAGCATTGCGGCCGCCTCACGCTCGTAATCCTGAAACAGCTCGAAATAGAAACGGGTGTTCGCACTCTCGAAGTGAAAAACCGAAAACTCTTTTTCCGCCTGCAGGTTGATTTCCGCCCAGGTCACCCCGTCCCCCCAGTGGATGTCCATTACCGAGTCGACGTTCTGCAAGTAGAGACAGATCCGGAGGAGGCCGTACGTCAGCTCAACCGATACCGGATCGAGTTCAAGTGATCCCGCCTGCTGGAAATAGGTGAACTGCGTGATCTCCATGCCATCGAGCCACACCTCCCACCCCAACCCCGACGCGCCCAGGGTGGGCGCTTCCCAATCGTCCTCGACCAGGCGGACGTCGTGTTTTTGAGGATCGATGCCGAGAAAACGCAGGCTGTCGATATAGATTTTGACGATGTCGTCCGGCGGCGGCTTGAGAATGACCTGGTACTGAAGGAACTGTTGTACCCGGTTCGGGTTGTCCCCGTATCTTCCATCCTTGGGCCGTTTCGAGGGCTCCACGTAGCCGACCCGCCAGGGCTCAGGCCCAAGGACGCGCAGGAAAGTCGCTGGGTTGAGCGTCCCTGCCCCCACCTCCGAGTTGTACGGCTGGAGAATAACGCACCCCTGCCCCATCCAGAAGGTCTGGAGCTTCGCGATGATCTCCTGGTAGCTCGGTTTCTTGCCCGTTTTTCTTGCCAATTGGATTTCACCCCTAACGGCTCGTGCGCGCAACACGCGCCGCCACCGACCGCTCTATCGTCGCGCTAACCTTTCGGGATCAGCTTGAGTGCTTCGGGTAGGCCGTAACCCTGAACGTGAAAAGTATACGTCCAGTGAAGTATCTTGCCCAAGTTCTTTCTCGTGTCGGCGTCGACCTCGAGGCCAGCCAGCGAAGCGAGTGGTTGATTTGCGACCGTATCGAGCAGGGAGACCACACCTCCCGGGAGCGGCACGCGATGCGGCTCGGCATGGCTGTGCGCCGTGCAGGTGCTGGACCCCTGGGCCGGGTGGTAGAAACCTGAGGCGAGGTTCGCGCCGCACTCGGAACACTCGAAGAAATTGGGCAACAGCCCGAGTATTTCCAGGAGCCTGAATTCGAAGCCGATAAAGAGCAGAAGCGGATCGCGCACCGGGTCACACCTCCGGTACTCGGTGAAGAGATCGACCACCCGCTCCTCCGGGCTGGCCCAGTAGCACACCTGGGCGATCAGTTCGAGTGGGGCCAGTGCCGCGGCGGTGGAGACCAAGTCCTGCCCCGGCGTCGCGGCAAGAACGGTGTGAGCCTCCTTGAGAAAATAGAGGGTTCGCCCTTCCTTGTGATAGTAGACCACCTCGATGAGGTTGCCCGTCTGTAGTGCGGCCCTCAGGCCGCTCCGGGAACCCAGCGCCCCTTTACCCAGCAGCTTGATCTTGCCCAAGCGGCGGCCAAAGAAGGTGATGACCTTGCTCGTCTCACCGCTGCGGGCGCCCCCCAGTACAACGCCTTCGTCTTTTTGTATCATTGGCGGACGTCATGACCTGATGTTCGACACGTAATAAGTGACGTAGCTCATGTAGATAAGAAGACCGATAATGTCGCTCAGAACCGTTATGAAAGGCCCCGCCGCTATCACCGGGTCGACCTTGAGCCGGCTGAGGACCAGCGGGATGGCCGCACCCATGAACCCGGCGACGATGGTAACGCTCATCAGGACTATCCACATGAAGAGACCGAGGGTGATTTCGTGTCTCCACACACTGACCGCCACGAACAGGATCAGCCCCAGAATCATCCCGTTCAGGAGCGTTACTTGAAGCTCGCGAAACACCCTGCGGCCGATGTGCGCGTCGGACCGCTGGCCGACTGCCAGCTCCCTCACCACGACCACGGCGGACTGGATGCCCGTGCTTCCCGCGGTCCCGATTACCAGGGGAATGAAAAAGACCAGCGCGACGAATTCCTGGATGGACAACGAATAGTGACTCATGATGAGCGCGTTGAGCAGCTGTCCCAGTAGCGCGATGATCAACCACGGCAAGCGTGCGCGCGACACCTTGAGCGGAGAGGTCTCCCCGATTTCGTCTTCCACAGTGCCGGCGATCATCGCGATGTCCTCGGAGGCTTCCTCCTCGAGAACGTCGATGATGTCGTCTACGGTGATGCGGCCGACCAGTTTGCCGGACGAATCGACAACCGGCAGTGTAAACTCGTCGTACTTCCCGAACAACGCCGCGACCTGTTCCTGGTCCATATCGACGGGGACGCTGATCACGTTGTCGTCCATGAGGTCAACGATCTTCTCCGAGGAATCGTGGAGCAGGAGATCCAGGACCGGTATGGTCCCAACGAGCTCACCCTCGCCGTTCACTACGTAGACGTTTTGCAGGTTCTCGATCTGGTCGGCCAGCTGCCTGACCAGCTCGATGGCCTCGCGAACCGTAGCGACCTCCTGCACCGCGACCGTTTCCACCTCCATGATACCGCCGGCGGTGTCTTCATCGAACTCGAGTAGTTCATGGAATTTTTCGCGCTCGCCGCTGGGCAGCAGCGCGTCGATCTGTCTGGACTTCTCCGGGGGAAGCTGCGAAATGATATCCACGACATCGTCGGATTGCATCTCACCGAGCAGCGAAACCACTTCGGTGTCACTCAACAGCTGCAGCAGCGCCTGCCCCGACCGCTCGTCGACCGCAGCAAGGACCTCCGCCGCCGTCTCATTGTCCAGGTGTTTGAGCAGCCGCACTTTCTGTTCATTTTCCAACTCGCCAAGCAGCTCGGCGATATCCGCAGGGTGCAGCCCTGCCAGCACTTTCCGCATAGCGGTGGAGTCGTCGCCGGCCAGCAGGTCCCGGATGTGGAGCAGGATTTCTGCGGTTGAATCACTCATAGCAGGCATCCTAGAAGCAACCGGATGACTTGACAAGGGATTTTGAGAAAAGGAGATCAGGTCGTCTTGTGGCCCGGAAAACTCTCGAGTACCGAGGGGGAGAAGGCGCCGCCGGAGATGACCATCTTCATCGCCTCCTCGACCGAAATGTCGACGGAGAAGATGGCGCGTTTGGGAATCATCAGCATGAAGCCCGACGTCGGATTGGGAGTGGTCGGAACGAAGACATTGACCATTTCCTCCCCGACCAGGCTGTCGAAGTAGTCGACGCCTGCCCGCGTAACGAAGGCCAGCGCGTACGAGTTCTCGTGCGGGTAGTGGATGAGGACCACACGCTGAAAGGCGGTCTTCCGATCGGCGAGCAGCGCCTGGCTGATTTCCTTGAGCGCAAAATAGATGCGGCGGATCAGCGGCAGGCCGTTGAGGATGCGATCGCCCATTTCCAACAAGCGGCGGCCGATCAGGTTGCTGGCCAGGATACCGCTGAACAGGATAAAGAGCAGGACGATGACAAATCCGATTCCGGGAATATCGATCAGGGGAAAGCGCTTCTGCAGCGGCTCGATGACGCTGTCGATGCTGACGAAGCTCTTCCAGACGATGTAACCGGTGATCACGATCGGGGCGAGAACCAGAAGTCCCGTCAAGAACTGGCGTCTGAGATAACGCACGTTCGGCCTCCTATGACCTTGTCGCCTACCCGGTGTTGTCCCGCACCCGCCCCTGCGGCTGACTCAATCCCTTGATCAGGACCTTGTCTATCCTCTGCCCGACAACGGAATGAACGCGGAAATCGAGTTCGCCGCGCGTAAAAACCTCTCCCACCCGCGGTACCCGTCCTACCATCTCGTACAGGAATCCGCCGAGAGTGTCAACGTCGCGCTCCGGCAGCTCGAGCCCCAGCGCTTCGTTCAGATCATCCAGGCGGACGCGCGAGCTGCACAGCGCCGCGTCCTCGCCCTGGCGTTGAATCAACTCTTCTTCCGCATCGAACTCGTCCTGGATATCCCCCACCAGCTCCTCCAGAACGTCTTCAAGCGTGATGAGGCCCGCTGTGCCTCCATACTCGTCCACCACGATGGCGAGGTGTATCTTTCGTTTCTTGAACTCGGAGAGAAGTTCGTCGATCATCTTGGTTTCCGGGACAAAATACACCTCGCGCATGATGTCGTCCAAAGATACCTCTTCAACGTTCAGCGTCTTTCCCAGCAGGTCCTTGCTATGGATGACACCGACGATCTTGTCGATGCTCTCGTCGAAGACGGGCACGCGCGAGTGACCCCCCTCGACAATGACGTCCAGTATCTCGGAGAAACCGGTGCGTTTGTTTACCGCGATCATGTCGATACGGGGAATCATCACTTCGCGCACCCTGGTGTCGCCGAATTCGAAGACACTGGACATGAGCTTCTGTTCGTCCGTGTCCTCCTGGCCGTTGTAGCCGGACAGCTCGATGCGCCGTTTGAATGGCAGCACGGGAAAAGCTAGCGTGTCCAGCACCCTCGGCGCTATCCGCTTGAGCACCGCCATGAAAAGGTATACCAGGGGCCTGAGGATGTAGATCACCGGATAGGTGACGAAGCGGCAAATCTCCACAAACTTCTCAGGCGAGCGCACGGCTATCATGTTGGCTCCCAGGAGCGGAACAAACACCGCCCCCAACATGACCAGGACCCCTCCACCGGCGATGGCACCGCCGGACATGCCGGCCCCGGCGAGGCGATACGATGCGACAAGCACCAGCCCGAGGGCAAGCGCCCTTCCAAGCGCCAGAGAAAAGTAGTTGGAAACAGAATTCTCGAAGAGTCGGTCGAGGAAATGGTGTGTGGTGTTACCGTCGCCGTTCTTTTCCGCTCGTGCGTAGCAAAGCAGCTGCATGGCCGCATACGTTCCCGCCACGGTTCCCAAAACGACGATGGAAAGCAAGAGCAATATTACATCAGGTTGCATCATAGCACGAACCGACTCGAGAGACTCAAAACAGCTCTTCAACCTTTTCCGGAGCGAGATGCGCGAGAAGAATCTTGCGCTCTTCTCCCTCCATTATCTCAGCCTCCGAATCGGTCCCGTGGTCGTAACCCAGGACGTGCAGCAGACCATGTACACCGATGCGCAGAAAGAGATTCTCGAATTCGATCCCCTGTGCTTTCGCCTCCTCTTGAAGGGTTTCGCAGGAAATATATATCTCGCCGGCGAGATTGTCACGCGAACGGGATGGGTCCGCTAACAGCTCCGTCCCGGCGTCTTCGAGGTACGAAAATGAAATCACGTCCGTCGCCCGATCGCTCCCACGGTAGTCGCGGTTGATCTTGCGGATGAATGCATCGTCGGTAAGAATGACATCCACGCCCGCGTCCGGCGGACCGAGGACGGTGGCGATTCGCTGCAGCGTATCCCACGTGCCGGGTCGCGTCCAGGCCGCTTCACTTGCTTGCGACCGGTTTAATGACAGCTTCACGCCCCTCGTCGTCCTCCTGTTCCTGGCCCGGGTAGGCGACGCGCTTATGGTAGATCCCGGTCAGTATCGAGGTAAATTTTTCTCTGATCGTTTTCAGGTCGTTCAGGGTGAGACCGCTGTGGTCCAGTTCGCCGTCCTGCGCACGGGTGGCAACCAGTTTCGCCACCATATTGCGGACGTGGGCCGGTGTCGGATCCTTGAGCGAACGGCAAGCGGGTTCCACCGTGTCGGCCAGCATGAGCACGGCCGCTTCCTTGCTCTTCGGCCGCGGACCGGGATAACGAAAGTCGTCCTTGTTCACGCTGGAGTGCGAGTCGGTCTCCAAAGCCTTCTGGTAGAAAAAGGCCATCACCGTGGTTCCATGATGCTGCTGGATCGCGCTTATGATCAGATCGGGCAGCTTTTCCTCACGGGCCAATTCCACCCCGTCCTTGACGTGCGACAGCAGGATGAGGCTGCTCATCTTGGGCGTAATCTTTTCGTGCTTGTTGAATCCCGTCTCCTGGTTTTCCACGTAGTATTCCGGCTTGAAAATTTTGCCGATATCGTGATAATACGCCATCACCCTCGCTTTCAGCGGATCGGCGCCCACATCAGCGGCCACGGCGTCGACCAGATTCCCCAGGAGCATCGAGTGGTGATAGGTTCCCGGAGCCTCCATGTGCAGCCGCTTGAGAATCGGCTTGTTAAGGTCGGTCAGCTCCAAAAGCGTGAACCGCGTTGTGGCGTTGAAAACGCCTTCGAAAATCGGCAGCAGGAACATCGCGGCCAGGGTCGAGAAGAGCCCGTTCCCCAACGACCACAGGATCTTGGTGTACAGGTCGCTTATCTTCTGTAGCTGGCCGAGCTCGCTGGCCAACACACCGACGGTGTAGCCCGCGATCACCATCAGAAACACGGAGTAGAAATGGCTGCGGGACCGCATCTTCAGCAGACCCAGCACGGCCATGGAGCCGGCGAGAAGCGAGACAAAACTGAGTTGCGCGGGGAGGTTGGTCACTAGCGGAATCAGAAAGCATGAGAAAACCGTCGTGATCAGGCCCATGCGGCGGCCGAAGAGCGCCGTCATCATTATGGAAACGAAAGCAACCGGCACCAGGTACTGGCTGAGCGAGAAACGGACGACTACCGCCATGAACACCAGATAGATGAGCAGCACGCTGAGGACCGTGGCCAGTTTCATCATGTCCCGGTACACGGCACGGTGGAAGACAAAGATGTACAGGCCGAAGAGCGCGCCAAACGCCACCAACCTCAGTACCCCGGCCGCGTACAGGGCCAGAACCAGCAGCGGTGACCGGCTGGTTTCGCTGCTCGCCCGCGCCTCCTCCAGCGCCGCCAGCATTTTTTCTTGACC
Source organism: Candidatus Krumholzibacteriia bacterium (assembly GCA_036478295.1). GTDB lineage: Bacteria > Krumholzibacteriota > Krumholzibacteriia > WVZY01 > WVZY01 > JAZGDW01. The sequence goes on from JAZGDW010000031.1 coordinate 8,554, forward strand.
GACGGTGACTTTGTCGTGCTTGCCGATGATGCGCTGGTTCTTCGACACGCGGATCGTCTTGGGCACCTCCTCCGCCGCTTCGTCGCGGCGCTTCTCCGTTTCCTCATCGTCCAGCGTCAGGTTGGGCAGGACGTGGCTGCGCACGATTTCGTAAAACACTTGCGCCCGCGTACGGTTCTTTTGAAACCGGGAAAAACCCTCTCTTCGGATGACCTGGTCCACCTCCCCCTGGTCGACGAGATTCCTGACCGGCATCAGCCCCTCGCCACCGTTGTCGAGCACGGTAATCGAGTTCACACTCCGCCGCCGCAGGGGTCCGGCGTTATCCAGCAGGCCTGCCTTGAAAATTTTTTGCTGGCTGTCGACGGTGGCTTTGAGAAGCTGCTCGAACGCCGTAGTGTTGACGATCTCACGCACCATCTTCGCCGATAGATACGGCATCAGATCACCGGTTATCGTCAACTTGGCTTCTCTAGTCAGGTTATCCGCCTTGATAATCGTCGCGAGACTGTCCAGCGTCATCCGCAGGCGCTCCGCCAGGTCTCGTTCGACGGTATTGTCCTTGACGTAGACCGGTGGCACTTTCGTCGTCGCGTCGGCGCGCTCTAGCCTGAGCTCGTCGGCGGACCTGCGGACCTCGAAGTCGAAAGGAGCGATGATGTTGCGGTCGGCGATCTCACCGGCCTTGAAAATGACGTCCTGGCTCCGTTTCGTCGGCGGAAACACGAGAATCGTGGCCACCACGAACACCAGTAGCAGCCCCGCACGAGGCGAGAGACTTCTGTAGATGTCTCGCCGCAGACGCAAATGTCTCGTGAACTTCAACGCCCGCTGGGTGCGCGAGTGGTTTTTTTTCCGACGAAATATCTTCCCGGGTATCATCCGCATGCCGTTTATTCTTCCTCGTTGTTACCGTTTCGCGAGAACGCGCTGATAATGCGCCTGACCAGTCTGTGTCTCACGACGTCCTCTTCGCTCATGTACACGAACTCGATGCCGTCCACCGAAGAGAGGATGCCCTGGGCCTCGACCAGCCCCGATCTCGAAGGTGGGTCGAGGTCGATCTGCGTGACATCACCGTTTACGATCGCCTTCGCGTTGTCGCCGAGCCGTGTGAGAAACATCTTCATTTGCATCCTCGTCGTGTTCTGCGCTTCATCCAGAATGACATAGGCGTTGTTCAACGTGCGTCCCCGCATGTACGCCAGGGGCGCGATCTCGATCGTGCCGTTATCCTGCAACTTGGCCGTCCGCTCCGCCCCGAGCATATCATAGAGCGCGTCCAGAACCGGCCTCATATACGGGTCGAGCTTCGCCTGGAAATCCCCCGGGAGGAACCCCAGGCTTTCCCCCGCTTCGACGACCGGCCGCACCAGGATGATGCGGTCGATCTCCTTGCGCTTCAACGCCGCTACTGCGCTCGCGACAGCAAGATAGGTCTTGCCGGTGCCGGCCGGCCCGATGGCGAAGACGATGTCGTGCGCGGCGATCGCGTCCAGGTACTCCTTCTGGTGAAGCGACCTGGGACGGATCGACTGCCCGCTCTTCGTGACCACGGCCACGCCGGCGTCCACGTCCGCGTAGCGAGCGGCGCGGACCTCACCACCTCCACCCAACAGGTAGCGAAAATCCTGCTCCGTGATCACCTGCTTCCGCCCGGCGAGTTCGATCAGACCGCCGAAGAAGCTGGTCAGATCGTGAAGCTCCTTGTCGGTCCCCTGGAGGATGATTTCTTCCCCTCGCACGACGACGTGTTCGGGGTACTTCTCCTCCAGAATCCGCAGGTTGCATTCGCGCTCGCCAAAAAGCTTCAGCGGATCGACTCCCTCGAACGAGAGCACGCGTTTCTTCGCCTTCACCCGCGACGACGCTGCCTTATTCTTGTTACCCTTCCTGGGCATCGTACCGGAAAACGGTTTCTCCCTCCCGATCAGCAGTAAAGGGATTCCTCAGAATCCCCAAGAAAATGCAAAACTCCTGGAAAAAAAACGACTTAGCCGTTCCCCAAGAGCATCCGGACTGGATATTGACTAGATTCTCATGCTCCTCTCCACTACCGCTTATACAAATAATAGGCCAAATCATGGGGCCGTGCAAACTTTCCAAGGTTCAATCTATGCAATCTATTTATATATAATGAGTTATGGTCACGTTATGCGATACGACCCAGGCGGCAACCCGGGTCTCCAGCCCTGAGAAAGGCCGACGAAGAGGCGCCTGGGCACCCTATTTTGAGAAAAAAATCGGGAGATGGTCAGTTGGTCGGCCAATCCCGGGGAATGACCAGCACGGTATCGGGGAAAATGTAGTAGGGATCCTCTATCTTGTCCTTGTTCGCCTCGAAGATGCGCTCCCACTTGTCGATGTCGTTATAAATCTCGTCGCGCATGGCGATGCTGGTTAGTGACTCGCCCTCCTTGATGACCCACGCGGTCGGCAGGCTCTTGACTTCTTCGATCATGTCGTTCAGCGAACGAATCTCCGCTTCCAACCGCCTCACATCAGTCTCCATGGGAATGATCCGCTGGCGGATCGACACGGTCTCGTCCGTGGCTTCCTGAATGGCGATGGTTTTCTCTTCGAAATCCTGCTGGGCCAGCAGCAACTCGCGCTCCAAATTGGCGCAGTAGCCGTTCTTTTGCCCGTCGGAGAGCAGCTCGTACTCGTCCTCTGAATAGTACTCGCCGTCGCGGACGTCGACCCGCCGCAAGTTGGCGCCGCCGCAGCCGATCGACAACAGCAGGGTACCTACTGCCACCCCGGCTATGCTCGCAACGATCCGTCGCGCCTTCATCCGTCCTCCCTCTGGCTTTGGGGCTGCAGCTTGATCTGCTGGGCCTGGCTATCTACTTGCGGGGATTCCTCTTCCGGCTTGGGTTCGAGACGGCCGCTTGCCTTCTTCAACCGTTCCAGCTCCGCCCTTAACACCGGGGGCTCTGCCTGGCGAGCGGTCAACCGCTCCTGCCACGCGGCCAGATCGGCCCGTGCCTTCGCCCGCTTTTCCACGGCTTCGGACAGCTCGGTCTCCAGGTCGCGCGTATCGGATTTCGTTTCTTCGATGGCAATCGGCGACACGGTGCACACTCTGGGCGTGCTGCCGCACCCAAGAAAAGCAACCGGTGCGCCCAGGATGAAGGCGCGCGTGACGATCCTTTGTATTGTTTTACCCAACCGATAGACTCCTGTACTGCGGGGATTCGCTTTGTAAAGCGTTGAGTAAGTTAGCAATCGCGCCCTCGACTGTCAAGGGCCGATTTTCCCGTGCCGCCCGGCGCGCGGAATCGGGGACGGGATCATTTCTTCTTCACGATCTGGATACCGAGGTCCGCCAGCTGTTCGGCGTCCACCGGTGAGGGCGCATCGTCCATAAGCGAGGTTGCCTTTTGGGTCTTCGGAAATGCAATCACGTCGCGAATCGACTCGCCGCCGGTAAGGATCATGAGGATACGGTCCAAGCCCGGCGCGATGCCGCCGTGCGGCGGGGCACCGTACTCGAGCGCGTCCAGCAGAAAGCCGAAGCGCCGCGCGGCATCTTCTCGTGTAATGCCGGCCGCCGCCATGATTCTCTCCTGCAGCTGCCGGTTGTGAACCCGGATGCTGCCCGAGGCCAGCTCGACGCCGTTGCACACCAGATCGTACAGGTGAGCGCGGACCTTGAGCGGGTCCGTCTCCAGCAGGGGCTGGTCCTCTTCGTACGGCATGGAAAAAAGATGATGCGATGCCGTAACGGACTGCCGTTCCTCGTCCCATTGGTAGAGCGGAAAATCGTTTATCCACACGAACTCGAAGCGGCCGTCGGTATCGAGCGGCACGTGCTTCGCCGCTTCCAGGCGAAGCGCGCCCAGAATCATGGACACGGGCTCAGCCTCGCCGATGACGGCTATTAGCAGGTCACCGTCACTCATCCCACTCTGCTCGATCACGCGCTGAGCGACTTCGTCGCCGACAATCTTCGCTATCGGTCCCTTCAGCCGTCCACCCTGGTGTTTCAGGTGGACCATTCCGCCGGCGCCCTTCGACTTCGCCAGCGCTTCGAACGTGTCGATGGTTTTCTTGGAAAGGCCCGCACCGCCCGGCACCACGAACCCACGCACCGACTCCCCGCGCGCAAAAGCATCACTCATAACCTTGAACGCCGTACCGTCGAACGCCTCGTCGAGCGTCTGCAGTTCCATGCCGATCCGCAGGTCCGGCTTGTCGCTCCCAAAGCGGAGCATCGCCTGTTTGTATGAAAGAACGGGAAACGGGGTCTGCAGCTCGACTTCGCGACCGACGCGGAAAATCTCCGTCATCAGCCCCTCGACCAGCGCGAAGACATCCGGTTCTTTGACGAAACTCATCTCGATATCGATCTGCGTGTGTTCCGGCTGGCGATCCGATCGCAGGTCCTCGTCGCGCATGCAGCGCGCGAGCTGGAAATAGCGGTCGAATCCGGCCACCATGAGGATCTGCTTGTAGAGCTGGGGGCTTTGCGGTAGTGCGTAAAAGCTGCCCGGGTGCAGCCGGCTCGGCACCAGGTAGTCCCGGGCGCCCTCCGGGGTGCAACGCACGAGCATCGGTGTTTCGATTTCCAGGAACCCCCGCTCCGACAGGAAATTCCGGGTGGCGAGGATTACCCGGTGCCTGAGCGCCATGTTGTCCTGCATGGGGCGGCGCCGCAGGTCCAGGTACCGATACTTGAGCCTGAGGTCCTCACCGGCGTTGCAGTCGTCCGTTATGACGAATGGAGGTACTTTTGAATCGTTCAGCAGATACAGCTTGTCAACCGCCACCTCGATTTCACCCGTGGCCATGTCGTCGCGCGCCATGGCCTCGGGCCGCTTCTGCACGACACCCTTGCAGGCGACGACGTCCTCCATATTGAGATCGCCCGAGACCTCGCCGAGGTCGCCGCGCTGCGGATCCACCAGCAGCTGGATCGTACCGTAGCGATCCCTCAGATCGATAAAGCGCAAGCCGCCCAGATTGCGCACCCGGGCCACCCACCCCATGAGATTTGTCGGTTTGCCTACGTCGCCCACGCCCAGGTCGGCGCAGGTGTGGGTTCGCGAAAACGGAATGACAAAATGCTCAATGTCCATGCACTACCGTCTTTTCAACTTGTCCAGGTTCTTCCCGGCATAGTCCGCAAGCCGCTCGTCCTCGATTTCCACCTGCGTGCGACCGGCCATGTCCTTCCACTTTACGACTCCCGGCGAGGCACTCTCCACGATGACTGCGACTGCCACGCCGCTCTTTTCCGCGCCTTTCAGTTGTTTCTTCAGGCTCCGCGCGGTCACGTCCATTTCCACCCGCGCATACCGGCGCAGAACCGCCGCCACCTGCAGCGCGCGGCCGGCCGATACCTCGTCCACGCAGGCGACGTAGACGTCAGTGTGGGTCTCGGCGTTCGCCTCGTCGGTAATACCCTGCGGCAGGACACTGATGATGCGCTCGAGCCCTGCGCTAAATCCCACCGCCGGCGTGCTCGGGCCGCCACATTGCTCGACGAGATCGTCGTAACGACCGCCGCCGCACAGGGCGTTCTGGGCCCCTAGCGAGTCGTGCACGATCTCAAACGCCGTCTTAGTGTAGTAATCGAGGCCGCGCACCAGCGTCGGATCGTGTTCGTTCGCCCGGCCGAGGGACTGCAGGTACGAGCGGACTTTTTCGAAATGCGCGCCGCACTCGTCACAAAGGTGGTCCGAAATCCGCGGCAGGTCGCCCGTCAGGCCAGTGCAGTGCTTGCAGTCGAACACGCGCATGGGGTTGCGCTTCGCCCGTTCCGCGCAATCGCTGCACAACTCGTCCTTGACCGCGCCGAGCGCTCTGCGCAAGATGACGCCGTACGCCGCCCGGCACACGCGGCATCCCACAGAGTTGATTCTCACATCGAGACCGCTGAAGCCCAGCCTCTCCAGACCGCTCATGACGACGTCGATCACCTCCACGTCGATCGAGGGATCCAGAGTGCCTATCGCCTCTACTCCAACCTGGTGGAACTGGCGGTAGCGGCCCGCCTGCGGGCGATCGTAGCGAAACATCGGGCCGATGTAGGAGACCCGTGTCGTCCCGGCCCGGCGGTGCATCCCGCTTTCAAGGTACGCCCGGATCACCGACGCGGTATTCTCGGGTCGCAACGTGAGGCTTCGCCCGCCGCGATCGGTAAAAGTGTACATTTCCTTGGAAACTATATCCGTTCCCTCACCCACCGAGCGCAAGAAAAGATCGGTCGATTCGAACACCGGCGTGCGCACCGGTTCGTAGCCGAAACTCTCGAAGGTCTCGTCGAAAACACTCTCCACGCGACGCCAGACAAAAACGTCGGGCGGCAATATGTCCTGGGTTCCCCTGGGGCGCGCGTACTTCATAACCCGATACCTCTCTCAGCGCTTCTCGTCCGACCCAAGCCACGGCGCCAACGACTTGCGCGAGAGCGTCGCAAAAACGAAAACCCCGATGCCAGTGGCCGCTCCCAACATATCGGCGTACCAGTCGTACACGTCCATGTTCCGGCCGGGGACGTAACTCTGATAGAGTTCGTCGAGCGCGCCGACACTGGCACCGACGGCGAGAAGAAACCCGAAGGTTACCAGCCGTGAACGGCTCACGCTAAAGCCTATTCTCTTGAACAAAAGCCCTCCCAGAATCGCGTACTCGACGATGTGGGCAAGCTTATCCTTGTAAGCGAACTTGGGACCCGGTGGCGTCAAACCGGGAATGGAGGAGGCTGTGAATATCAGTCCTACGTACAAGACAAGTGCAAACAAACGCAATCGACTCTTGGTCATGTTCGTGCACTTGGCCTTCTCGTAAAATCAACCGGTGGGCACACCTTCGCCCGGTCCACCGCAAACTGTCACCGTTTAACTTGCGTGGTTAACGATCCCCGAATCGTCGAAAGATATCGAGAACGTCGCCGACGCTCTGCACGCTTCGTAGACTGTCGCGAAATTCCTCATGGTTGAGCAGACGCGATATCTTTGCGAGCACTTTGATGTGGTTCCTTCGACTCGCCTTCGGACCGAGGATGATAAAAAAAAGGTCCACTCCCTTGCCGTCCAACGCCGCGAAATCCACTCCGCCGCTCGTGCGATAGAACCCGGCAACCAGACGGTCCACCCCGTCCGTGTACGCATGCGGGATGGCCACGCCGTTTCCGATACCGGTACTCATCACCTTTTCGCGCTCGACAACATCCCTGAGCGCATGGTCCAGGTCCGTGATCATGCCCTTAGAATCAAGATCCTTCAATATGAGCTCGAGAAGCTCTTCCTTCCCCGCCACCTCGAGGTCCAGCAGGACCCGGTCCTCGTCGAATAATTCAGATAGTCTCATTGGTTTCCTTTGCTGAAGGCCTTCAAAGGGGCAATAAAGCTGAACCTATTTTCAAAAGCGTGCCGTGTCAAGACCCTACCGCGTGAAAGCCTCTCAAAACAGGTTCCCATACAGCTCGAACAGCTGCCGCGCCTTCTCCAGGCGCGCCGGGTCGAGCGGCCGCAATCCGCCGACTCCGTAGACGTTCAAGAGCCCCACGGGAGCGTCCGCGGAAACGGAGCCGTCCGCCTTCTCGAGCAGTCCCTCGATTTTTCGAAGCTCTGACAGGTAGTAATCCGTATCGCGCTGTGGCGCGGCAACAACAATTTCCGGCAGCGCTTCATCCCGCTGCACAATCTCCAACTCCCCGGGCCGCACGACACCCACCTCGGTCATCACCGACAGGTCCGCCTGCGTGCACGCGCCCAGGCGGTAGGCCCCGTAGAGTACTCCCAGCACGACCCGCAGGCCGTGCGGATCCGGTCCCTCGAAGCGAAGAACGCCGGCGTCCTCCGGCGGTACGAACCCGCGACGGCTGAGCGAGAGCATCTGTACCCAGAACCCGTTGATCGAGGATGGGCCGGCGAACGCGATCTCCCCGGGATCGAGTCGCGCGAAATCGATCTCGGCGTCCGAAGCGCGAGCGACCAGTACCGCGTCGTTCTGTTTTTCATCGCCCGAAACCACTTCGTATATCGCCGCTATGCCCAGCGGCTCGCCGTGGCGGAGGTATGTGTGCACCGGCATGACATAAAGATCGCATCCCGCCGGCCAGGTGTCGTCACAGGCTACCAGTTCCGCCGGGCGCCGGGTTTCGCGACTCAGCACCGCCCGCAAGGGCTCGTACTTACGCATGGCACTGACGGCTGAGGTGCCGGCCGGTACGCAGACGTTGATTGTACCACGCTGGGGACCGCCGCTGCTCAAGTACGCGCTCACCGTAATCCCGACGACTGCCACGGTGACCACCAGGGTAAGCGACCGGCCCATATACGTGGACAGAATGCTTACATCGAACGGTTTGATCTTATCTTTCATTTTCATGAATGAAATGCCCGAGCCGAAAGTGCAATCAGTTGATGCGCACCGTCAAGCTGTCGACGTCCATGCGGTAGCTAGCCACGCCTTCGGGCACGATGACGTCCGGCGCCAGTGTATACGAGCCCGGCGGCTTGCCGCTGAGGTCTATCACGATCGAAACGTCGCCCGAGGAAAGCGTGTCCAGCACGGCCTCGCGCCCTTCGAGCGTCAGGGTGACCGTCTTCGGAAAAACTTCGGTGGTCCTGGTCTTATCGTCCGTGAGGACGGTCGGCGGGACGTTGGCCAGCACGCGCTCCGCCCGCACGTCCACGGAAATCGACACCATGACGAGGTTGGGTACGACCTCCAGGATGTCATCCTCGTAGGCTATTTCCACTTCCCGGTTCACCGACTCCTTGACGCGCGACAGGTCGATCGGGTGCGTAGGAATCTTCTGTAGTTTCTGCAACCGCCGGATCGCGCTCGCCGGACCGGTGACCTTGACCCACACCGGGCGCGCCTCGGGCAGCCGGTTGTACATCAACTGACTCGACAACTCGCCCTCGAAGACCACTCCGACGCGGATCCTCTCTGTTATGATCTTCTCCACGGCGAGGTTCACGGTCGTCGGCGCCACGATGCGAATGTCTCCCGGCTCGATCCCCGGGGGCAACAGGATATCCGACACCGACAGCTGGTACGTGAAACGTCCCGCCGTCGCGCGGACCATGTTGACAATGATGGCGATCTTGCGGAAGCGAATAAGGAGAAGTTCCCGCCGAGTTCCGGAGATGCTGAGCTCTACTTCGCTCGGCACATTGCCGACCAGTGTGAGCGAATCGGGAACGTTGGCAAAACTCAACGATGCAATGTAGTGCCTGTTAACCTGCTGCTGGCCGCTGGCGTTGAACCATATGACCAGCGCCACCATCAGCGCAATCAGCTTGACACCGAGGTTATCCAGCAAGCCCCGTGTGACGCTAATAAGCTGCATAGCCTTCACGAATTACCAGCTCTTGTCCGATCCGGATCAGTTTCGATTCTCCCAACCTGTTCGACCTCTGGATCGAGTTCACGCTCGTGCGGTACTTGCGCGAGATCTTCCAAAGGGTATCACCTTTTTTAACGTGGTGGACGAATATGCGCCCGGTTTCTTCGGTCGGCGGAGGATATTTTTTCAGAAAAGAAATGACACCTCTGGAGATCGCCTTCGCCAGCCGTTCCCTGCCGGCGTCTGATTTCAGGATTGCCGCGTCCCTGGAGTTGGTGACGAACCCGGTCTCTACCATGACCGAGGGCATGGCGATCGACTTGAGCACCACGAACGAGCGCTGTTTGATGCTGCGGGCCGGTGGTAACCCTTTGCCACCCAGTGCCTTGAGGATTTCCTCCGCAAGATACGAGCTCTTGCGCATCATGGCCTGTTGGTTAATGTCGACCAGCATGTGAATTATATCGTCGCTGCCGGCGCCCTGGACCCCCAGCTCTTTCGCGGCCAGCCTC
>JAZGDW010000310.1:0-2984 GCA_036478295.1 Candidatus Krumholzibacteriia bacterium
CCGTTCCTGTTTCACCGGCCACCAGCACCGGTGAATCCGCTACGGCGACCTTGCGAATCTGGGAACGGACTTGTTCGATGACCGGACTCTCGCCCAGAATCTCGGCGAAATCTCCCTGCCGCTGTTGCTCGTGCTCCAGGCGCCGAACTTGACGCCGCAATTCCCGCGCCTCGATCACTCGCTGCAACGTAAGGTGCAGATCTTCGAGTTCGAAGGGTTTGACGATGAAGTCGGAGGCGCCTTCCTTCATCGCGCGGACCGCTATCTTCACGTCCGGAAAGGCTGTCATCATGATTACGGCAATCTCCTCATCGAGATCGCGCGCCTTCGCCAGAACATCGAATCCCGAACCGTCGGCGAGCCGGAGGTCAAGCAGCATAAGGTCGATTTTTCGCTTCTGCAATAGACGGTTCGCTTCCGACACAGTCGAGGCGCATAGGGTCTCGTGGCCCCTACGCTTTAATGACTTTTCGAGCGACGATCGAAGCCCTTCGTCGTCTTCCGCGATGAGAATGGTAATTTTCATTGGCCTTGCCGTTGGCGCAGGTGTGCTTCGGCGGACAGGCCACCCGAGGCCATCTTCACCTTATCGGCGCCCACCCCGGGAAAAGTCATGCAGACGACCGTTCCCTTGCCCGATTCACTTGTTACCTGGATAATGCCGTGGTGATCATGGACGATCTGTCGACAGATGGCAAGCCCGAGGCCTGTTCCCTCCGTTTTCGTGGTGAAGAACGGATCCCAGATCTTGTCGATAATTTCGGGCGGCATGCCCACCCCGTGGTCCACTACCTCGATGCGCACTGCGCCGGCGGACCTGGCAGCCTCACGCGACGTATCGATGCGTCGGACCCGCACCAGGATTTCGCCGCCGCTTGGCGACGCCTCCATCGCATTCAGAATTAGATTGATCAGAAGTTGTCGGTGCTGGTCCGCGTCGCCACGGATTGTGGGCATGTCCGGTTCCGTGTCAACGTGCAGAGTGATCCCCCTTCTCTGAAGTTCCGGAGTAACGAGAGAGGTCACGTCCCGGACCACTTCACACGGAGAGACATCCTGTTTCCGAGATTCGCCAAGTCGGGCTAGGCGGGAGAATGAACGCAGAAAGGTCGCCAGCCGATCTACCTCGTGGAGTAGCTCCGATAGAAGGACTCGGGACCCTTCCCCTGCATCGCCGTCTTCTTCGGCGACCTGAATTTTCGTTTTCATGGCAGCCAATGGGTTCCCGATTTCGTGCATCACGCCCGCCGTCATCTGACCAATGGAAGCCAACTTGTCCGTGCGGGCCAAGCGAGTCTGGAGCTGGTGAAGTTCTTGCGTCTGGCGCGCGACCTCCCGTTCCAGCTCGACGTTCCACCCGGACAAACGCTCCTGTGCCTCCCGAAGTCGCTCCGTCATCGCATTAAAATCCGCCGCAAATCCCTCAATTTCATCCCCCGTGGTAACTTCCACATGTTTCGACAGATCACCGGCGGCGATCGCCCGCGTTGCTTGCCTGAGAATGGCAACTGGGCGAGCCAAGTAGTAAGCCAGCAAAACACCAAGGACGGCGGCGATCGCCACCACTACTCCAACCACGACCGAGAGGAAAATCGTCACGTTGCGGATGGGGGCTTCAATGGGTGCAAGGGGGTGCGAGATGATGAGCGTCAGCCGTCGTTCGGGTACCGCGGCATCAAAAGAGACAACGGCGAAGTGGAGGAGCGCCTCGGCCGTCTCCATCACTTGCCCGCTGTCCTCATCATGTAATATCGCAGAAATCTGCGCAGGGCTGTAGTCCGCCGAGAGTCGGCGCCGCTTTCCGATGTTGTAGAGGCGTCGCTTCTCCTCCGATTCCCCCACATAACCCAGATAGGTTCCGTTTTCGTCAGACCACCAAGCCTCTGCTCCTGGAGGAAGCGAGCCGACGAGTGAAAATAGCGAGTCAGCAAGTAGGTTGATCACCAACAGTCCCCGACCTTTTCCTCTGTATCCCAGCACCGGCGTGGCAAAACGGAGGACGCCTCGGTGGGGGACCTCCACCTTCCCGTATTCCAGGTTCAGGTCCATCCGGGAGACGTAGATCATCCCTGGGTCCAAAGCCATGGCCTCCCTCACATAATATCGGCGGCTTTTGTCCTGGAGTTCGTCAGAGGGCACGATGAATGGCAAACCGTCCTCGAGATTAAGCCTCACCACTTCGCGTCCCATGCGGTCCAGGTAGCGCACTTGGTAATAGGCGCGCTTCCCCTGCGAGAAGATCAAAAACTCTTGCTCTGCATTCCTTCGTAGAACCGCAACCCTTTCCGAGGTTCCGGAGGCCTCAGCGGCTGCGAGCTCACGGACCACCTGAAGCTGGCTAAGAAATAGAAGGTCCCGCTGGAGCGCCCGCAGGAATCCCTGCACCTCCTGGGCTCGGGAAGAAGTCTCGAAGATGACGCGTTGGACCGCACTTTGGCGAAGCGAGTCCCGCATGGAGGTGATCGTGAAGATGCCGATCGCCATCGCCGGCGTGATGGCTAAGGCCAGCATGGGCACCACAAGCTTGGTGCGCAGGCTCACACGCTGCAGACTTCTCTTCCAGGACTCCGCCCCACCCGATGCGGAGGCCTTGCCTCGTACGGAGTTCGGACCCATGATCATCTTTTCTTCCTGGAGGGCTCGGAAAGTGCGAAATCGTGGTCGTCAACTTCAACTTTGGGTTGATTGTCAAAAACCTTTGAACTGCCCCCAGTGATTGTACCAATTCGGATGATGCTTCTGGACATGAATCCTGCCCTCGCGGGCCTGAGAATAATCAATGGGTTAGGGCCCGTGCTCTGGGATCTATCGGAAAGGCCTTTGGATGGGTTCTGAAGGTTCAGACATTCTATAGGTCAACCCCTTCCTCATTGAAAATGCAACATTACGCACGGCTGGACCTCTTCGGTTTGCCAGCTAGGTTTCTGATTTTTAGTGGAGGAAGGAGCGAAAAACGCAAGAGTACGCGCATTCTGTTGCATTGG
>JAZGDW010000311.1:0-7006 GCA_036478295.1 Candidatus Krumholzibacteriia bacterium
CATTGTGCAAGATTCTGAACTGCTGCCTCCCGTAGGAGTCTGGGCCGTGTCGCAGTCCCAGTCTGGCTGATCGCCCTCTCAGGCCAGCTACCCATCGCAGCCATGGTAGGCCGTTACCCTACCATCAAGCTAATAGGACGCGGGACCATCTTCAAGCGACAGCTTACATGTAGAGGCCATCTTTAACTGTTGAACATGAGATCAACAGCGTCATGCGGTATTAGCAGCCCGTTAGAACTGTTATCCCCCGCTCGAAGGCAGGTTTCCCACGCGTTACTCACCCGTTCGCCACTGTACTCACACCCCGAAAGGTGCTTTCTCGTTCGACTTGCATGCCTAATCCACGCCGCCAGCGTTCGTTCTGAGCCAGGATCAAACTCTCCGTTGTAGAGTTTTATCAATAACCCGACCCGATAACGACTCGCCTCGTCACTGACGCGCAAAAAAACCCCGCGACACGACGAATCGGTCGCGCAGTACTACGCGTCAGTGGATGAGAATTGCCGAAATCATCTAGTCAGGGTTTTTGTCAAAGGACCAGCGCAGAATTGAACTCAATCCTGCGAAGGTTCAAACCCCGCTAGGCTGAACTCTTCACTCACTATCAAATTGTCAAAGAGCATAAGGACAGACCGGGCGAAAGCCCAACCTGTCCGGTAAGGAATAGTATCTGTTCCTTAGTATCTCAGAAGCAGCCCGAATATAGACCTAACCCCCGAACCTGTCAAGATATAAAACGGGATCGCGTCGATATTTTCGTGGAATATCTCGCCCCCGGCCCTCCGAGCATCAGACCGGTGCCGGTGGCCCGGTCTTTCGCGGGCCTCGATCGGCCACGTCGAGCCTCGATCGCGGCTCCGGCCGAGGCGTTATCGGCCGCGTCGAACGTTGATCGCAGCCCCGGCCGAGGCGCTATCGGGCCGTGAAATTGGGTCCTTTGCCACTCCCGCTGCGGGAGCGATATTATGTTAACCTGGGCCGTCCTTGCCCGCAGCGGGAATGCCTGGCCGCGAGCGCGCCGCTGCCCGCTCAGGCGGCCTGCCCGCCCCAGTTCTGGCTCAGGTGGGTGCGGAGGATGTCCCGCAGGGTATCGGCCGACCGCTCCCAGTCGAACTGGGATATCTTGGCTAGTGCGTTGGATTTGAGGCGATCGCACAGCATCGGGTCCCCGATGGCGCGCCGGATGGCCCCGGCCAGCGCCTCGGCGTCCCCCACCGGCACCAGGAGTGCGGTCTCCTCGTGCACCGCGAAATCCGCCACCCCCCCGATATCGCTGCAGACCACCGGCGTTCCGCAAGCCATGGCCTCCGCCACGGGGTTGTTCCAGCCGGCGTAGCGCTGTGCGTCCACGAAGAGGTCGGCCCGGCCGTAGGTTTCGGCCATCTCCTTCTGCGGGATTCCCTTATCGTGGTAGGTATCGAGCACCACGTGCGCGTGGTGCGTGGTCACACGCTCGAGGGCGGCCCGGATGGTGTCCAGGCCCTTGCGCTCGCGCGTGTCACCCGAGCAAAGAATGCGGAATGCACGCCCGGTCTCCGGCGCAGCACGCCTGTTCTCCAGTGCCTTGCGCCTGTTCTCCGCCGCCGCCACTTCGCCCTTCACCGCCTCCAGCGGGTGGAAGACATCGCGGTTGACACCGCCCAGCAGGAGGTGGCTCTCCAGTCCCAGATCCTGGGCGAGGTAGGTTTGCATCCATGTCGCGTTGGCCAGGCGCAGGAACGGCATCTGCAGCGCGCGCTTGAGCGACAACGTGCGTCCCTTGCGAATCCAGAAAATCTTGGGGTTGAATTTCTTTAGCTTTTCGCGCTCGTAGAGACAGAGAACGTAAAAGACCTTCAGCTTCGCACGTGCCTTTCGCGCCAGCTTGTAGTCCGGAGGATCGTTGAAAATAACAACGTCGTGCTCGGTGTCGAAGAGCTCGCGGGTGGGTCGCGTCTTTGCCACGCCGTGCATCCATTCACACGGTCCCCCCCCGGGGTGGTACACCGTGACGTCCTCGCCCCGCCGCACCAGCCGGTTGGAAAGCTCCATGATGCGGCGGATGGCGCCGTAGAGTTGCAGATGGGGTTCGATGAATGCGATTTTCATTGGGTGCGCCGCTCGGTACCGCGCGATACACTCAACCGACCCGGATGGACATAAACTTGCGCTTGCCGACCTTCAGCGTGTAGCCGTCGCGCCTCTTGGTGAGCCGGTGTTCGATATCGGTGACTTTCTTGCCGTCGACGCTGACCCCACCCTGCTGGATCATGCGCCGCGCCTGCGAGGCGCTCGGGCACATCCCCGATTCGGTCATGGCCCTGACGATCCACAGTCCGTCGGCGGCGCCTTCGAGACGAAGCTCTTCGATCTCATCCGGTGTCGTGTGCTGCACGTGCACCTTGTCGAAACGCGCCTGCGCCTTCTCCGCCGCCTTGTCGTCATAGTACTGGGCGACGAGGTTCATCGCGAGTTCGCGTTTCACATGAGACGGGTTGGTCGAAGGATCGTCGAGCCTCTTCTTGATCGCCTTTAGTTCGTCGGGCGATCTTGTACCCACCAACTCGAAATACCTGAAGATAAGTCCGTCGGGAATGCTCATCGTCTTGCCGAAGATCTCCTCCGGTGGCTCGGTGATGCCGATGTAATTGCCGAGCGACTTGCTCATCTTTTCAACCCCGTCGGTGCCTTCGAGCACCGGTACCGTGAGGATGACCTGCGGCTCCTGCCCGTAGCTGCGCTGTATCTCCCGCGCCATGAGCAGGTTGAACTTCTGCTCGGTTCCCCCGACCTCCACGTCCGCCTCGAGCACCACGGAATCGTACCCCTGCGCCAGCGGGTACATAAACTCGAAGAGGCTGATGGGCTTGTTGGCCGCGTAGCGCTTTTCGAAATCGTCACGCTCGAGCAGTCGCGCGACCGTTTGCGTGGCGGCCAGCTCGAGCACTTCCACGAAGTTCAACGGGGCCAGCCACTCGCTGTTGTACCTGACGACCGTCTTCTTGCGATCGAGAATCTTGAAGGCCTGCTCGGTGTACGTCTTGGCGTTCTCGACCAGATCCTCACGCGTCATGCGCTTGCGCTGCTCGTTGCGGCCGCTCGGGTCGCCGATGAGACCCGTGAAGTCACCGATGAGGAATATCACCTTGTGTCCCAGGTCCTGGAACTGTCGCAGCTTCCGCAGCCCGACGGTGTGGCCCAGGTGGATGTCCGGCGCCGTGGGGTCGAAACCCTGTTTGATAATGAGCGGCTTTTTCTCGGCGATGGAGCGCTCGAGCTTTTTCTGCAGGAGATCGAGCGGTAGCAGGTCGACCGTACCTTGCTCGATGATTTGGAGTTGCTCCTCTGCGGTTTTCATCACCAGTCTCCGTACCCGGCATAATATGCCGGCCGCCAACCATCGTGCCCTGCGGCTTCCGCCATCCCACACGCCGGTACGCCACGTACCGCGTCGCCCCGCCGCTAACCACCATGCCCCGCGGGCTCGGCACAGGGATTGCTTACCCACTAACTATCTTTTTCTAATTAAGTTAGAGCGACTATAACAAACGGGACCCGGCAAGTAAAGCAATAGCGCGCCTTGTATTCCGCTTGGGGGAACACGCCCTTTTGCCGGGAACTCAAACATGCTCAATCGTTTTTAAAGGGGTAGCAGGGTCACCCAAATATCGCTTTTCCATTATATAGGGAAATAGTATGTTGTGGAACGGCGAGAGCGCCACGCTACCGCCCACGGCGGTGAAAACAACTGAGCTTTTTTTGGTGAACACATGCGAGCCTTTCTAAAGAAGATACCGTTATCGACCCCGGTCATCATCATACTCGTGGTGGTCGTCTTCGTCCTGGGTGGTGTCCTCGGTACGTACCACTATTTTGCGCGTGACCTGCCGAGCACCGAACGCCTGGAGAGCTTCGAGCCGTCGGTCAAGACACGGGTCCTGGCTGACGACGACACCTTGATCGGTGAGCTCTACGAGCAGAACCGGGTGTTGATCGCGCTCGACCAGATCCCCCAACACCTCAGGGACGCCATCATCGCGGTGGAGGACCGCAAGTTCTACTCGCACTGGGGCGTCGACATGTTCGGCATCGCCCGCGCGCTGATGAAAAACATCCTGGCGGGCCGCGTGGTCCAGGGGGCGAGTACCATCACCCAGCAGCTGGCGCGAAATCTCTTCGTCATGTTCGACGTCTCGCTGTCGCGCAAGATCAAGGAACTGATCCTGGCACTCAAGATCGAACGCGCCTACTCCAAGGACGAGATTCTCGAAATGTATCTGAACCAGATTTATTTCGGATCCGGCGCCTACGGGGTGGAGGCGGCCGCTCAGGAATTTTTCGAGAAGAGGACCGCCGATCTGACGATCGAGGAGTCCACGCTGTTGACGGGACTGCCCAAGAACCCGCGCGATTACTCGCCGCATTACCACCTCGACCGTGCGATGGCTCGCCGCGCGACCGTCCTCAGGTCCATGGTGGACACCCACAAGATCACCCAGGAGGAAGCCGATTCCGTAAACGCCCATCCTGTGGTCGTGGCAACCAAGCGGTCGAAAGGTCCCTACGGCGCCTACTTTCTCGAGTACGTGCGCCGCTACCTCGAGGGCAAGTACGGCGCGGACCGGATTTATCACGACGGGCTGACCGTGTACACGACCCTCGACCCGTACTTGCAGCGCGTCGCCGAGGACAGCATGGAAACGCACTTGAAGAGGCTCGAGACCAGTCACAACTACGAGCAAACCTTGGCGTCATTCGAAGAGATGC
This sequence comes from Candidatus Krumholzibacteriia bacterium, assembly GCA_036478295.1. Lineage (GTDB taxonomy): Bacteria > Krumholzibacteriota > Krumholzibacteriia > WVZY01 > WVZY01 > JAZGDW01. The sequence continues at coordinate 4,747 of JAZGDW010000311.1, forward strand.
TGGAGGAAGGCAACGCCGGCCGGCCCCAATACCTGCAGTCAGCCGTCGTTGCGCTCGAACCGACGACCGGGTACATCAAGGTGATGGTGGGTGGAAGAAATTTCAGACACAGCAGTTTCAACCGCGCCGTGCAGGCGAAACGGCAGCCGGGCAGCGCGTTCAAACCGTTTATTTATCTCACCGCTCTCGAAAACGGTTACACGCCCGCGGACATCGTGCTCGACGCGCCCATCGTTCTCGACCTGCCCAACGGCGACGTGTGGAAACCGCACAATTTCTCGCAGCGGTTCGCCGGCGAGGTCACCCTGCGTTACGCGCTGAACAAGTCCATCAACGTGGCGGCGGTGCGCATCCTGTTGTCTTTGGGGCCGGTGTCGGCGATCAGCAACGCCTACAAGCTCGGCATCAAGAGCCGCCTGCACAACGTGTACTCGCTGGCCCTCGGGACGTCGGAAGTCGACCTGCTGGAGATGACGAGCGCTTACGGTACGCTCGCCGCGATGGGCGTGCGCGCCGAGCCGCTCGCCGTAAAACAGATCGTCGACCGGGACGGCAGGATCCTGGAGGAGAACTCGGTCTTTCGGGAAGAAGTGCTAAGCCCCCAGTCGAGTTACATCATCACCAACATGTTGGAAAGCGTCGTCAACGAGGGCACGGGTCGCGGCGCCAGGCTCATGGGCTTTCGCGAAGCGGTGGCGGGCAAGACCGGCACCACCGACGACTACACGGACGGTTGGTTCATCGGCTATACGCCGGAGATTGCGGTCGGTGTATGGACCGGTTTCGACCCCAAGGATTCCATGGGACGTAACATGACCGGGGCCAGGGTTTCCCTACCGACATGGACCCAAGTGATGCTCGCCCACTACAGAGACCACCGCGGCGACCCGTTCGTCGTCCCGGAAGGGATCGTGTACCGCGTGGTGTGTCAGGAAAGCGGTGCCTTGAGCGCCCAGCAATGCACGCGTGTGCGGCGCGAGGTGTTCATCGAGGGCACCGAGCCGACGCGGCACTGCGACAAAGACGGCGTCTCATTCGGCCCCGGCGGCGACGGCAACTTTCGATCGGCTGACCAGGACCTGTGGGGCGACCAACACTAGTTGTGCCAGGTCACGCACTACAGCAGATTTCCCCGCAATAATCCCCCCGGTGAATTCCAGCAGGCCCCCCGGCGCGGTGATGCTTAACCCTCCTTTTTTGTTTCAATCACGTCCAGCGACGCACTGCACCCAAGCCGGGTGGCCCCGGCCTCCAGCAGCGACAGCGCGAATGCGCGAGTTCGGATGCCGCCCGACGCCTTGACCCCGATGTGCGAGCCCACGGCCGAGCGGATGATACGCACCGCCCGCGGTGTCGCTCCGCCTGCGGCGTACCCGGTACCGTCGCCTGCCAGTGGGCCGCTGGCGCCTGGCCCACCGCGTCTCCCCCCACGCGCGTACCCGGTGGAGGTCTTGATGAAATCAGCCCCCTCCTCCACCCCGAGCGACGCGGCCTGCGCGATCTGCCCATCATCGAGGAACGCGGTTTCGATAATGAGTTTCAGGGCCGCACGCCCCCGGCACAACGCCGCCACGTCTCCGACTTCACGGCGCACCCGCGTAAGGTCACCGGAAAGAAACGCGCTGACGTTCATCACCATGTCCACCTCTTCTGCCCCGTCCTGCAGGAGTTGTTGGGTCTCCCGCACCTTGACCTCCGGCGCGTTCGCCCCAAAGGGAAACGACACCACCGAACATACGCGCACGTCGCTGTCCCGAAGTTTCTCCGCAGCCAGAGGCACGTAGTATGGCTGCACAACAAACGCGGCGAAAGCGTAGGTGCGTGCATCTTCACATCCTTGTTCGATATCGCTATGCGCGCGCGAGGGATCGAGAATCGTGTGATCGATCACCGCCGCGAGTTCTTTGTCCCATGTCATTTGTTACCCCCTGGCACTTGTGTCGCCCTCCGTGACCGCCGGCTTCCCCCCTGGCACCCGCTGGCACACCGCTCGTGGCACGTTGCGCTCCCCCCCCCCGGCATGTTGTGTTCCTCCCTTGAACGCTGTGTCGCCCCGGAATTTCTCCCTAACCCGCTGAGCTTCCTCCCAGCACATTCAGAAAACTAGTTCCCGGGAACGCCGCGCCGAGTTGAAAATTGTCGGCCACCGTCGCGCCGACATCCGCGAAAGTCTGCCTCGTGCCGAGGTCGCGACCGTGCCCGCCGCCCGTATGGTATACGAGAAGCGGCACGTATTCGCGGCTGTGGTCGGTACTCGGCG
>JAZGDW010000312.1:0-11371 GCA_036478295.1 Candidatus Krumholzibacteriia bacterium
ATGCGGGTGGCAGCGAACGGGCGCCCGGCCGCGCGCAGCTTGCGAGCACGGACGGGCTGTTCGCTGACAGGACCCGCATCGGGCCGCGGCGTGATCCTCGCTCGTTCCCGCGATGGGACCGTCGCCAATCCGACGAGGCACCACCGCGCAGCTGACCGACGTGGAGCGTGGGTCCGGAGGTGGATCAACCCACCGCGCTCGCGGTCTGCCCATCCCACCATGCGATCTATAATATAGTAGAAAACGGAGTGGAATTCTTCCACTCCGTTTTTCTATTTACCCGCTTTTCGGCTGCGTTAGACGACGCCCTGGTCCATCATGGCATCAGCTACCTTGATGAAGCCCGCGATGTTCGCCCCGTTCACGTAATTCCCCGGGTTCCCAAACCGCTCGGCGGCCTCCACGCACGATGAATGGATGTCTTTCATGATGCGGCGGAGTTTCTCGTCCACTTCTTCCCGCGACCAGCTGATCCGCATGCTGTTCTGGGCCATTTCCAGACCGGAGACCGCCACACCACCGGCGTTGGCCGCTTTGGCCGGTCCGTACAGGATAGCCTTTTCGAGGAAGAGATTGACGGCGTCCGCCGTCGACGGCATGTTGGCCCCCTCCGACACCACGAAGACGCCGTTCTTGATCAGGTTGCGCGCGTCCTTTTCGTTGATCTCGTTCTGGGTGGCTGAGGGAAACGCGCACTCCGCGCTGTGATCCCACAGCGGGTTGTAGTTCAACGACGGATCGACCGGCACGTAGGTCGCGCTCTTGAACTCCTCGACGTACTCTTGGATGCGGCCCCGGCGGTTATTCTTGAGATCCATCACGAACTCGAGCTTTTTCGTGCCGATCCCCTCCGGGTCGTGAATGTAGCCCGACGAGTCGGAAAGGGTAATCGGTTTCGCGCCGAACTCGAGCAGTTTCTCCGCGGTGTACTGCGCGACGTTCCCCGACCCGGATACGAGACACGACTTGCCTTTGAGATCGTCACCACGGGTCGCGAGCATCTCGGCAGCAAAGTAGACAGCGCCGTACCCGGTCGCCTCGGGACGTATCAGCGAGCCTCCCCAGTTGAGACCCTTTCCAGTGAGGACACCCGTGAACTCGTTTCGGAGTCGTTTGTACTGCCCGAATAAAAACCCGATCTCGCGGCCGCCGACGCCGATATCGCCCGCGGGGATGTCATTGTTGGGACCGATGTGCCGGCAGAGTTCGGTCATAAAACTCTGGCAAAACCGCATGACTTCCGCGTCGCTCTTGCCCTTCGGATCGAAATTGGAACCACCCTTGCCTCCACCCATGGGCAGCGTCGTGAGGCTGTTCTTGAAAACCTGCTCGAACGCGAGAAACTTGAGGATACTCAGATTCACCGACGCGTGAAAACGCAGCCCGCCCTTGTAAGGGCCTATTGCGCTGTTCATCTCGATACGGTAACCGCGGTTGACGTGGATCTCTCCATTGTCATCCGTCCACGGCACGCGGAACATGATGCCCCGTTCCGGTTCGACGATGCGCTCGAGGATCCTGGCATTCCGGTACTCGGGATGGCGGTCGATCACGATCGCGAGTGATTCAACGACCTCCTGAACCGCCTGCTGAAATTCCGTTTCACCGGGATTATTCGCCTTGACTTCACCCATGAAGTCTTCTACATACGCTGACATTCTTCTTACCTTCCTCCCATGCATCGAGACGCGCCGGTCCGCCGTGTGATTTATCTCGCTGTCCTGCGGTTCGGTTCGAATCCGGCACATTCTCGCGTAAGTCAGGCCAGTGTAGCCACTGCCTCCGACCCCTGTCAACCGCTAGCGCATCAATCTCTTGGACGTCGTGCGCGCGTGATTCCGATTGAAAATCACCCCGCGGGCGTGGCATCATCGAGCACCACAGCCAGTTCGAAACCAACCCCCAAGGAGTCTTCACATGAGAGCAAAACGCGTAAAGCGCCCCGTGCTGAGTTGGGTCTCAGTTGTGGCCGTCCTGCTTGTGGCGGCGATGCCCCAAGCCGGCGAAGCGTCCGGCGTCATGACGGCCGGCGATATCTTCAAGGTCAAACGTGCCGCGGAGGCAAGAATCAGCCCCGACGGAGCGTGGATCGCCTACACGGTCCGCCGGACGAGAAGCGCCCAGGAAAAGGCCGGATCCGACTACCGGGAGCTCCACGTCGTCTCCGTCCGGAGCGGCGAGTCGCGACCGTTCGTGACCGGCGAGGTGAGCGTCACCTCCCCGCGGTGGAGCCCGGACGGATCGCACATCGCATTCCGCATGAAAAGGGGGGAGAAATCGAAGACCCAGGTATGGACGATCCCCGCGGACGGCGGCGAGGCGGTCCAGGTGACGGATTCGAAGAGTAGCGTCCTGAGTTTTCGCTGGCGCCCCGGTGGCACGAGCCTCGCGTACGTAGCAACGACACCGCCGACCGCCCGGGAAAAGAAACTCAAGAAAAAGGGCTACGGCTTCACCTACTACGAAGAGAACCTCAAACACCGCAACCTCTATACCGTGGCCGTCGACCCGTCCGGCTCCCCCGGCGAGGCGGAACAGATAACGCGGGGAATTGCGATCTGGACCTTCGAGTTCAATCCCGACGGCACCGCCATCGCGGCAGGGGCCAGTGAGAAGAACCTCATCGATCACCGGTACGCTTTTCAGAAAATCCATATCATCGACCCGGCGACCGGCAACGCCAGGCGTCTGACGAACAACCCGGGCAAGCTCGGCAACTTCGCGTTCAGCCCGGACGGCAAGCGGCTTGCCTACGTGGCGGGGCGGGACCAGCGGGATCACAACGCCAGCCACGCCTATGTGATAGAGGTCTCGGGCGGCGAGGCGGTGGACTTGACGCCGGCGGATTTTCGGGGCCACATCAACTGGGTCGGCTGGAAGGACAAGGCCACGGTCCTCTACCGCGCCGGCGAGGGCGTGTGGAACACGTATAATGTGGTGAAGACCAAGGGTGGAGAGCGCAAGACGATTCTCCGTTCCAGGGAATCCGGCGTCATATTCAGCACACCGACCTACACAAAGGATTTCAAGCATTTCGCCATGCTCGGCACGTCTCCCGATACACCCAGTAACGTGTACCACTGGACCCCGGGCCGCCCCTTGAAACGGCTGACAGAACTCAACCCGTGGCTCGGCGAGCGGGACCTCGGCCGCCAGCAAGTCATCCGCTACAAGGCCCGTGATGGGTTGGAAATAGAGGGCCTGCTCTACTATCCCGTCGGTTACCGCGCGGGACAAAGCTATCCCCTGGTCGTCATCGTCCACGGCGGTCCCGAGTCCCACTACTCGAACGGCTGGAACGTGCGCTATTCGAGTCCCACTCAGGTACTGGCCGGCAAGGGCTATGCGGTTTTCCTGCCCAACTACCGGTCCAGTACCGGTTACGGTGTGGATTTCACCTCGGATCACCTGGGGGATGCGGCGGGCAAGGAATTCGATGACATCGCCGACGCCATCGACCACCTGGTGGACATCGGCGTTGCCGACCGCGACCGCGTGGGTCTCGGCGGTGGTTCGTACGGTGGCTACGCGGCGGCCTGGTTTTCGTCGTACTACACGAAGTATGTCCGCGCGGTCTGCATGTTCGTGGGGATAAGCAACCTGGTGAGCAAACGCGGCACGACGGATATTCCGTACGAGGAGCTGTTCGTGCACTCCGGCAAGACGCTCGACGAGATGTGGCAAGTCAGCCTCGAGCGCAGCCCGATCTACCACGCGCACCAGAGCCGCACGGCCGTCTTGATCTACGGCGGCTCCGCCGACACGCGGGTGAACCCGTCGCAGAGCCTCGAGTACTACCGTCGGCTCAAGATGAACAACCACCCGGCCGTGCGCTACGTACGCTATCCCGGCGAGAGACACGGCAACGCCAAGCAACCGGGCAAAATCGACGTTTTGCACCGCACGCTGCAGTGGTACGACTGGTACGTGAAGGACGCCAGGCCGCTGGACGGCGACATGCCGCCCCTCGACATCAGCGACAGCTACGGCATCGACCTCGGTGCCGAAGAGAGCGGCGACGTCACGCTGGGTGAATAATCCCCTTCCGGGGCAACTGACGGGGGAATGGGGTGGAGGTTATTCGGTGACCACGTAGGCGACACCGTCGAGGACACAGGTCACGTGACTACCCAGCGACAGGAACTTCGCGAGCTCCGGGTGGTCGTCCAGCAGCTTGAAGTAAGCGTCGCTCAGGAATTCGACGTCGACCGTTTTCATGTTTTCCTTGTATTCGGAGTCCAGCCAACGCTCGGCGTCGAGGTAAAAGGTCCTGCCGCCGATAAACCGCACGGCTTCATTGCCGCGGTTGTCTACGACATCCTTCTTTTTCTCGGCGGCCAGATCCTGGCTGAGTCCGACCGACAGCTTGCCCGTTACGGACTTGAACGCTTCTCCGGCACGCTCGGCCATCGGCGCCGGCGCATCGAAGACGGACAGCGGCCTCGTCCGCGTCAACCGGCCCGCCCGCTCCTCTTCGAGGATCAGGTAGGACGTATACGGGGTTACGATTCCGTGCTCGGTGGCCAGGGCGATTACCTCATCCACCAGCTCCTGGTCGTGTCCGTTTCCGCGTATTTCTTCCAGCAGAAAGGCCACCTTGCGCGTCGCCCAGATGCGCGGTATGAACTCGCCGGCGCCGTCGCGCCTGCCGGTTCTCTTCTTGAACCTCGCCTCGTACGTGAATATCTTTTTCTTCCCGTCCACATACCCCTCGAGCTCGATCAGAGGCGTTCCACTGCCGGTGTAGCGACCGAAAACGACCAACTGGCTGCCGTCGAAAAGGTCCGGCAACTCCCTGGGAAAGACGTCGAAAATCTTGACCCTGCCGAAGTCGAGCGAAATGTCTGACAGAACGGGCTGGCTGACCTTTGCATAGAAGCTCGACACCGACACTTCGATGTTCTCCTCGGGTCCGACGTAGGACACCGTCCCGTGGTTGCCGAACGCCAGCCGGTCCAGCAGCCGCGTGTTGACGTCGTAACCGACACCGAACACGAACAGGCGGGCGTTGCCCTTGTTGCTCCTGCCGACATTGTCGAGAATGGTGGGCACGTCGGTCTCGCCGACGGTGGGCTGGCCGTCCGTCAGGAAAATCAGCTGGCAAAGACGTCTCGAACCCCGCATATCGAGGGCGCTCCCGAGAGCCGCGTTGATGTCCGTGCCGCCGCGTGCGTTTATGTCGTCGACGAACTGCATCGCGTCCCGGACGTTCGCGCGGGAGGCCGCCGTCAGACGACCGTCGAAACGGGTCACGGCGGAGGCGAAGGTAACGATACCGAAGCGGTCGTCGTCCCCCAGGTTACGCAGGCAATAGCCGAGCGCCTCCTTGGCCTGTTCGATCTTGTCGCCGCGCATCGACCCCGATCGGTCGATGACAAAGATGACATCCTTCGCGATGGCGCGGTCCCGCCGCGATAGCTTGCCCGGCGAAAGAAGCGCCATGAAATAGCCGTCGTCGCCCCGCCTGCGGTGAGTGACGAGGCTCAAACCGACATCCTCTTTGGAGACGGTGTAGTACATGACGAAATCCGGCGCGCGGCCGCGGGCTCCACCTTCGTAGCTGCACGTGGCGTTGCGGCCGTCGATCTCCCGCTCGATATCGTACGTGGGGCTGTAGAGGCTCTTGATCGGCACGTCCGATTCGATTTCGATGTCGATGGAGAAGTCCGAAGTGGTCTGTAGCGCGCCTGCATGGGAGTGTAGCGGGTAGCGATAGGAGACGAGTCCCCCGTCGTACGACAACATCTCACTGTAGACGATTTCGATCCTCACTTCGCCGCGCGCCGGCACCGGATACACCCGCGCCCGGAATAAATCGTGCTCGAGGTATTCGAGCAAACCGGGATCCTTCAAGCGTCGCACGATGTCCTCGTAAATCTTGCGGGCGCGTCTGGCATCCAGTAGCTCGCCAGTCACCTTTCTGCCGTTCATCCACATGGAGAAATCGGTGATCGATGCGCCCTTGGGAAGTGGAAAGAGGTACGTCGCTTCGAGATCACGCTGGCTCGAGTTTTCGAAAACCTGGTTTACGGTCGTAACACCGACCTGGCGGTCAATGCGCACGTCGACGCGATGACTCTGTACGGAGATCGGCGTCCGGTATTCCCGGTGGTGGGTACGCGATTCATCGATCAGGATGCCCTGCGCGCTTACGGACGCGGCACAGCAAAGCAGGATTGTAGTTGAAATTACTATGTAGTTAATATTTCGCATGCTGGAAATATATACATCCGCCGCCCGCATTGGTTCCCCCGCGGCGACGATTCCCCGCTTTGTCCGGTATGACAAAACGGTACCGCGCCTGGAGCGGGTACCGTTTGATTGTGGGGGAGGGTTCCTCATGACGGCGGCTTCGCCGTTGTCGTTTCCACGATCCTCAGGACAGCGCCTTTATGAGCGCGGCGAGGAGCGACCAGAACTTCCCCACCGAGGGGATGTTTATTTTCTCGTCGGGCGAGTGTGGATGCTCGATGTGCGGGCCGAAGGAAATCATGTCGAGCCCGGGGAATTTCTCCCCGATGATTCCGCACTCGAGACCGGCGTGGATGGCCAGTGCCTGCGGCTCCTCTCCCAGGGTTTCCTTGTGAACCTTTCTGGTAATCTGAAGCAGCTCGGAATCGAGGTTCGGCTTCCACCCCGGGTACGGAGCCTCCTCTTGCACTTCGGCGCCGGCCAGCTCGCCGGCGCTGCGGATAACGTCCCGGATCGACTGTAGTGCGCTGTTTATCGAACTGCGCGATGAGGTGCCGATGACCACGTCGGCGTCGGAGGTGGCCACGCTGGCCAGGTTGTTCGAACTCTCAACCAGATCGGGTATGTCGTAGCTCATCGCCGTTACGCCGTGCGGAATCGTCCTCAACAGGTTGAGGAGTCGCAGTTGCGACGATTCGGCCATCGGGTCGCCGGGCGACTCTTTCAGACGCTCGACCCCGAATTCCAGTCCCTTCTCCCTACCGCCTAATTCTCCGGCGATGCTTGACTCGAGTTCGGAAACCCAGCGCGTGAGGTCATCCACCTGGCCGTCCGCCACGAACACCTCCGCCGTGGCCTCGCGCGGGATGGCGTTGCGCTTGTTGCCTCCCCGTAGGCCACACAACGCCACGTTGTACTTGCGATCCGCTTCCCACAGAATGCGCGCCAGTATCTTGATGGCGTTTCCCCGCTGCTCTGGAATATCCAGCCCCGAGTGACCGCCGCGGAGTCCACCGACCGCGATCCGAATGGGGCTCGTGCCGGCGCGCCCGCCCGCCCGGTCGACGGGCAGCGTCAACGTGGAATCACCGCCGCCCGCACAGCCTATGAACACCGCCCCCAGTTCCTCGCTGTCCAGGTTGAGCAGGTACTTGGCCTGCACGAAACCAGGCTCGAGCTTGCCCGCTCCCGTCAACCCGACTTCCTCATCCACCGTAAAGAGAAGCTCCAGCGGTCCGTGCACGACACTGTCATCGTCGGCGGTAGCAAGCGCCGCGGCGACGCCCACGCCGTTGTCGGCGCCGAGCGTGGTCCCATTGGCCGTCAGCCAGTCACCGTCGATTTGAAGTTGAATCGGATCCTTCGAGAAGTCGTGTTCTACGTCCGAGTTCTTCTCACAAACCATATCGAGGTGACTCTGCAGGGCGACGATCGCTGCGTCTTCATGACCCTTGGTGGCGGGCACGCGAACCACCACGTTGCCCGTATCGTCGCAGTCGGCCTCGTAGCCGCGCTCCTTGGCGTACGCAAGAACGTACTGCCGGGCCTGCTCTTCGTTTCCCGAACAACGGGGTATCTGTCTTATGCGATCGAAGTGTTTCCAAAGGTTCTTCGGCTCGTAGTCTGTAATCTGCATCGGTTTGCGACCTCCAATAGGTGTGTTCTCCGGCCAGCCGGAAATGAGCCATTTGCGGCGAGCGGGTTGAGTTCTTGTTCCACTTTACCCCCGCGTCAGAACGGATCGGGCACGTCTTCGAACACCTGCTCTACGATCACCTGCACGTTCAACCACGCCGTCCAGTCAAAATCCAGGCGATCGACGGCGCTCGGGTTGGGATTCACGTCGCCGTTTTGTACGGTGAATACCAGGATCGGATTCTGTCCCTCGATGAAATCCTGCAGCGCGCCGCGGAATGGTATAGGCCGCTGTTCAGATCGGCGCCGAAGGCATCCACCAGCGGCTGCAGGAAACCGATGGCATTCGGCCCCGTGTAGGCGGACAGCTGGTTGCCGATCTGGGCGCCGGCCGGACAGGCCAACACCAGCACCAGTAACGCGAGCCCCGAGCCCCGGAGAAAGCGGACGAAAACGGGTATAGCGATCTCCTTATTAATAACCAAGAGCGACAAGTACGCAGTGATATTTGCGCGGTGGTCTTACCCCGCGAAGCCGCCGGGAGCGGCTGCATGCCGGTACCCGAGTTGCGTGCCGGTGGCTTGGAAAGCTGCGATGATACTACGGAGGGAATGACTTGTAAACGCCGCAAAAGGAAGGGGCAAATGGCGCAGGGGTGATGGACCACTTCGAGGCTCGCGTACAGGGCCGCCCCGGGGGCGGGGTGGCAGGCCCGTGCCTACTCGTTGCCTTCGATGGGAAAATCGAGCGTCAGCGTTTCACCCACGCTGACCGTAACGGGTTGTTCGAATTCTCCCAGGCCTTCGTGCCAGATCTTGAGGGTGTATTCGCCCGGGGGGATGCCCGCGATGGAGTAGTGCCCGTTCTCGTCGGTAACAGAGAAGAACGTGTTGTCGTGGACGATGACGTAGGCCTGCATCCATTCGTGAACGTCACAGTTGAATTCCACGACGCCCGTGTTGTCCAGAACAAAAGTCTGTTTTGCCGCCTCGCTTCCCGCGGGCTGTGCGACATTAAAAAGGGTCGGCTTCTTGAACTCGCTTTGCACATGGTAGGCATGCACGTTGTGAAAAGTGGCATCGCTATTCGTTACGATCAGCGTCGCGCCTTTGGTCGTCACCTGCACGTGTGGGACATAGGTGCATCCTTGCTGATCCAGCGTGACGACGGCCTCGCCGGATGAACCGCCGGCCCCGCCGAGCATCACCACGACGTTCTTGAGTCCATGGTTGTCCCTGGACACCACGAACTCTTGCGAGACCTTGTGCGCGCCGCAAACATCCGCGTTCCGCGTGACCTTGATGCGCTCCGCCTCCGGCACCTCGACTTTGAATATGACGCTTCCCTCGATCGCGCCGACGCCGTCCTGGGCACCACTGACATTCCACGCCGCCGGCACCACGGTGAGCGCGATCAGGAGCAGTGCGTAACGGACTTTGACCTTCATGTCGGCTCTCCCTTTAAGGGTAATGGATGAACGCGAGTATGTCGGCCGAAGCAGCCGGGCGTTACACCTGGCGGACGCTCAACCACCGGACTTCTTGAAACGAAATTTCTTCTTTGGCGGGGAAACGCTCAGGAGATACTCGTAGATCAAGTCCGCTTCGCGGTCCGTCATGTGGCCTTTCCAGGCGGGACACGGCAGTGGCTCTGGACCCGCGGGGTCCAGGAGCGTCGGCTTTCGGCCGAAGAAGAGGATGCCCTTGATGACGTCTCGCGAATTGTCCCTGGCCGCCGCGGCGATGACCGGCATTTTCTCATCCGGCGCCGCGTTGACGTTCGCGTAGCCGCCTTCTCCCCGCTCTCCGTGGCAGCCGTCGCACCCGAATCTCCGGTACACCATGGCGCCGACTTCGCGCGGCCGGCTGTCGAGAAAAAACGCGGTGTTGTCCTCCCAGCGTTTCGCCTCGCCATTGCGCTGGCCCTGGAGTCCATGCAGGTACTCGACCAGGGCTAACCGTTCACCCTGCGGCAGCTTGAAATTGGGCATGAACGTCCGTGCCTTCATGGCGGACGGGTCCTCGAGCCATCGATTCTCCCACGGCTTCGGGCGCCGTTTACCCACCCAGGTCAGGTTGGGCCCGATGAAGCGGCCCGCGGCACCGACACGGTGGCACGCCGAGCAGTCGTAGGCGTCGAACAACATCCGTCCCTTTTCCTCCGACGTGTTGGATCGGCTCATTATGGCAGGGGTGTTGAGGTCGCGTTTCAGCTCTCGAAGGTAGCCCACGAGTTCATCCAGCTCCGGGTCGCTGAACTGGAAGTTCGGCATCTTCGTCCCGTCTTTGAGAGCGTTCGGGTCCCGGAGCCAGAGCCGCAGCCATTCCGGGCTGCGGCGGTTCGCCACCTGGTCCAGGTTCGGGCCCACCGAGCCGCCGCCACCGGCCACCTCGTGGCAGGTCACGCAGCCACGGTCCCGGACTATGGCGCTGCCCACAAAGCGTTTTTGTGCGGGGGTTATTTCGTCACCCGCGCCCCCGGTCACGACGGGCCCCCCGCCGGAGCACGAACCGAGCAAGATGGCCGGCGCTGCGAACGCCAAGAGGATGCCGAATCGGAATGTCACTCTTTCCCGATTACTTGCCCACTTCCACCACATCGCCGTTGCTGAGCGACGAGACGTACTGGGCGAGATAGAATGATTCCGGGCTGTTGAGCGGCAGGCGCTTGCCTTTCATGAACATGCGAATGCAATTGTTATTCATCATTTCGAGCGTGATGACCTCGTCGTTCGGTACTTTGAACTTCGGGAACCGGGCCGCGGCGCCAACCAGCGAAGGTATCGGCAGCTTGTAGGGACCGTGTCCCATCTTTTTGCGAATCTCAGCTTCGCCACCGGTGGTCGTTCCGCCCGGGTGGCACGACTCACAGCTCTGACCGTTCGAACCGAGGCTCCCATCCTTGAAGAGCTGTTTGCCCATCGCCAGCGCTTCGCTGTTTTTCTTCATCATGTACGGCTTCGCCTTGTCCATGCCCATTCCCATCACCTTGTCCATGTTGGCCAGTGAAACGTCCGACTTGCCCTTCTCGACCTCCCCGAACTGGTCCTTGTTGTGCCGAGCGTGGATGCTACATCCGGTGACGAACACCGTTACCAGCAGAAAGGCGCCAAGAGTAGCGAAAGTCTGTACTTTCATTATCAATTCTCCTTGATTCGTGCGGCCCACGGGCTAATTGGCCTGTCCGATCTGAACGCTCTCGCCGTTGCTCAGCGACGAGATGTACATGCTGAGCGCGATAGCCTCCCGGGAATCCAATTCCAATTCCTTGCCGTCCAGAAACATGCGGATGCAGTTGTTGTTCATCTGCGCGAGCGTAATCACTCTGTCGTTCGGCACTTTGTACTTCGGAAAACGAGCGGACGCGCCCACCAGTGTAGGAATCGGGATACGGTAGTCTCGCATCGGAATCTGCGCTTCACCGCCCGTCGTTCCACCTCCCGGGTGGCACGACTCGCACGACTGGCCGTTCTTGCCCAGGCTGGCATCACGGAACAACTGTCGCCCATCGTTCATCATCGCCATCTGCTTCTGCTTCATGTGTT
>JAZGDW010000313.1:0-3670 GCA_036478295.1 Candidatus Krumholzibacteriia bacterium
GCCGGTTCAAAACTGGCCGCTGACACGCAGAATGAGGTTAGATCCCTCGCCCCAAGAGCGACAGCGAGGTCCGGAATCTCGGGCTCATGGTATAGCAAAAAGGGCCCAAAAAGCCCAAAAGTATACCAGAAACTATACCACGGTATAGCAGGTTTCGGTCGCCCGTCAGCGGAGTAAGGTGTTGTTTTTAGAAGAGATGTAGTGAAGTGCCCTCGCCGTCACCCTCGAAAAGGGCGAAAAACTGTACCAAATCGTGTTTTCCCCCGTGGCGGTACGATTTGGTATAGCAAATCTACATCGGAAAATCGGCATTATGCGAACACGGTAGGTTTACTGGGCGTCGGCACTAAGACAGACGGATGCCGGGCGCTTCCAGAAACGTTAGCCGCTTCTTATTGCGAGCACCCTGTTCATAAAACCCCCTCGAAAACGACCGTCCCGAGAGGCCCGATTTGACGGGTTTTTAGTACTTGGCTAGACTGTTCATATAACTGTAGTTTTATGAACATATGAACAATTAGGCAGGTCGTCGCGGGGCGCTATTTGAGGAAGACAATTTTCCTGCTTGCGGTCTGGCCTCCAGTCTCGAGCCGAACGAAGTAAACACCGGTACCCACCTGGTTCCCGCGAGAATCGCGGCCATCCCAGTCCATTGTATACTCGCCCGGTATCTTGAACTCCCGTACCAGGGTCGTCACCATGCGGCCCCTCACGTCATAGACGCCGACTTTCACTTGCCCCGGGGACGCGACGCTGTACGTAATGATGGTTCGTGGGTTAAATGGATTGGGGTGGTTCGTGACTCTTATCAGGCGCTGCGCCTTGCCGTTTTCCGGCCGGATTCCCGTCGCTGTGCCGCACCCTTCTCCATGGGCGCCGATCAATACACCACAAGAATTGTTCAAGGGCAGACATGGAGAGCCGGCCGCAAGCGTGAAATCGTCGTGCAGTGGATTCGGGTTGCAGAACAACGGGTCTTCCGACAGGTTGCCTCCCACGCTGTCCTGGCCCGCGAGGCACCCGATCCAATCCCCACCCGCGTTGCCGTACACGTTGGAGCACGTCAACGTGGCCGTGCTGACGCTGCTGCAGTGCACGCCCACCCCCGGCGAACTGAAAGCGATGACCGTGTTCGTGAAGATCGCAGATGTCATTCCCCAACAGCGCACCCCGCTGCCAAGACTGAGGAGGGCCTTGTTTCCCACGAAGGTACACTGCTCGAAAAGGAGCGACGAGTCCTGACACAACACGCCACCACCCGACTGGGCCACGTTCCAGGCGAATGTGCAGTTGCTCACGATGCCGGACGATCCGTCATCGAAGTGAATTCCCCCGCCTTTCGCACCCTCACCTTGAGCCTCGTTCTCCAGGAAGGTGCAGTCGGTGATTGCAAACGTCGCCTGGCGTCTGAAGTGCATACCGGCGCCAAACCTCGCCGTGTTGCCGACGAACAGACAGTTTGAGACGGTTAGGGAGAAGACGAAGCTGGTTACCGCTATGGCTCCGCCGTTGTTAACGGCGGTATTCTCGATGAACGTGCAGTCAATGATCTGGGCGCCGGGCGCGCTGCCGATCTCTATCGCGCCTCCCCAACCAGCCCTATTTCCGGAGAAGACGCAATTTCGTATTGTCACTCCAGAGGTGCACAATATGGCGCCCCCGTTGGTCGCAATGCCGTTTATGATCGTGATACCTTCGATCGTGGAGTTATTCCATACGACAAACGCCTGATGGTTTCCCTCGGGGTCTTCGCAATCGATTACGCACGTTTCCGGGTTACCGCTTTCCGATCGCACGACGATGGAGGGGCCGCTGATTCGCACGTCCCGGTTTCCATTGCCGACGTATGTGCCGTCGGCAAGCAGCAGGGTGTCGCCGAACGCCGCAGAATCAACCGCTGCCCGAATGGTCGGCGCATCGCCGGAGCCATCCGGAGTGATGTACCACGTCGTGGCCGGCGTACTCGACACGCACGCAGCCAGCAGGGCAAAGGCCACGCACGCACATCTCTTTGTTCTCACGATGAGCCTCCGCTCCTTATTTGAGCACGAGCAACTTCCTCGTCTCCGAGAAATCCCCGGCCACCAGCCGATAGAAATAGACGCCGGTGGAGACTCTGGCACCGCTGTTGCTCGTTGCATCCCACGTCACGGTAAACCCGTCCGTCACCGGTGCCTGCACCTCGTTCACCAAAGCCCTCACCAGCTGACCCGCCACGTTATATATGTTCAAGTTCACGTGTCCCGGCTCTCGTATGGAATACCGTATGGTGGTCATCGGGTTGAACGGATTGGGGTAGTTCTGTGCCAATCGGTTCTCAAACCGGGCGGTCGATCCAATACCGGTCGGGTCATCCACCTGACCGCCCAGCCAACGGATGATTGCCATGAGATGCTCCACACGATCCACCGGGAATTGCACGCGGTCGTCCCGAATCTCGTGGTAGCTAAAACCCGACAGCATGACTCGCGCCGTGTCACCGACAGCATTCGGCGTCTCCTGCGATATCACCGCGCCGTGGCCCGGGTTGTTGGAATAAGCCATCTCAAGCCTGGCGGTACCCGTTGGCAGGAGCACGTCGAAGTGGTTGACAACCGGACAGCCCCCGAAGGCGATCAGGGAAGCCGATCCAGTCATGCTGCTAAACGCTGACCCCGTTTGCGCAACGACAAGCGGGGCCACCGGTTCTCCAACGGCCGCGTGATCGCCACTGGCGAGATCAAAGTTCATGAACCGGTTTCGGAAGTTAATTGCGCTGCTCCCGCGCAGACCCGCCCACTCTTGAGCAACGTTGTCTCCCGATATATAAACACCCGCCCCGGTCAAACTGGAGTCGAGGAACGCGTACAACAAGCCGAAATCATCCGGCTTCGAGGGGTCGCTCGTCCCATCCCCAATCAACCCCTGGATGAGGTCGCCCGAGTTCCATATAATAAGTCGGTAAGAAGAGATCAGCTGTTCCGTCACGCTGACAACCCGTGACGCTGGTCCGCTGTCGACCTCGAGAAACGAACCGCTCCGAAACGGGGATCGATACATGTCGTACCGATCAGGTTGAAGGCCCAGGATCTCGAATGCCGTATCGAAATACGGTTGTGCACCGAGGTTGTCGAAGTTGTCCACGTACAGAATGTCCGTCGCGCCGGACCGTGCGTTCGCCGGTAGACACGTTACCTCCATCAGGAGCGAGCGCACCTCCGCCTCTGATTTCGTTATCCCGGTGAAGCGGCTCCAGTAGGTGGTGATACCGCTGGCATCCCTGGCGGAGAGATAGTACCAAATCGTATCTCCAGGTGTATAAAGGTCGTCGTTCAGATCCACGCAGTAGCGCTCTGGAATAATGTCTCCAAACCTGGTTTCGACCTCATCCATCCGAAGAACCGTCCACTCCCCGTCGGCGGCGACGACCGGCCAGCGGCCCACGTCACCAGAGACGACCTCGCCGGATTTGATGGAGGAAACGTCCTTCACATGGCAGTAAACTGCCGGGCCGCTCAAGGGATCACCGCTAATGTGGTAGTCCAGACCGACCACCCGTTCAAAAACGGTAACCGCGAGTGAATCGCCCGGTCGGACTTCTGGACTGCCGTCAGGATTGAGGTCCTTGGCCATGTCTATCCGGACGGTTCCGGTCAGCGTCCCGTCCGAGGCGAAGTTGTCTTGAAGCAAC
>JAZGDW010000314.1:0-16811 GCA_036478295.1 Candidatus Krumholzibacteriia bacterium
CGTATGAGTGGTGGTTGGGCGAACCATGGCATGGCACTCTCAAAGCAGGCAGGAATAGGTTTGCAAGTAGCTTAACAAAGTGTTGACCGTTGGCCAAGCGGGGAAACGCGGCATACAAATCAGGGCAAACGCTACTCAACGTACATAGCCTTTACTCGGCCCCAGCTCATCGCCTCCACCGGAACCGGAACCGAACACGGGCAGGCGATCGTACCGTTGACCGTGTGGGTGAGCCCGACCCCAAAGGCAAGTTGGCCGGAGCAAAGGTCAACTTCAATCTGGCCAGACACGCTGCCCGGATCCGCTTGAACCGTGTACTCGCAGCAGAACGGTGTGGCACCGCTCATATAATTGATGGTCAGAACGTGGATCGGGCCCGCGAGACACGCACCATAACCAATCGCGACACCGGTCTGCGAACTGCCGACTGTTACCGGAAAAACCACCGTGTCGGAGAGATGTACCGAACCAGTTGTGAGCATACAGAGAGGCGCGCTCGCACGAAACCGGGAGGCCGTGGCGCCCGGCGTCAGTGTATGCACGACAAAGATACTCAGCACTGACCCGATACTCCCAGTAACGTTACAGTCGAGACCCAGCGGATCGGCGTACGTACCAATGGCACCCGCCTGGCCGAACGTGAGGCTAGCGCCAAGTAGCATGGCCGTGGCTAGCAGTAATCCTCGTTTCATGGCACGCCCCCGGGGTTGCGCAACGTCAGTCACAGGTCGATGCAGTATACCAGATCGACGGCGGGGTGGCAGCGACGAGATGAGCACTCATGGCGAATGATTTCGACAAAACCGTGAGACGATGTCGGGACCCATCAGTCTCTCGGCTTCGAGTCGATTGTGCCAGGAGCAGAGCAACCTCAGATTGGAGGCCTCATTGCGCCCACCCCGGGCGACCGGCAACACGTGATCGATCTCGAGTCCATTCCGTGATCCACATCGCCGGCCACTCGTGCCTTTGAAGCGGCATCGCCCGCCGTCTCGTGCGTAGACCGCGTCGCGAATCGCAGCCGGTATGGGTCGCCGACCGGAGGCCTCAGAGCGCTGCGGGGCGTTCGAGCCGGTCTTTGCATCGGTTATCTTGTTCCGCTTGCTGTTCTTATCGGCCGTACTGCTCCTGTCGCTCTGGTCGTTTGTGTCAACCTTAATGCTCCTGCCGCTCTGGCCGTTTGTGTCAACCTGAACGCTCCTGCTGCGCTTCCCGTTTGTGTCAGCCTCGCTGTTCCTATTGCTCCTGTCGTTTCTGCCACTCGTTTCTTGCGTTGCTGCTTCTTGCAGCCCGCGCTTCCCGCACCGAGCTTTCTTGTCATTCATATGTCGATTTTCTGCCTTGCGCAATTTGCGCTTTTCCCGTCTTTCCCGTCGCTTGATCGGGCTGCGGCGTTCGATGACGTCGTCCAGCGCCGCCTCGAAGACACGCGCGAACGATGCCCTGCCGAGACCATTCGACAGCAGCGAGCGCGCCGCCTCGTATTTTTTCATGAAGCCCGCACTGGCCAGGAATTGGATCAAGAGCTTCTGCTCGATCTGGGGGCCCGAAACTGGGGCACTTACCTCTCCCTGCGGCCCGGCCTTGTGAAATCTCTCATTAGTCCCAGACTGGGACTCCCCGCGGGGCTGCCGCAGTATCGGCGCGCCAGCCGGCTCCAACACCGCAACCCGCACCGGCCGCACCCGGTCCCGGTAGGCCACCGGAGTGCGGTATTGCGCCACCAGTGCCTCGACCTCACCCTGGGTCCGGTTGCGGGCGCCGCGCAGAATAGCCTCCTTGTTCTCATCATTGAGCGCTGGGGCGATCAGCGAAACGGTCATGAGAGACATCTCGTTCTTGGCCAGAAGGGACCGAAGCTCCGGATAGCGCCGCACACACCGGGCCGCCACGATCCGGCGCCCGGCCGCCGACCGGGAATATCCCAGGCGCTCCGTGCAATACTCCCATAGCGAGGCGTAGCCGAGTTTTAGATGAAACCTGCGAGACTCGACCTCGGCGATATGAAGCAGAATCTCGAGGGTGGTCTTGCGTTCCTTCTGAACGAGTGCCTGGAGACGGGAGAGCAGTTCCTTGCTCGAGAGAAGTGACAGGGTGTTCATGACAAAATACCTCCTCGTGTAGAGATGTCCGGGGACAACGGGGAGGAACGCTGTCAGGTCGGGATGTTCATGCTGGTTTTATTATAACATGCGCATCTGAGACGACCGCTGGTGCAGGAAGATGAACGATCGCGCGTGTCTTTGACAAAACCGTCACAAGTGGCGAGTCGAAGGATCACAAAGCCCGTTCGAAGCGGACATAAACACTGAGCGAGCAACCGTCGCTCAACAACAGGACCGTTCAAAAACCCGTCAAGTTCTTTTTGAAAAAAGTGTTGGAAAAAGCGTCGAACAACTATCGTATGAACCGCGAGCCCGTTGACAGATTGAATTCGATCACGAATCGTCGCCTGAATACTCTGCCAACAACCCTGAAAACGTGGATCCGTTTCCACGTCAGTCGGCGAGAAATCCACAATCTGCGGCATTTTAACAAGGATGTAAACGGGACACGGAGGGCGGTTCAAGCAGGAGACACAACACTAAGCGAACGGACGCGTTATTGGAGTCGGACCGCGGCCCCAGGGAAAATTGGTACGCCCGAGAGGATTCGAACCTCCGACACCCGGCTCCGGAGGCCGGTGCTCTATCCAGCTGAGCTACGGGCGCACCTGTTTGGTTGGTCTCTTGCTCTCAGTTTGCAGCATTTCCCTGGCGAGCGCCAACCTTTTCTGACTGTCGCCGCCGAGCATGCGCGAGATCTCCCGCAGGCGCTCTTCGCCTTCGACCCGTGCGACACTCGCCGCGGTCCGTCCTCCCGCCGTGCGCTTGCGCACCACCAGGTGGCGGCGGGCGTGCGCGGCAATCTGCGGCATGTGTGTGATACAGATAATCTGGTACTTCCCCGCCAGCGCGCCGAGTTTGCCGGCAATCACATCGCCCAGGTCCGCTCCGACACCGGCATCCACTTCGTCGAATACGAGCACGCTGCCCTCTCGCCCAATGCTGACAACGGTTTTGAGTGCGAGCGCGATGCGGGACAGTTCTCCACTCGATGCGATTTCACCGACGCTGCCCTCCGCTTCGCCCGGGTTGGTGCGCACGTGGAACACCACCCGGTCGATGCCGTCGGGAAACAGGTGCACGGGCCTGCCTTCGATCAGTATGTCACCCGCTTCGGCAACCTCGCATGAAATGTCCGTGCGGAACGACGCTCCGCGCATCATGAGCTGGCCGATCTCACGCGTCATGGTCTGGTCCAGCGTCGCGGCCGCCGTCTTGCGCGAAGCCGTGAGACCCATTGCCGCCTTCCGTACCACCACCGCGCATTTCGTCTGATCCGCTACGAGTTTCGCACGCTCCTCATCTTCGAAAGCGAGCGATTCGAGCTCGTCCCGCCAGCGGTTGCACTCCCTTATCAACTCCGAAATCGGCAGCTGGTAACGCCGCTCGAGACCGACGAGATAGCCCAGCCGGTCCTGCATTTCCTCGAGCGTCGCCGCATCGAACTCCAGCGATTCGACCAGAGTCCGCATTTCTGAGGCGCTGTCTTTGAGTGTAATCTCGGCACCGTCGAGTGCAGCCGCGATTTTTTCAAACCGCTCGTCCAGGTCCGCAACGCGCTCGATGCCCTTGCGTGCCCGTGCCACCGCACCGACAGCGGATGCGTCATTATCGTAGATGAGGTCGCATGCCTCGGAGAGCGCCCGGTAAATCTCTTGCGCGTTTTCCATCAGGCGCACCCGACCCTCGAGTGCTTCCTTCTCGCCCGGTTCGAGGCGTGCCCGGCCGAGCTCGT
Organism: Candidatus Krumholzibacteriia bacterium; assembly: GCA_036478295.1. GTDB lineage: Bacteria > Krumholzibacteriota > Krumholzibacteriia > WVZY01 > WVZY01 > JAZGDW01. The sequence continues at coordinate 3,841 of JAZGDW010000314.1, forward strand.
CGATGCGGTGTTCGAGGAGCTCCTTTTTCTCTTTGAGTATCTCGAGCTTACGGTCGAAACCTTCCACGCGTGTCTGGGCCGCGCGATACGCCTCCAACGCCTTCTGGTAGCGTGTCCGCTGCTCGGCGTTCGATGCCAGCTTGTCCAGGTAGGTGATGTGGTTGTCTTCGTGCCGGAGCTGCAGCTGTTCGTTTTGCCCGTGTGGCTCGATCAGCTCGCGCACGATCTCGTGCAACTGTTTGAGCGGTTGCGCCTGCCCGTTCACGAATGCGAAGCTGCGCCCGCTGCGGTGGATCTCGCGTCGCAGTACCAGCCGCTTGCCATCGGTTGCACCGAAGAGAAGTGCGACGGGCAGCGGTCTGCCGAGGAGAAACTCGCCCTCGACGACGGCCTTTTCCTCACCGGCCCGAATCGCGCGCACCGGGGTGCGCTCGCCGAGCAGTATGTTGACGGCGCTCAGGATCAGCGACTTGCCGGCGCCGGTCGAGCCGGTGAGCACGTTGAGCCCCTCCGTGAATGACAGGTTGGCATCCTCGACCACGGCGAGATTCTTGATGCGAAGTGTTTGCAGCATGTGGTTTTCTTTCGCGGTGCTAGAGCTTTTCCCGCAGAAGATTGAAGAAATCGTAATCGCTTGGAACGACCAGGTTCGTCGGGCGCTCGTTTTTCTGGACGACGACGTGCTGCCCTGCTCCCAGGTCGACGCCGACCTGGCCGTCGACCGTCACCCGGATGTCGGACGACGGCGAAACGATGTGTACGGTGACCTCGGCGTCCGCATCGAGAACGATCGGGCGGTCGCTGAGCGTGTGCGGGTTGAGGGGCGTCATGAGGATGGCCTTTATGGTCGGTGACAGCAACGGCCCGCCGGCGGACAGCGAGTACGCCGTCGATCCGGTGGCCGTGGCCAGGATGACTCCGTCCGCCGAGAACTCCCGCATCTTGGCCCCGTCGACCTCGGCGCGAAGCGTCACCATGCGTGAAAAACCGCTGGTGTGCACCACGACATCGTTGAGCGCGGTAAAAGACCCGACGCGCGTCTGCCCCTGCATGACGTTCGCCTGGATGCGCATGCGCTCCTGGATCTCGAACTTGCCGACTTTGATCTGCTCGATGGTCGACGCGCTGAGTGTCTCGGTCAGGAAACCCAGGTGCCCCGCCTTGATACCGAGGATGGGGGTCCCGGACGCTTCGTACTCACGCGCGACCCGGAGGATGGTGCCGTCGCCACCCAACGCGGCGATGAGGTCGCAGTCGCCGGGAATCCCCGATGCGACCCCCTTGGTACCACCGAGAAAATCATGAAGCTTCTCGGTAACGAACACCTCGAAGCCCGCGTCGACGAGACCGGGTAAAAAATCCTGCAAAACCTGCGCGATGTCTTCTTTTTCGAGATTTGCGGCGACGCCGATCCGCCGAAAAGTGTGGTGTTTCATGGGGAGGTTTCCAATGCTTTACGAGCAGCTCACGCGGATTTCGATTTGCGGGCCACCGAGTCGATCACACGCCTGCCCGTCTGCAGTGCGTCCAGTGCCGTCTGCGCGAGATTCTCCGCGGTAAGGCCGCATTGCGCCAGGAGATCACCCCTCGGCGCGTGCTCCATGAACCGGTCCGGGACGCCCAGCATCTTCACACGATTGGCATCGTAGCCAATTTCCGACAGGTGCTGGAGGACGCCAGAACCGAAGCCACCGGACAGCACGTTTTCCTCAACGGTTATGACCAGCGGTTCGGAGTGCAGCAGGCCGTCGATCAAATCGGTATCGATCGGTTTTGCGAAGCGCGCGTTCACCACGGTCGAGTCGATGTGGTGGCCGTCGAGAAGTGACGCCGCCTCCAGCGCGGGGTAGACACAGGTGCCGTAGGCGACAAACAGAACGTTGTTGCCTTCCCGAAGGACTTCCCCTTTGCCGATGGGCAGCGCCATGAGTTCCCGGTCCATCTTGACGCCGACGCCGTTGCCGCGCGGGATACGGATGGCGCTGGGACCGTCGTGGTAGTCGATCATGGTCTTCAGCATGTGTCGCAGCTCGTTTTCGTCCCGCGGGGCCATGAGGACGAAATTCGGCACACAGCGCAGGTAACTGATGTCGAACACGCCGTGGTGGGTCGGTCCATCCTCCCCGACCACCCCCGCGCGGTCCAGAACGAAACGCACGGGCAGTTTCTGAATACCAATATCATGGATGAGCTGGTCGTAGGCGCGCTGCAGGAATGTGGAATAGATCGCCGCCACCGGTATGTAGCCCTCGGTGGACAACCCACCGGCGAACGTGGTGGCATGCTGTTCCGCGATGCCCACGTCAAAAAAGCGCTTGGGGAATTCCCTCGCGAACGCCGTCAAGCCCGTGCCGTCCGGCATGGCGGCGGTGATGCCGATGACCTTTTTGTTCTTGTGGCCGAGCTCCACCATCGTGTCGCTGAACACGTTGGTGTAGGCGGGCGGGCCGCCCTTCGTCTTCGCCCGATCACCGGGAACCTTGTCGAAACTACTGACCGCGTGGAAACGCTGGGAATCCGTGTCGACCCGCTCGACCCCCTTGCCTTTCTCCGTAATGATGTGAAGCAGCACCGGACCCTTGATGTGCTTGAGGTCCTTCAATGTCTTCACCAGGAATTCGACGTTGTGCCCGTCCACAGGCCCGAAATACCGGAAGCCCAGCTCTTCGAAAATGATGCCGGGAACAATGAGATTCTTGATGCTCTCCTTGATGCGCCGTGCCAGCGCGCGGGTCTTGCCACCCAGCTTCGGGATGAGCCCGAGCAGTTCCCATACGTCCGCCTCGAAACGGTTGTACACCTTGCCGGAGGTCACGCGCGTGAGGTACTTGGACAGTGCACCGACATTTCGTGCGATCGACATCTTGTTGTCGTTGAGGATGACGAGCATGTTCGGCTTGAGGATGCCGGTATTGTTTATCCCCTCGAAGGCAATGCCCCCGGTCAGCGCGCCGTCCCCGACCACCGCCACCACATGATGGTGCTTGCGCGACAGGTCGCGAGCCACCGCCATGCCGAGGGCCGCGCTGATCGCCGTGCTCGCGTGCCCGACGCCAAAGGTGTCGTACTCACTCTCGCTACGGCTGGGAAAACCGCTGATGCCGCCCTTCTTGCGGATGGTATGGAAAACCTGCCGCCGGTCGGTGAGAATCTTGTGACCGTGGGCCTGGTGTCCCACGTCCCACACGATGCGGTCGCACGGCGCTTCGAACACGTAGTGCAGGGCCACCGTCAGCTCCACGGTACCGAGGCTGGCGCCGAGGTGACCGCCGTTTCTGGCGATGACCGAAATTATCTCGTGCCGCAGCTCTTCGGCGAGGTCCGGTAGCTGTTTGGATGAGAGTTTCTTGACATCCACCGGCGAGTTGATGTGGTCGAGAAGTCTGGACATACCGGGTTCCTTTGGCTAGAAAACGAGCAGTGCGACCCCGATTCCCAACCCCACTCCGCTGAGCACATCCATGGGGGTGTAGGAGAGCCGCTTCTCCTCGGGATTCGGGAACGGCTTGTTGCGCAGCCGGTCGAGCAGGAGCAGTACGGCTTCCGCCTGTCTCGAGGTCGCATTCTTGACGTTCATGGTGTCTACCAGAATGATCGCCGTGACGCACACGGCGAAGGCAAACATAAGTGAATCAAAGCCTTGCCGGACACCGACGGCGGTGGTCAGCGCCGAAAACGCCGCGCTGTGCATGTTGGGTGCCCCGTCGGTCTGGACGAACCGCTTATAGTTTACTCTCTTTTCCAAAGCGATAAAAGAGAGGACTTTGACCAATTGTGCGCATGCCCCCGCCGTGATTGCAACCAAAAAGGGCTTGGCCTGCATCGCTTCTATCATGCCGAAACCGCCGTTCTGTCCGTCAATAGGACCTCTTGACCACACTGCCCAGCAGCATCAACAGGCTGGAGGCGCCCGCCTCGCCCGCGAAGAGCAACTTTGCCTGTGAGATGAGCTCGTGCGCCTTGCTTGTCGAATCCTCTACCCCGACCAGCGACGGATAGGTCAGCTTGCCATCCTTGGCGTCCTTGCCAGGGGTCTTGCCGAGCGTATCGCGATCGGCCTCCACGTCGAGTACGTCATCGACGATCTGGAACGCCTGCCCCGCCAGGTATCCCGCCTGCCCCGCGCGCTTCCGACCCGCGGCATCGGCCCCTGCCAGTACCGCCCCGCTCTCCAGCGCCGCGGCGATCAAGGCCGCCGTCTTTTGTCCGTGAACCCGTTCCACAGTCTCCAGGGTGCGCGGGAGTTGCTCGCCCATGAGATCGAGCGCCTGGCCGCCAATGAGACCTGCACCACCCGCCGCACGGGCGATTACCCGCATCACCTCGACCCGCGTCCCGGCACGCAACGCTTCGGGTCCTCCCATCGCGAGCAGGATCTCGAAACACAACGTGAGTAACGCGTCCCCGGCGAGGACCGCGACGTCCTCACCAAACTGTTTGTGGCAGCTCGGGCGGCCCCGCCGCATGTCATCATCGTCCATGCACGGCAGGTCGTCGTGCACCAGCGAATACGTGTGCAGGCATTCGATCGCACAGGCGGTGTCCAGGCAGGCGTCCGCACGGACGCCCCCGAATGCCTCGTGCGTCCACACGCACAGCAGCGGCCGCAACCGCTTGCCACCACCGAGTAGTGCGTACTCGACCGCCCCGCGTACGTTGGCGGGAGCTTGCAGCAGCTGCGACACCAGCTCCCCGCAGCGCCTTTCCACACGCCGGCGCTCGTCCGCCACCCGGTCGTCGAAGCTCGCGGGCGCAGCGCCCCGGTCCGTCTCAGAACTCATCCGGCGCCTCCTTTTGCTCCAGGCCGCCATCCTCGTTCTCGACCAGCAGTTTTATCTTTTCTTCCGCTTTTTCCAGCATGCCTTTGCACACGTTACCCAGTTTGAGGCCCTGTTCGAACTTCTTCATGGACTCGTCCAGCGAAAAATCGCCGCTCTCGAGCTCCGCGACGATGCCCTCGAGCTTTTCCATGGCCTCTTCGAACTTGCCTTTATTGCTTGCCATCGAGTTTCTCCTTTACTTCCGACAGGACGCTGCCGTCTTTGAATGTGACCCTCATGTCGCGTATCTCGGCGGCGCGCGCCGCGCTGCTGATGACGGCCCCCGTTTCGAAATCCGCGCAGATCGAATACCCGCGCCCGAGGATCGCCGTCGCGTCGAGGCCCTGCAACCTCGTCATCGCATGAGTCAACGCTACCCTCCCTGTTCGGACCACCTCACTGATCCGCCGCTGCAGGTTGTCCATCGCGTAGTCGTGCGCCTGCAGGTAGCGCTCGATTTTGCCGCGCACCTGACCCAGCGCGTAGCTCCTCAAGAGCTCTCGCAGCCGCACCTTGTACAAATCGACGGCGCCCCGCATGCGTTGGGTCAGCGTCGCCTGCATGCGCTCGAGATTCTCGAGCACGTCTGCCAGCTCCGGAACGGCGATCTCCGCCGCCATCGTCGGAGTGGCGGCGCGTACGTCCGCGACAAAATCGGCGATGGTGAAATCGGTCTCGTGCCCCACCGCGCTGATGACGGGCACCGGGCACTGGTAGATGGCCCGGGCGACCGCCTCCTCGTTGAACGCCCACAGGTCTTCGAGGCTGCCCCCTCCCCTCCCCACAATAATCAACTCGAGGTCGGGCACCTCGGGCAGCCGCTCGAGGGCGCGCACGATCTCGCCCGCGGCGGATTCTCCCTGCACGCGGACGGGAAAGAGCAGCAATTCGGCACACGGCCAGCGCCGCGCGACCGTCGAAATGACGTCGTGCACCGCGGCCCCCGTGGGCGAGGTGACCACGGCCAGCTTGAACGGATACGCCGGCAGCGGCTGCTTGTGCTCGGGATCGAAGAGACCCTCTTTCTCCAACTTGTCCTTGAGGGCGCGAAACGCCTGCTCGAGCTCGCCGACGCCGGCCTTCTCGATACGCGAGGCGACGATCTGGTACTGGCCGTACGGCTCGTAGACGGTCAGGCGCCCGCTGACCAGGACCTTGATCCCGTCCGCCAGGTCGAAGTCCACTCTGCCGGCGTCGCCGCGAAAGCACATGCCCTTGAGCTGCGATTCCGCGTCTTTGAGAGTGAAATAGAGATGTCCGGACGAGTGGCGCCTGAAGTTAGAGATTTCCCCGACCACGCGGACGCTCCGGTAGTTCTGGTCGAGGATCGCTTTGACCTCGCGGTTTATCTCGGTAACGGTAAAGTAGTCCCGGTCACCCAACAACATTTGAGGCCACTGCCTGCAGGGAAAAAGCTTTTAGTGTATTGGACATGAGCATGGCGACGGTCATGGGGCCCACGCCACCCGGAACCGGCGTGATCCAGGATGCTTTCTCGGCGACGGCGTCGAAGTCCACGTCTCCTACCAGCCGGTAGCCCTTCTTGCGCGTCGCGTCATCCACGCGGTTTATGCCCACGTCGATCACGACCACTCCTTCTTTGACCATGTCCGCGGTTACGAAGCCCGGCTGTCCCATGGCGGCGATGACGATATCCGCCTCGCGCGTTACGGCCGCGATGTCGCGAGTGCGGCTGTGGCAGACCGTCACCGTCGCATCGCCGCCCTGCCCTTTCAGGCCGAGCAGGAGGGAAACCGGTTTGCCCACGATGATGCTCCTGCCGAGGACCACGGCGCGCTTGCCCGACGTTTCGATTTTGTTCTGCACGAACAGCTCCTGGATGCCCAGCGGTGTGCACGGCACGAAGCGCGGCTTGCCCGACGTCAGGAGCCCGAGGTTCTCCGGATGGAACCCGTCGACGTCCTTGATGGCAGCGATCGTAGCGACCGCGCGGTCCTGGTCGATGTGCGGCGGCAACGGCAACTGCAGGAGGATGCCGTTCACCGATGCGTCCGAGCTCAAGTCCTCGAGTGTCCCGAGCAAACGCTTCTCGCTTACGTCCTTGGGCAGATGAACCTGGCGCGATTCGATGCCGCAAAACTCGCTCATCCGGGACTTGGTCCGCACGTACACGCTCGACGCCGGGTCTTCGCCGACCTGGACGAGCGTCAGTACCGGCTTGTTGTCACCGGATAACTGTGCCACCTGTTGTTTCACCCGTTCCTGCACGACGACCGCGGCCGCCTTGCCGTCTAGAATCTTCACTTATTCCGCCACCTCGAGTTGGAGATGTTCGATGCTGTTCGCCTTGCCGGTTGACTCGTCGATATCGAGCACGACCAGATCGGAGCGTAGGTCCTTGCTTGCCACCTGGAAGCGTATGGGTCGCATCTCAAGAAAGCGCTGCACGGCGACATCCTTGGATATGCCCAACACCGAGTCGTACGCGCCGGTCATTCCCACGTCGGTCACATAAGCCGTGCCACCGGGCAGGATACGCTCGTCCCGCGTCGGGACATGCGTGTGCGTGCCGAGAATGGCTGACACGCGCCCGTCGAGGTACCAGCCCATCGCCATCTTCTCGCTCGTCGCCTCGGCGTGCAGATCGAGCAGCTTGACCTTGCAGTCGTTGCCGACGTTTTCGAGCAACCTGTCCATCGTCCTGAAGGGACAGTCGATCGGCGGCAGGAACACCCGTCCCTGTACGTTGAACAGTGCCACCTGCGTGTTCTTCACCGTGATAACGCGAAAACCGACGCCCTCCGCGTTACCCGGATAGTTGGCCGGTCTCAACATATTATTGCGCAGGTTGAGCAGTGCCACGCCTTCCTTCTTGTCCCAGATGTGGTTGCCGCTGGTAAAGAAGTTCACGCCGGCGCGCTCGAGCTCGTCGAACGCTTTCTCCGTGATCCCGAAACCACCAGCGGCGTTTTCGAGGTTGGCCACGATCAAGTCGAGCGCGAAACGCTCCTTGAGCATGGGGACGACGCGTGCGACCGTTCGCCTGCCCGCTCTACCGACAACGTCACCAATAAACGCGATTACCAACGTGTCCTCGATTCCACTCGCTACTTCGCGTACTCCACCGCACGGGTCTCACGAATAACGACCACCTTGATGTGTCCCGGGTACTCGAGTTCGTTCTCGACCTTGCGAGATATGTCGAACGCGAGCTTGGCCGCCTGGGCATCATCTATGCGCTCGTTGCTCACCATTATCCGTATCTCGCGTCCCGCCTGGATCGCGTACGCTTTTTCGACGCCTTCGAATGCGCTGGCGAGGGTTTCAAGCTTCTCCAGCCGCTTGACGTACGCCTCGAGCGTTTCGCGCCGGGCGCCCGGCCTCGCGCCGCTGATGGCGTCGGCCGCCTCCACGATGGGTGTGTAGAGCGACGTGGCATCGATGTCCTGATGGTGGCCATGTATCGCGTTGACAATCTGCTCGCTCTCGCCGTAGCGACGCGCAAACTCACCACCGATCTCGGTGTGCGAGCCGTCCACCTCGTGCGACACCACCTTGCCGATGTCGTGCAGCAGGCCCGCGCGGCGGGCGATTTGCTGGTCGAGCTTCAACTCGGCGGCGATCATACCGGACAGGTACGCGACCTCCATGGAGTGCTTGAGGCAGTTCTGCCCGTAGCTCGTGCGGTAGTGCATCTTGCCGACGAGCATTACCATCTCCTCGTGCATACCGTGCAGGTTCAAGTCCATGCAGGCCTGCTCGCCGAATTCCTGGATACCCTTTTGCATCTCTTCGCGGGTTCTCTCGACCACTTCCTCGATGCGTCCCGGGTGGATTCGTCCGTCGTGCACGAGGGTTTGCAGCGCCAACCGGGCCACCTCGCGCCGTACCGGGTCGAAAGACGACAGGGTTACGGCCTCCGGGGTATCGTCGATGACGACGTCCACTCCGGTGGCCTTCTCAAAAGCGCGGATGTTCCGACCCTCTTTGCCGATGATGCGGCCTTTCATCTCGTCGGAGGGCAGGTCCACTACCGATACCGTGGTCTCGACGCTCTGGTCGGCGGCGTAACGCTGGATGGCGAGCGTGATAATCTTTTGCGCGTCGCGCTGCGAGGTCCTCCGTACCTCCTCGTGGATCTCCTTGATGCGCCGTGCCGCCTCCATCTTGGCTTCGCTCTCCAGGTTGCGCATCAGCATGACCTTTGCGTCCTCCTTGCTCATACCGGCGATGCGCTCCAACCGCACGTTCTCCTCGGCGATGAGGCGGTTGGTCTCCAGCAGTTTCTGGTCCAGCCGCTCCTGCTTGCGATCGATCGCCAGCTGTTTCTCATCCAGCGCCATTTCTTTCTTGTCGAGCAGGTCGACCTTGCGGGCCAGGTTGCTCTCCTTGGTGATGAGAGACAACTCCTGCTCCTTCTGCTGTTCTCGTGTGGCGCGGGTCTTTTCCTCGAAGTCGAGTTTCATCTTGAGATCCATATCCTTGGCGTCGATCTCCGCCTCTTTGCGGTAGTTCTCAGCGTGCTTCTGCGCTTCGCCAATTATAGTGTCCGATAACCTCTTCGAGTTTTGCATTTGATTCGTTACCGCTCGCCGGCCCAACAACGCTCCGATGAAGAATCCAACGGCAAGGGCTGCTACGGCGGCGCCGACAATAATGAATACGCTATTCATGCTGGTTCCCCCTATCGATGAACGACACGGGTCAGACGCGTGTTTTAGACGTTTCTTTTTTGAATCAGGGGAGAAACTCGGAGGGAGGAGAAATGAAAATTCCCCACGCTATGCCGTGTGCAAGGGAACTTTTGAACCTTTCGGTTCAAGTGGACACCCTCATGGCAAGTTTTGTCGTCCCCGTTGGGGCATGACAGCCCTCACCAAATTCGGGATTCCCACAAAGAGGTGTTGGCTCAATAGTTACCTTTCCATCACAAACATGGTAGGGAATTCTCGAAAATCATATCAAACCAGCTGTTCCCCATCAAGGGTTATCATTGTCAGTGATGAAAACTATCTTTCATTTACTGGCAAGAAGATTTTGATCGAGTAACGCAATCAAATGATCCGCCTTTTGCTCCACAGAGGAAACCGTCTCAGATGACTGACCGCGTTCCTGAAACAACTCATCCGCAATGTTCAGGGCCGCAAGAATCGCAATTGTGTCTTGCGAAGGCAGCGACGAATTGCCAGCCAGTTCTCGCATCTTTTCATCGACGTATTTGGCCATTTCTTCGATGTAGCTTTTATCAGCGTGTCCTTTGATCTTGTATTCGCGTCCAAATATTTTCACTGTGATGACGCTGGGTTGTTCCATTTGGACTCCGTCTAAGTCTTCTTACCTTAGTAACTATAAGCCAATACCGCTTCTACCGCTGTAAAGGCCCCTTAACACTCTAGATTTGCAGTTCTCCGAACTTCTCTAGCATTCTATCAATCTTATTTAAAATCTTTTTTTCCTCCACCAGCCCCACCGGCCGCTCTGTTTTGGCCGTCTTCAACTCGAAAATCTGTTTAGAAAGCTCGTTATTATGCAACCGTAACTCGCGAAGCTGCCCCTCAGTCTTTTCATTCTTTTCTTGCAGTGTCCGGCGAGCCGCCTCCAACTCTGCAAATTTCTCCACCGCCCGGGATATCTTGGCTTCCAACCGATCCAACTTCTCAAACTTGGGCGCTTGGCTTGAGGTCATCAGGTCCTCAATTCGATTTTTAACTCATTTTTCAGTCTTGTCAGCACTTTATCAATGATTTGATCGACTTCAGCGTCGGTCAGCGTTCCCTTCGAGGAGCGAAAGGTCAAGCGCACGCCGTAAGCCGTGTGTCCACTTGCGATTTTGTCACCACGGTATACGTCGAAAACCTGGGCTGATTCTAGCAAGCGCCCTCCGGTCTTGACCAGAGATTTCTCGATCTGAGCGAATTCCACGCCCTGGCCGGCAATGAGCGACAGATCTCGTTTCGAACTCGGATAATCGACGATCGGCCGGAGCCGCGGTTGGCTCGCATGGTGCTGAAAGAGCCGCACCAGGTCCAGGCTCGCGTACCACACCGGTTGCTCGAAATCGTACCGCCGGCTGACCTGCTCGTTAACGACCCCACCCTCGATCAGGGTGTCGTTCTTGAAGCGATACCGGAATTGCCCGGTCGCCCCATCAAAACCATACTGCAGGCCCGCCCCAAAGTCAATATTGAACGACCGCAGGAAAACCTCTAGTTCTTCTTTAATATCAAATAGATCAGGCGCTAACTTCAAGTTGTTCCAGAAGTCAGCCGTGTTCGGGTAGCTTACCGCCAGCCCGAGCAGCGCCTGCTCCTCGGGCAGCTGTGTCGTCCCTCGCGGGGCCAGGAAAACCCGGCCCGCCTGAAACAACTTGAGGCGCCGGACGCCGTGGTCGATGTTCCAGCGGATGACGTCCAGCATCCCCGGTAACAGACTGGTCCGGAGGTAGCGATGGTGGACGTTCAGCGGGTTGCGAATCGGGATGGGGGTACGCCTCGGGTCATCCTCCGGCCATGCAAAGTCCTCGATCTCCCGCCCGTCAGTGAAGGAACTCGTTGCCACCTCACAATAACCGCGGGCGGCCATATGGTCGCACAGATCTTCAACAAACTGGTCGTAGGGCGGATTCTCGGCAAAGGTCGTGGTGCGGAACTTCCACGCCTTGCCGATCTGGTCGTAGCCGTAGAGGCGCGCCACCTCCTCGATAAGATCGATCTCCTCCTCGATATCCAGCCGGAACGACGGCACAAGGATCGACAGTTTGTCGTCCGAGCGTGCCACGGTCTCGAAACCGAGCGCAGTGAGATGCTCGTCGATTTCAGCCGCCGTCAGGTCGGCTCCGAGAATGCGGCGCGTGCGGTCTCGCCGGATGTCGATGGTCTTCGCCGCCAGAGGAGCCGGATACGCGTCCACCACGGGGCCTGCCTCTCCGCCTGCCAACTCGCAGATCAAGTCGGCGGCCCGTTCGGCCGCCCGCAGGCAGCCGTCGCGGTTGACACCGCGCTCGAAACGGTACGACGCGTCCGTAGTGATCCCAAGGCCTTTGCGCCCCCTGCGCACGACGGTCGTGTCAAAATTGGCGCTCTCGATCAGGATGTCTACGGTGTCCCCGTGCACGGCGGATAACTCGCCCCCGATAACGCCCGCAAGCGCCACGGGTTGTCGCGCGTCGGCGATGACCAGGGTCTCCGCTGTCAGCTCGTAATTCTTGCCGTCGAGCGCGAGCAGCGCTTCGCCGTCGCGCGCCCTGCGCACCACGATGTGGGAATCTCTTATCTGTTTGATGTCAAATGCGTGCAGCGGCTGGCCCATCTCCAACATGACGTAGTTCGCAACGTCAACAATGTTATTGACGCTGTTAAGCCCCACACCCTCCAGGGAGCTCTGCAGCCACATCGGTGACGGGCCCACGCGGATGCCCCGCACTAGCTTGCCCACGTAACGGGGACAGTCCTCGGGTTTTTCGATAGTGACCTTGAAGGGCGCCTTGCCGCTGGACGATGAAGTCTTCACCTTTGGCAACTCGAGCGGCGACCGCTCGATCGCCGCCACCTCCCTGGCCACACCGACATGGCACAGGAGATCCGGGCGGTTGGGCGTCACTTCGATCTCCAGAATCTCGTCCGGTGGGGGAAGTACCTCGGAGACCGGCGCGCCCGGCACATACTCACCCTCGAGCACCATGATACCGGCCGCGTCGTCGCCCAACCCCAGTTCGCGCTCGGAACAGATCATCCCGTCGGAACGCACGCCGCGGATCTTCGCCTGTTTGATACGGGTGCCGTCTGCAAGCTTGGCTCCGGGCAACGCCACCAGGACGTTCTGCCCCTCGGCGACGTTTTCTGCTCCGCACACGATGTCACGGGGTGCTTTGCCCCCGGCGTCCACGCGACACACGCGCAGCTTGTCCGCGTTCGGGTGATCGGATACGCCCACAACACGCCCGACCACGACGTTCGGGTCGGTAAAACCGGTGGGAAGAACCCGCTCGACATTGAGCCCGGTCATGGTGAGTTTGTCCACAAGCACCCGGGTGTCTTCCGGAATGCGAACATACTTTTTCAGCCAGGACAGACTGATCAGCATGGAGGATCTCCCCCGTCAGAACTGGTAGAGAAAACGAAAGTCATTGGCAAGAAACAGCCGGACGTCGTCGATGCCGTACTTGAGCATGGCTACACGGTCTACACCGAG
>JAZGDW010000315.1:0-14459 GCA_036478295.1 Candidatus Krumholzibacteriia bacterium
TCCTCCGATTGCAGCCTGGGGTCGACGGCCACGGCGTCCGTGTTGACACCGTCGATGTAGGTGGCCACCGGAAAGCGAGTCAGCACGTCGCGGCAGCCGACGGCGAAGGGTCCTTTCATGTCGACACCGATGAGAAGCCCGGTTGGATTGGTTGTGATTTCCACCGCGTCGAGGCCGGCAGAGGCCTCCAGAGAGGCGAATTTGGTTACGTTGCCTCCCGTGTCAATCTTGAGAAGCTCGGGAAAAACCTGGCGGACCGCGACATACAAATCACCACGGGGTGAAAAAGCGATGTCCCAAACAAACGGCAGAATGCCCTCGACCTTGGGCAACTCCATAAAGCTCGAGGCCGTTGGCGGAGGGAAGGGGTTTACGCGAACGATGCCCGCGGCGCCGGCAGAGAAGAGCGAAGACCGGCTGGTCGCGAGAAAGAGGTGTCCTGACGTCCCATACGACACCCGCAGCGTATCCTCCGCCTCCGGACAGAGAAAATTGCTGGACATCGCCTCGAATACGACGGATCCCGCATCGATACTCGCCCGCACTTGGTTTGTGCCCAACGGGGGTCCCAAAGTGAATCGCGTCGAGGCCAAGCCCTGTTCGTTGGTCTGAACTGTCGGGCTCGATACCTGCCCGCCCCCGGCAAGGGGAAAGAAGGTGACGGTCACGTTGGCGGCGGCCGCGCCGTCGGCGGTCACGATCACCACCTCCAGCGGGTCGGGCAGCTCTGTGCCTCTGAGCGACCATTGGTTATTGCCGGACCTGATGCCGATGCTCCCCGGTGGCGCTGGCGCCGTGGAATCACTGCACTGGGAAAGCAGGGTAACCAGCACGAGCAAGCCGATTGCGATAGCGAGTTTGGAAAGCAGTGCCGTTCTCGAAATTACGACTTTCATTCGGACAGATCCTTGGTCGACGGTGGGACATACCTCGTGTATTTAGCTCGGAGCACCAGTGGTGGGGAAGGCCCCGCACAATCCCTGCGGCCCGCTTCGTGGGGTTTGTGGGCCAGTACCGGTAGCCTAACCTTTTTCAAGGTGAAGCACAATGCCCATTCCCCCCGGCCCGCTACTGTCAAATAAATTTGACACTCGGCGTCGAGTAAACGTCAGGCCTGTATTTGGTTGAGATTTAACGCGTTATCCACATCGCCCGACGCTGGGTGTCAACTCCGTTTGACACTCGTGCGGACTTTTTGAGACCCGTACGCGAAGCGACAAGGAACAACGCTCCATTAACCTCCCGTGTCGTAATCAATTAGGAGTTTTCCGTCACAATGCGGCACGATGGTACACCACTTGCCATAACACGCTACCAAGAAAGCGGCTCCCGAAGGTTGGGAGAGAGATCAAACCCTCGGAGGAGGTGTCCAAAATGAAGTATATCATCATGTCAAATCTCGGACTGCTCGTTACACTGCTGGCCTTCTTCGGCAAAAGCGTCTGGGGCAAGAGCGTTTGGTAGGATGCCGGAAAGCGCAAGAGAAGAGCCTGCATGCTGCAGGCTCTTTTTTTGATCATGATCGACTGGTCGTCACGGCCGATCCGGAGGATTGCCCGGGGTTGCGGCGTGGATGCCCATAATCAACTTCGATAGGCCTCACCCGGGCCTGGAGCGTGGGTGCCTGGCCCCGGCCGGGTCGCGGCCTCGCGCCTCGCCCGCCGACCTCGGGCCCAGGGGCAGGTAACTGTATCAGCGCCAGGCCAGGTGAGGGAGTGTCAAATAAATTTGACACTTTATGTCCAATAAACAATACATGTTAACTATCTATATTTCATATAGTTATATATATAGACAACATTTACTGTCAAATAAATTTGACACTTCCGACTTGCAAACTGGACATTCTGTGCTATTAAAAGAAGGACCTGGGAAGCAACGTCTTTTATGAGAAGTGATTAGGAACTTCAAGGCGTTCCCGGGATTCTTGGTACACGGCTTGCCCTTACAGGGAGGCGTGAGTAGCGGAGCAAAGCGTACTCATTTGTTGATGGAACGCAGCGAACACTCAGACAGACGGGAGGTGGTTGAGATGAAGTATATCATCTTCGCCAACATAGGATTGCTCGTCTCGATCCTAGCGGTCTTGGGAAAGAGCGTTTGGATTGCGTGAGTTAACAAAAAAGAGCCTGCCCTGCGCAGGCTCTATTTTTGGGTGCATGACACGCCCGGGAGACACACCATGGCGAACCACAGCAAGAAGGAACAGGGGCGAACGCCAGACGCAGCGAGGGTGTTCGCGGAGATCGACAAGCACGTCGGTCCGCCGCCTGGGCCGGCCGAGCGCGAGCCCGGTATAAAAGACCTCAAGCGGCGTTACTCGATCATCGAGACCCTTCTCAACGTCAGCACCTCCATCAATTCCACGATGAATCTCGGCGAGCTGCTGGAGAAAATCGTCGACGCGGTCGTGAAGATTACCGACTGCAGCCGGGGTTACCTCATGCTGCGACACAACGGCGAGCTCACCCTGAGCCTGGCGCGATCCCGGCACGGCAAGCCGATGTCACACAAGAACTTCGACCGCAGTCTCAGCGTCATCCAGAACGCTGCCGAGACCGGCCTGCCGCAGGTGGTCACCAACGCCCAGGAAGAAGACGACCTTCGTGACAAGAAGAGTATCGTCGAGCTGGACATCAAGACGGTCATCTGCATTCCCCTCCAGTTCGAAGAGAACCTCGTCGGCGTAATCTACGCGGACAGCGACCGCATATCAGAGACGTTCAGCCAGGCGGATCTCTCGATATTGAACGCCTTTGGCGCGCAGGCGGCGGTGGCGATCGAGAATACGCGTCGCCATGGCGATCTCGAGATGTTGAAGAACGCGCTGGAAACCCAGAACGTGAGCTTGCGCCAGGAAGTCGCCGGCAACTACGAATTCGCCGGCATCATCGGTCGCAGCCGTGCGATGAAGGAGACATTCGAGGTCATCAAGAAGGTCGCGCCGCTGTCGACGACCGTCCTCATCCAGGGCGAAACCGGTACGGGCAAGGAACTGATCGCCAAGGCGATCCACTACAACAGCGCCCGAAAAGAACGGCCCCTGGTGTCGATAAACTGCGGTGCGCTGCCGAAGGACATTCTGGAGAGCGAGCTTTTCGGCTACCGCAAGGGGGCGTTTACCGGTGCAGACCAGGACCGGGCGGGCCTGTTCGAGGCGGCCAACGGCGGCACCATCTTTCTGGATGAAATAGGCGACATGCCGATCGAGCTGCAGGTCAAGCTTCTCCGTACGCTGCAGGAAAACGAGGTGCGGCGCCTCGGTGATGACCGCGTGATCCAGATCGACGTGCGGGTTATCGCCGCCACCAACAAGGACCTGGCCCTCGAGGTCGAAAAAGGGAGGTTCCGGGACGACCTGTTCTACCGGCTCAACGTGGTGCCGATCCACCTGGCCCCGCTGCGAGATCGTCCGGAAGATGTCCTGCCGCTCGTCGACCATTTCCTCGAGAAATATTGCCGCGAGATGAAGAAAGAAAAGCCGCTGCTGACGCGGGTGGCGAAGGAGATGCTGTTGTATCACTCCTGGTCCGGCAACGTGCGGGAGCTCGAGAATTCGATCGAACGTGCCCTCGCCCTCGGTGAAGACAAAAAGGTTATCGACGTCGATCAGTTCGAGCACCTGATCAAGACGGCCACGGTCGGCGGAACGGACGAAACGGTGTCCCTGAAGAAAATGCTCGACGTGTGGGAAAAAGAACTCCTGCAGAAGATGCTGGTCAAACACTCCTGGAATATCTCTCACACGGCGCTCGCCCTTAACCTGAGCAGACAGCAGCTCTACAACAAGATTAAGCGATTCGGGCTGGCGCCGCTCATCTAGACACTCCGCCTCGCGGGGGCGTCTGTTGGATTGTCTCCCTCGCCGCGCTCCGCTTCGCTCGGCTACCCCGCTACGCGGGGTGATCCTCGCTCGCTCGCGCGACGGCTCTGTCAACAGCCCAACAGACGCCCCCTCGCTCGCTCCCGCGACGGGTCCGTCAACAGCCCAACTGGCGCACCGCCACTCATCCCCGCATGGGGCTCCGTCAACAAACCAACAGGCGCCCCCCCAATTCATTCCCGCGCTCGAACGCTGTCCGTGGCGTATACCGTTGAGATTTGGTAGACTCCTCTCTCGGCACCGGGAAGGGAATTCCAGAAAAGATTGATCCATCGTTCGTCCCGAAAGGAGCAACACCTCATGGCGGACAAGCATCTGGAAACGATTCTTGATGAAAAGCGGAAATTTCCACCCCCAAAGGCGTTTCAGCAGGGCGCTCACATTTCTTCATTTGGTCAATTCAAGGAAGAATACGAGGAGAGCATCAAGAACCCGGAGAAATTCTGGGCCTCCGTCGCCGAGGAACTGCACTGGTACAAGAAGTGGGACCGAGTGCTGGACGAGAGCGAAGCGCCTTTCTTCAAGTGGTTCGTGGGAGGCAAGACCAACATTACCGAGAACTGCCTCGACCGGCATCTAACAACTGCGACCCGGAACAAAGCGGCGATTCTGTGGCAGGGCGAACCTGGGGACGAACGGGTGCTCACATACTGGGACCTGTGGCGCGAGGTCAACAAGTGCGCCAATGCGCTGAAGGACCTGGGCATCAAGCGGGGGGACCGGGTCGCCATTTATCTGCCGATGATACCGGAACTCGCCATCACCATGCTGGCATGCGCCCGGATCGGCGCGGTCCATTCGGTCATCTTCGCCGGGTTTTCCGCCGAATCGATTCGTGACCGCGTGCTCGATAGCGAGGCGGCGCTCGTCATCACGGCCGACGGCGGCTGGCGACGTGGCAAAATACTGCCCTTGAAAGACATCGTGGACGAGGCCATTGAGGACTGTGACTGCGTGGAGAAAGTGATGGTCGTCAAGCGGTCCGCCGCTGATCCGTTTCCCTGCCGAATCAAAGAGGGCAGAGACCACTGGTACCACGATGTGGTGGAAAAGAGCGCGACCCACTGCCCGCCGGAGGAGATGGACAGCGAGGACATGCTTTTCTTGCTCTACACCAGCGGTACGACCGGCAAGCCCAAGGGGATCATCCACACGACGGGCGGGTACATGGTCTACACGTACCACACGATGAAGTACGTTTTTGATATCAAACCCGATGACGTCTACTGGTGCACGGCCGATATCGGTTGGGTGACCGGGCACAGCTACACCGTTTATGGTCCTCTGGCGAACGCGGCGACCCTGGTGATGTACGAGGGCGCGCCGAACGCACCGGATGAGGGGCGCTTCTGGGAGATTGTCGAGCGCTACGGTGTCACCGTGTTCTATACCGCGCCGACAGCCATCCGCACGTTTATGAAATGGGGTGACCAGTGGCCGGAGAAATACGAGCTCGGTTCGCTTCGCCTGCTGGGGACCGTCGGTGAGACGATCAACCCCGAAGCGTGGATGTGGTACCACAACGTCATCGGACACAGCCGCTGCCCCATCGTCGATACGTGGTGGCAGACGGAAACGGGCGGCATTCTGATCACACCGATTCCCGGCGCCACAACGACCAAGCCCGGCAGTGCGACCTTGCCGTTTTTCGGCATCGACGCCGCGGTACTGGATGAGAGCGGAAAAGAGACCAATGCAGGCCTGCTCGCCATCCGCAAACCGTGGCCGGGGATGCTTCGCGGCATCTATGGAGACCCCGAGCGGTACAAGGAGACATATTGGTCCAAGTGGGACGGCATCTATTTTGCGGGCGATGGTGCGAAGAAAGATGACGAGGGGTATTACTGGATACTGGGGCGGGTCGATGACGTCGTTAATGTTGCCGGCCACCGGATCGGGACCGCGGAGCTGGAGAGCATATTTGTCGAGCACAAGGCAGTCGTCGAGTCGGCCGTGATCGGGATGTCCCACGAGATCAAGGGGCAGGCACTGGCCGCATTCGTGACCCTGGCCGGTACGGTCGAAGGAACCCCGGAACTCGTAAAGGAACTCAAGGCTTGGGTGGCCAAGAAGATCGGCAAGTTCGCCATCCCCGAGCGTATCATCTTCGCCGCCGATCTACCGAAGACCCGGTCGGGAAAGATCATGCGCCGGCTGCTCCGCGACATCGCCGAGGGCCGCGCACTGGGCAACGTGGCGACGCTGGCCGACGCGAGCGTCGTCGAATCCCTGAAGGTCCAGTACGAAGACTAGGCGGCGTACGGGTTACGACGGTGCGCTGTCGAATTGTCTCCTGACCCGCGCTCCGCTTCGCTCGGATATCCCGCTTCGCGGGGGCGCGTGTTGGGTTGTCTCCCTCGCCGCGCTCCACTTCGCTCGGCTACCCCGCTGCGCGGGGTGATCCTCGCTCGTTCCCGCAACGGCTCTGTCAACAACCCAACACACGCCCCCTCAATTCGTTTCCCGCATGGGGCTCTGTCAACAATCCACCCGTGCGCCGCCGTAACTTGTTTGCAACGGGTCGGGCGTGACAAACTGTGCTACGCTATAGATGGCCTGCGACAGACGTTTACCCACAAGGGCGTGGGTCATGAAAAAAGCACTGTTATTGACGGTCGTGTTCACGCTGTGGGCGACCATGGTTCTTGGCCAGGCGGGGATTATTTCGATATTCGCTGACGTGACGGGCAACAACTGCAATCTGGTGGACACAAACAATCCCAACCACTTTTACCTGGTACACACGATCACGCCGGGTGCGATGGCGATCCTGTTTCAGGCGTCGTTGCCCGCCTGCTATCCAGGCATCTGGCTCTCGGACCTCCAGCCCTTCGCCGTCACGGTCGGCGACTCGCAAGCCGGCGTTGCCGTTGCGTATGGCTCATGTCTGGCGGCGCCAATCCACGTTCTGACGGTGGTCGCGTTTGGCGGCGGTACCCCGGCCTGCTGCGTGTACCCGATTACCCCGCACCCCGATTCTGCCTCGGGAACGATCGAAGTGACTGATTGCTCATTCGAGGACCATGCCGGAGTTCCCAGTTACAACGGGATTATAAACAGCAACGCGACGTGCGTGTGTGGCGACCATCCGGTCGAAGAGACCACCTGGGGCCGAGTAAAATCGCTGTACGGTGACTAGCGTTCCGCTGTTGCATCATCCGGGACAAAAGGGGGGCGCCAGTTGGGTTGTTGACAGAGCCCCATGTGGGCATGAGGGGCGGTGTGTGGCTAGGTTGGTGACGGAGCCGTTGCGGGAACGAGCGAGGATCACCCCGCGCAGCGGGGTAGCCGAGCGAAGTGGAGCACGGCGACGGAGGCAACCTAGCCACGCACCGCCCCGAGCTGCAGGTGGAGCGCGGGTCAGGAGACAATCCACCCGTGCGACGCCAATAGCTCAGGGAGCAAGAAGCGAGATCGCCCAGCCGTCCTCGCGTCGTGTGTACAGGTAGCGCTCGTGCAGCCGGTCCTGCTTTCCCACCCAGAACTCGATGCGCTGGGGGACGAGGCGGTACCCCGACCAGTGGGGCGGGCGGGGAATCGGCTGATCGCCGTACTTGTCCTCCACCGCCTTGACAGCGGTTATGAGTTCGTCACGGGACGACAGCTCACTGCTCTGGTCGGATGCCCACGCGCCGATCTGGCTGCCACGGGGACGGGTCGCAAAGTAGTCATCCGCTTCCTCATCACTGACCGCCTCCACCGAACCCTCCACACGTACTTGCTGTTCCAGCGCCGGCCACCAAAAGCAGGCCGACGCGAGCGCGTTCTCTTCCATCTGCCGTGCCTTGGGGCTCCGCATGTTCATGTAAAATACGAAACCGCTGTCATCCGCGTCCTTGAGAAGCAGCATGCGGACGGTCGGTTGGGATTCCTTGCCGACGGTGGCGAAAGCTGCCGCGTTGGGGAGTACGATTCCGGCCGCCTCCGCTTGCGACAGTACTTCCTTGAAGCGGGCGATGGGGTCCTTGATCATTGATTCTCCTTGCGAGTTGCGGGTTATTTGACGAGCTCGAGATAGTGGAGAGTCCTGCCGGCGAACTCGTACTTCAATTCGTAGTTGGTTTTTGCGCAGGCGGCGAACAACCGGTCGTTCGTCTTCTCGATAACTGCACTCCAGGCCACGCCGCTCTGTACCACCGCGAGCCGCATTTGCATAAAATAATCGTCGTGATCTGTCGCCAGCTCGATGACGCCCTTGTCCGTCAGGCGCCCGGCGAGCAGGTTCAAGAAACCACCCGTAATGAGGCGCCTCTTACGGTGGCGGCGTTTCGGCCAGGGATCCGGGAAATAGATGTGAAAGATAGATACACTGTCGTCGGGAATCCCGCAGGTCACGAGTTCGCGGGCATCCGTCCTGATAAACTTCAGGGTGGCCAGGCCCCGCTTGTTCGAGCGTTCCACCCCGCGCTTCATCCATTTCCACGACACGTCGATCCCCAGAAAATTGATCTCCGGGTGTTCGAGCGCCCGCGCGATGAGGAACTTGCCCTTGCCGCAACCGATTTCGATTTCCACCGGGCAGTCGTTACCGAAAGTGTCGCGGAAAGCGGGGAAATCCCTTGGGTGATGCCGCAAGAGCGAGTCTGTCAGGGGCCGCGGTTCAGCCGCGGTCGATAGTTCCATCGGGACCTTCCTGTCGGTTTGAGATTCCGCCGCGGGTATTTCCCAGAGCCACGATTATGCCACAAAGGCACTCGCTAAACAACATGAGACGGCGGTACGCGAATCGCACGGGCGTGGCGACCTAGGAGGGCAGGAGCTCCTTGATGAAATTGTGAACGTCCACGGGGTTCTGAACCTGATCCTTCGTGCCCCGAAACCGCCGCGGGTATATGATAAACGGCTCGGTCTGCTGCCCGCCCAGGCCACCGTGCGTACCCCGTTGGTTCTCGAAACTGACCACCGTGCGGTCGGGCAGAATGGTCCCGTTCAGAATGAGGTCGCCAGCGCTCGGGTAGCTGCTCATCTGCACCAGCGCGTCGACCAGCTGCTGCGGGTCGTGACCGCTCGTGTAGGGCGCGAGCGGGTCCTCGCCGTCGATCTCGCCCGAACGCAGTTTTCGCATACCCCCTTTGCCCATCATCAGCAGTTCACCCTCGCTGTTGGTGGCGATGAGAAAACCGATCCCCGGATGCGAGACGAGATATTCGATCAGCGTCGCGTACTTTTCCATCAGGTAGTCCACCCGCAGCCGCTCCGGGACCTCGGTAAAGTACACGTGCGCCAGGTTCCCGCTGGGGCACACGACAACCCCCCCGGCCGCTTTTTCCTCGGTAACCTCCTCCTTTATCCGCGCATGCAGCCTCTCCAGTGTCCGGCGCCCCCGCCGGATGGGGATGGTTCCGTAGGCGTCTTCGACCATGCGCATCTCCCGCAGCAGTGTGTCGAAGTAGGCGAGCTCTCCGGTGCGCGGAAGGTGCCGCACCTGCCCGTGCTCGAGCTTGTCCTGGATGACCTTCTCCAGCGACTTGCCGTAGAGTCCCGAGAAGGAGACACACCGGGTTTGGCCGTGATCGGAGAGAATAATCATGTCGAAATGTTTTCTCGCCTTCTTGCGAATTGTACGGCTTATGTGCTTGAAGCGGCGGTCGATACCGGTCAGGGTGCTCAGCGCGTTGCGCGAGTCGGGCCCGGCGTAATGCGCAACCATGTCGTAACCGATGAAATTCGCAAAGATGATTGGTATACCGCGGACGATATCCTCACGGACAAAGAAGGAAGTCATCTCGCGGAAACACGCGTTACCGATGGCCCGGTGGAGCGAAAATATCACGCTGCGAACCAGCCGGGGCTTCTTGCTCTTCATGAACTCGATGCCCGCTTCAAAACGGTCGACGAGGAAATCCCACAGCATGAAAAGAATGGTCCGCGTATAGAGGTAGGGATGGAGCGAAAAGATGGCGAAGTCCTCGAGCTCACCCCGGTGGTGCTTGATATCCTTGTTGCTGAGGGCGCTCGCGGTGAGGATCTTCTTGTTCGCGTTGCCGTGCACCAGCGTGCTGATGCAGGTACCGCTTTCCAAAATCGACTGGCGCTCGGACCCCATGCGCTCGTCGATCGCCCTCAGGTCGGACGCGCTGGACGATACGATCATTTTCCCCTCTCTCTTGTTGTACCAGCGAAAGCCCGGCACGTCGTAGCTGCTCCCGTAGAAAATGCCCGTTTGCACGGCGGAGGTCTGGGACGGCAGCCCGGAAAACCACTTACGGATCACGTGCCGCCGTCGCTTGAGCAGCGAGTTGAGAAAGGGCATCTTGCCCCGTTTGATTGCGCGCTTGAAGCTGCCGTAGGCGAGGCCGTCGATTTGCAGAATGAGAAGGCCTCGGTTGTGGAGGTCCACCTCGCGTGGGCGGGTCAGGGTGCTGAACTTGTTCATGAGGGTCGAATAGAACGAGTAGTCGTCTCCGAGCTTGATGAGGTTGCCGAGCAGGGTGTTGACCAGGGTGAGGACGAGCAGCCCCACGACGGCCCCGCCGAAGCTCTCGATGACGAACGTGTCCACCACCACGGGAATGAAATAGAACAGGGCGGCATTGAGCGCCAGTGTGGCGAGCCCGAGGGTGACAAACGTGATGGGGAGGAGCAGGATAATCAACACCGGCCGTACGAGGGCGTTAAGCAGGCCGAGGAGGAGCGCGACGGTAAAGGGATGTAGGTACCAGAAGCGGTCCTCACGCAGAAAGTAAATGCCGGGCAGGAGAAAGGCAGTGACAGCGATCGAAACCGCATCGGCCACCCACACCACGGTGTAGCGCAGGACCAGGTCGCGGATCACGCGAAATCTGAAACTTAAGCGTTGCATTCTTGCTAGGGTTTGTGCATCTTACCGTCAGTTTCGTTCTATCGCGCCCAGTCAGCAGGCCTTAATCATTGAGAAATAGTAGGTTCCACCCGGGCCTGAAAATTGCTTTCCAAACCCTCTGCGTTAAGTTAGCTTCTCTCGGAATGCCCAGCATCTCATACCCGAGTAGGCAAGTCGAGCGGGTTAGTCTCACACCAACAGGAGAGAGAATTGCATCCTCAGCACCACACTACCAATGGACACGCCCACATAACATTCGTCGGTCATGCCACCACCATCGTGGAAATGTCGGGTACCAGGATACTAACCGACCCCGTCTTTCGCCCTAAGTTCCGCTTTTTGAAGCGTCAATCCGACCTGTCGCCCGGATCCATCGATCTGCGAGAGATAGACGCCGTGGTGCTGTCACACATGCACTTCGACCACATGGATTACGCCTCGCTCCGCATGGTCCCGGGGGACGTTCCCATCATCGCCCCGGCAGGCGCGAGCAGATACCTGCGCAGAAACGTCCCGCACGAGGTCGTGGAGATGAAAGTGGGTGACGTCATGAAAATCGGTGATGTGAAGATCCACGCCACGCCGTCCCAGCACGAATCGGGCCTGTACTGGCCGTTCTGGTACCCGAAGACGGTCCTGAGCTACATGTTCGTGGGTGACCAGACCGTCTTCTTCATCGGCGACACGGCCCTTTTTGATGACATGCGCGAGTTGGGTCAGACGTTCGATATCGACGCGGCGATGATCCCCATTTGGGGTTGCGGCCCCTACCTGCGCGGCGACCACATGGACCCCGCCCAGGCAGCGGATGCGCTCGGCATGTTGACACCCCGGGTAGCGGTTCCCATCCACTGGGGAACCCTCCATCCGGTCGGACCCTGGTGGCGCAAGGCCGGTTTCCTGCGGCGGCCGCCCCGCGCCTTCGAGCTGGAAGCTTCGCGAAGGGCCCCGCTGACGGACGTCCGCGTCCTGATGCCCGGAGAGAGCACCATCGTTGCCCCGGAGCCGATACCGTTCGTCGAGCCGGCGGCCGCGAGCGTGCCCGCCCTGGAGATAAAACCCGCCCTCGTCTAGCCATTTCTCTACACACCTGGTAAGGCCGGCTTGGAGACCGAGAGTGCAGCACCCGCGCTGTCGATTCCAGTCCCCCCAGGAGCAAACCGCGACAAGGTCGTTGTAGCGCAATTTCTGTTGAAAAGCCCGGGACCGATTACGTATGCTGTCACCAGGTATGCCGATGAGACGACGATCCCTGCGAAACCTGGGTGTTGTGCTATGCCTGCTCTACACAGGCCAGGCGACGGCACTTCCCGTCCTCCATATTGTCAGTCATTCGGCGGCTGAAGCCGCCGAGACCGCCTGCGAAGATCGTGACGCCGCGCGGCGGCGCGGCCCGGCTTTTGAAAGCGCCTGTGCCGGGGCGTGCTCGGCGCCGGAGCACCATCATCATTCCCATCGACAACACCACGATCCGACCACCTGCCCCGTATGTGCGAGCAACCAGGCACCGGGCATCTGCAAGACCGCTCACCTGTCCGCTGTTCCGTCGGACGGGCCCCCGCTGGCGGCGGGGGCGTGGGAAATCGCCCCCCAGGCGACCCACAGCGACGCCACCTCTCCTCGAGCTCCACCCAACCTTCTGTAGACGCCGTTGTTCCGGGAACTTGCCCGGATACACACGTGACCAGCTGTTGGTCATCCGTTTATAGAAGGAGATCCATTCATGCCCAAACCAATCCAGGCTGCAGGAATTCTGCTTGTCACCTGCCAGTTTCTTTTTCAGCCCGCATCCGCGCAGGAAAAGCGCCCGACGGCTTCGAGCGTCGAAGTGCTGGCAAAGAAGGTCGCGGAGCTGGAAGTGAAACACAAAGAGCAGATCGAAGAACTCGAGCGGCTGATCGACGCCCTCGAGCAACAGGTCACCCGGAGTTCACGGCAGGCCGCCACTGCGAAAACACAGAGCCTGAATGTCTTCAACCCGCGGGTCACTGTTTTCGGTAACTTCCTCGGACGGGTGGACAGCGATCCGGTCTTGACCGAAGAAGGTGACCCGATAGACGACCGCTTCAATCTGCGCGAAGTCGAGGTTGATTTCCGCGCCGCAGTCGACCCGTGGGCGGACGCGGTCGTGATTACGACCTGGGAATCGGAGGTCCCCAACCAGTTCTCAACCGAGATAGAAGAAGGGTACGTCACACTGAAAAAGCTGCCGCTGCTCGACGCGGCACCGTGGGGACTCAAACTCAAGGCCGGGCGCTACCGGCCCGAGTTCGGGCGCTTCAACAAGATTCACACGCACGATCTGCCTCAGACGACCCGGCCCCGGTCGCTGCAGACCTTTCTGGGAGAGGAGGGCTTCATCCAGAACGGTCTCTCGGCGCAGTTCTTCCTTCCCACGCCCGGCGAGGCGAGCACGCTGGAGGCCACCGTCGACGTTCTCAATGGAGGCAACCTGCCCGTTGCCGGGGAGAACATCGGTTCAGACCCCGCGGTGCTGGGACACCTCAAGTGGTTCTGGGACGTGGCGGCCGGACATGACGTGGAAATCGGCGCCTCTTACTACCAGAGCAAGTTCGATGCAGCGGGCGATCTCGACACCAAACTCTACGGTGTCGACCTCTCGTATAGATGGAAACCGTTCGGCGGGGGTGAATGGAGGTCGTTTCTCGTGGGTGGGGAACTGCTCGGCGCCGATATCGACGGGGCCGGCGGCATTGTAACGCCGCTGGGGTTCTACGGCTGGTCGCAGTACCAGTTCAATCGCAGGTTATACCTCGGTGTCCGCTACGACTTCGCGCAGGACCTTGCGGACACGAACCTGGAGAACCGCACGGGGGGCGCCTTCTTGAGTTATTACACGACCGAGTTCCTTCGCTTTCGCCTGGGGTACGAGCATACGAAGAGCGATATTCCCGAGCTGGACGACCTGAACACCGGCTATCTGGAAATCAACTTTGTCTTCGGATCACATCCGGTCGAACCCTACTGGGTCAGCCGCTAGATCAGGAAGGAGTAGTGATGAGAGATTACAGCGCAATCGGATTCATATCGAGCCTGCTGGTCGTCACAGGTCTCCTGGGCGCGCCCGCGGCCGGCGAGCGGGACAAGCTGAACGTGGTGACCACCCTCTCGGTCCTCGAGTATATCGCGGGGGAAGTCGGAGGGACCCGCACCAGCGCGCAGAGCCTCAGCGACCCGCGTCAGGATCCGCATTTCGTCCAGCCCCGTCCGACCCTGATGAAGAAGACGCGGCAGGCCGACGTGTTTGTCGAAGTGGGACTGCAACTGGAACTGTGGGCGCAGAAGGTCATCGACGGCGCGGGCAACCCCCGGATCCAGGCGGGCCAGCCGGGCCGGGTCGTGGCGTCGAACGGCATTTCCACGTTGGAGCTGCCCGGGATTTTGTCGCGAGAGTGGGGAGACGTCCACCCCTACGGCAACCCGCATGTCTGGCTCGATCCGGTGAACGTCAAGCGGATGGGCGCGAACATCGCCGATGCCTTCACGAGCGTCGATCCGGAGCACGCCGACCACTACGCGGGAAAACTCGCCACGTTCAACGCCCGGGTGGACAGTGCGCTTTTCGGCGCGGAGCTGGTGGCGAACGTCGGCGCGGCGAAGCTGACGCGGCTCGCCCAGCGGGGAAGACTTTTCGAATACCTGGCGGACAAAGGGCTCGCTGGAGAACTGGGGGGATGGCTGAAGAAGGCCGAACCCCTCCGCGGCCAGAAGATAGTGACCTACCACAAGACCTGGGTTTATTTTGCCCGGCGT
>JAZGDW010000316.1:0-9052 GCA_036478295.1 Candidatus Krumholzibacteriia bacterium
CCAGTGGCTATTCCTGGGACCCCTGCCGGCAAAGGACGACGCGTTGGAAACCTCGTATCCACCGGAGCACAATGTCAACCTGCGGGAGAGTTTTCGTGGACCGAAGGGGCCCGTCTCGTGGGCGGCAATTCCGTACACCGCATACTCGGAAACCGGCGAGATCGATTTGTCCTCCCTGGTTCCTGATGGCAGCATGAACTTCTTGTACACGGTGGTCGCGTCACCGACGAGCAAGCAAACCGTGATCACCTTTGCGGCCGACGACCCCGCCGCGATCTTCGTCAACGGCAACGAACTGGCCCGGTTCCCGGAACCGGAATCCGACCTGCGGCGCATCCCGATCGACTTGAGACAAGGGATGAACAACATCCTCATCAAGTTTCTTGCATCGAACGGGTCAAAAAGGCTCTTCTTTCAGCTGGGAGAGGAAGAAGACCTCACGTCCGACGAGTTCAACAACAACCTGTGGGAGTTGGTGGACGGTTACCAGGAGTTCCACGACCGCGCCCGTACGAGCGACGGTGAGAGCCAGGAGATCGTGACCCTAACCTACACCGATGCCAGTGCGAACTCGGTGGCGGTCATCGGAAGCTTCAACGGGTGGTCGCCGGTCAACTCGACCATGCGCCGCAACGGCGGTGGCAGCTGGGAAATCAGCCTGCACCTGACGCCGGGACGCTACACGTACCTTTTTCTCGTCAACAATGAGCAGCAGGTCCTCGATCCCGACTCCGCCTACGACGAACCCGATGGGTACGGCGGCAAGAACTCGGTCCTGTTCGTCCGCAAGCGATAGACGCGCGGAAGTGCCCCTGAGGGCGTGCACCGCGGATGACAGCCGTCCCGCCCGCCTGCGTGCCATCGCGTCGTATTTCCTTTCCAGCATCCGCACGATGAACGCCGTGCCGACCGTGACGGCGACGGCGAGAGCGACCATGACCGCTCTCCGGCGGCCCCGGTGCGTCCACATGGCTTCGGCCCCGAGAGCGATCAGTCCACACGCGGGAATCGATGCGTAGTATACGTAACGCAGTTCGAGCCAGTGCTTCGGCAACGCCACGAAGCAAAACGGCAGCAGCGCTAGCAGAACCCACGCGGAAAGAACCCGCAGAGTCGTGCCGCCCCACGTGATGAGCGCGGCGACCAGCGCGAACACTATCGAACCCACGAACAGCTGCACGTAGCCGGCGACGCCGCTGAGGATTTCCACGGGCCCGGGAACCGCCGAATGTACCGACTCCCCTTGCAGCGGCACGAGCATGAAGCCCAGGTATCGCAAGAGGTACTGCGGGACGTCGATAGCCGCCGCCCCCGCCCGCCCGTAACTCGCGTAGTGCCCCGCGACGACGGCCAGCACTACACCCCATAACACGGAAGCGCTCATCACGAGCAGGGTGTCGCGGCCCGGATGCCCGCCGCGCTTGTAAAGCCAGATGACCACGCCAAGCAGAAGTGGCGTCAAGAGCGCCGCCTCGTGGAACGTCATCGACACGAGGAGCAGTGAGATAATGCCCGCGAGCCGGCCCTTTCGCCGCCAGTCCACACCCCAACGCACGGCCAGCAGGAGCGCTGATAAGGACAATAGAACCGCGGCCAACGGACCGCTGGTGCTCGCCCACATGACCTGTTTGCCGTAATGTCCCAGACCGATCGCGAAGAGGCCCGCCGCGAACAGGGCGGATAACTTGGTGAAACCTAGTGCCACGAACACCCTGATGGCGAGGAGCGAGATGGCAACGTGCAAGAGGTAGTTGAAGAGCAGGTACAGGCCGCCGCTCGAGCCGAACAACATGTGTTCCATATAGAAGAGGGCGATCGCTCCCGGGCGGTAAAAAGCGAAACCGGCGCTGGGCCGGAAGATTATCGACAGGGGTGTGCCCTCGGTGACATGCCGCAGAAAAACGAAATCGTCACCGCGAAACGAATTGTCGAAGGATGGGAGAAACAGGGCGAGCGACAATCCCAGATAGAAGAGATAAAGGAAATGCTCCTTCTTGATCATGTGGTGTCTAGAATTGATTGCTTATCGACCGTTGGAGACCGGCCAGGAGTTCGTCCGCCTTGCAGCCTTCGTCGGCCGGCGCGAGCTCCTTGTAACGGGTGAGCGCTTCGAGCGCCACTTGAAACTCCTCACTCATGGCGGTGACGATACCGAGATTGAAGTAAACGTTCGGAAACTCGGGATCGAGCTCGGCGGCGACCTCGTAGTGCAGACGTGCGGGGCGCAGCTCACCGCTTTCGAAGTACAGGTTACCGACGTTGTAGTGGGATTCGAAATGCCGGGGATCATACTTGAGCGCCCTGGTGAAACACTCAAAGGCTTCCTCCGTACGCCCCCTCCGCGTGTGCATCACACCGAGATTACAGTACGCGTCCGCCGTGCAGTCCCCCTCGCGGATTGCCTTGCGGTAAGCTTCCGCCGCCCGCCGGTCGCCGCGCTCATCGAGGAGCAACGCCTCGTCGAAAGCACCGATCGCCGTCTGCAGCGGCACCACTTGCCCTCCGGGGCCGGCAAAGAGACTCAGCTGCCCCTCCCGTTCCATCTCCGACACCGCTTGCCGTCTCGTCTTGACGCGCTCGAAACCGAACTTGGGCACGTTCTCCGTCGGAAAACGGATCACATTGTCGAGCTTTTTCTTGGGCCGCTCCATCGCAAGGTTTCCTTTTTCTCTAGGCGCTCTTGCGTTTCCTAATCCTGGCTTTCGCCGCGGTCTTGCGCTTCGCTTTCCCGGCTGTCTTTCGCGCCGCCTTTTTCTTACCCACTGCCTTGACCATGGGCTTCTTCTGCGCTTTCGCCTGTTCGATACTCTGCTTGAGTGCAGTCATGATATCGACGACCGGTTTCTCTTCCTCCTCGACCGTCACAATCACCTTGCCCTTGACCTTGGCGTCGATCATCTCCCTAAGCGCTCCGTGGTAGCGGTCGCGCATCTCTATTTTCTCCAGCGACGTCGCCATCGAATCCACGAGACTCCTGGCCAGTTTGAGTTCTTCTTTATCAGCCTTTACTTCGCTGACCAGCGGGACGTCCTTCATGCGCCGGATCTCCTCCGGATAACGAATCCGGTGCAGCAGGATCCCGCCCTCGTGGGGCGCGACGAGCACAACGTCCTCGCGGTCACGGAGCACCACCTTGCCGACCCCCACCTTGCCGCTGTCCCTGAGGGCGGCGCCGAGGAGCGAGTAGGTCTTGGCCGCCACTTCGCCGTCGGGCCCCGCGAAGTACGGCGATTCGAAGAGCGTGGGATGAATCTCCTTGGCATCCACGAATCCTTCGATCTCGATCACCCGGGTACTCTTGAGCTTTACCTTTTCGACATCGCCCTTTTCGAAAACCACGTATTGATCGGGCTCATACTGGTATCCCTTGACGATTTGCTCGTTGGATACCGCCTTGTTGCACTTGCGACACTTCTTGTCGTACCCGACGCGGCCATTGCATTCCTTGTGCAGCTGATTGAAGCGGACGGTCTGTGCCGTATCAACGGCGTTGTAGATTCGGATCGGGATCGTGACCAACGAAAAACGAATATGACCCTTCCAGATGGATCGAAACGGTTTCATAGCAGGCTCCCAGCACGGTCAATGGGACAAAAGAGACTACTTGATCAAATCGGGACGCAGGCGCCTGAAGACAGGCTCCCGCAGCGTCCCGTTGCGAGTTCTCGAGGCGTACTCCACCTCACATAGCAATTTGGGTTCCAACCACACGGTCTGTGCGTCGTCGGGCGGCTTCTCCTTGACCGGTCTCTTAGCTTGTTTGACCTTTCCGAGTTCCGTCAAGACGTTTTCGAGAGAGCGGTCGTCGAAGCCCGTGCCCACCTTTCCCACATAGCATAATACGTCTCCCCGCCATTCCGCAAGATGAAGGGCGCCAAAAGTTGCGTCGCGCGCGCCCTTTCCCTTCGTATAACCAATTATGAAACAGTCCGTTGTCTGCCGTGATTTGACCTTGAGCCAGCTGGTGGAGCGTTTGCCAGGGGCATAGGCGCTCATCCGCTCTTTGGCCATGATACCCTCGAGCCCCATGCGCTTGGTGGCCGCGAAGAGGGGCGCCCCTTCGTCCACGGCCTCGCTCACCCGGTACGGTGTGCCCTTGCGCAGGGCATCGGCCATCCACTCGCGCCGCCTGACAAGCGGCTCGCCGACGATGGGCCGGCCGTCGAGATAGAGGCAGTCGAAGACGTAACACACGGCGGGGTTCTTGGCGTGGGCGCGTTTGATCCCTCCCTCGGTGCTCTGTTGTATGCGGTGGATGACCTTTCTGAAATTGGGATGTCCTTCGTCTTCGAGGCAAACAATTTCGGTGTCGAAAAGCGCCGTACTCGCCCGGAACGCCTGCTCGGGGATCGCCAGTTCGGGAAACAGGTGGGTGATGTCCCGCTGGCTGCGACTGCGAATGGTGAGCTCACCGTCGTCCAGCGAGACCAGCGCCCGGATACCATCCCACTTGACTTCGTAGAGATAGTCGCCGGATTCCGGTGTCTCCCTGGTTAGAGTGGCCAGCATGGGCTCGACGGGATCGGCGAGCCAGTCGACCTGCGCCGTGTCCACGCGCTCGAGCAGCCAGTCCTTACCCCGGGTGCGGTGCATGCGGTACTCGGCGTTCAGCTCGCGGCTCCGCAGGCGAAAATAGAACCCGTCCTTTTTTTGCTTGGTAATCTCGTAGCGGCCTTGCGCGAAGATCCACATGCGCCCGCCGCCGTACTCACCCTTGGGAATGCTGCCCTCGAAGGTGAGATAGTCGATCGGGTGATCCTCCACATTCACAGCCAGGCGCTTGATCCCCGGGCGTGGCGGCAGTCCCTTCGGTACCGCCCACGAGCGCAGGGCGCCCTCGTGCTCGAGCCGCAGGTCGTAGTGCAGCCGCGACGCGTGGTGCCGGTGCACGACGAAAGCGTACCCGCCGGCGGCGATCCCGCCGGGCGCCGGCTCGGATGTCTTCTCGAAGCTGCGTTTGTCCGCATAACTCTCCAGCGTTTCCGGCGTCTTGTAGCGGCGCGACTTCTTCAGCGTCCGCGGCGCTTTGCTCGGTTTTCGCTGCGTGTGCAATTCCACCGCGTACGCAGCCATCGCCTCCCAGGGATCGCCCCCGGAGATAACCGCGTCGGGTACCGAATGGATGTTCAGCTCGGTGGGGTCCGAGATGCCTGCCAGTGCGTCCCACGAGAGGGGCGTCGACACCGGCGCGCCCGGAAGGCCGCGCACACTGTACGGCGCCACGATGGTCTGAAACTGCCGGTTGCGGTAGATATCCACCAGCACGCGCCCCTTACGGAAATCCTTCTTGATGTGCAGGGTTGTCGTCTTCGCGTGGGCGGTCACGAACCCCCTGGCGATAACCTGTGCCACCTCGAAGACCGTTTTGAAATCGAATCGCGGCTCGATGGGGATGACGATGTGCAGCCCCTTGCGACCCGTGGTCTTGACGAACGGGTGGTACCCGAAACCTTCGATGTGCTCCTTCAGCCGGCAAGCAAGCTCCACTACCCCCGCGAAACCGAAGCCTTCGGGCGGGTCGAGATCGAACACGATATAGTCCGGGTGTCCGTAGTGGGGTTTTCTGTAATGGGTCTGATGCAGTTCGATGCAGGCCAGATTGGCCAACCATACCAGGGAGGCCGCCTCGGTCAGGAGGATGTAGTCGATTTTTTTCTCATCACCCAGCGACACGTGATCGATCCACTCCGGCGCCCACTGCGGGCGTCGCTTCTGGAAAAAAGTTTCGCCCGTGATGCCGTCCGGGTAGCGCACCAGCGTGAGCGGGCGACCCTTGACATGGGAGAGGATGGTGGGGGCAATCTTCAGGTAATACTCAATGAGCTGGGCCTTGACGACCCCTTCGTCGGGAAAGAGTACTTTCTTCAGGTTGGAGAGCTCGACCTTGCGTTTGCCGACCTTTGCAATTTGGGAAGTCCTAGCCATGCTTTATTTTAGCACGTCTGGGCTCCCAACGGTAGCGATCGAGTGAGACGCGGCCCCCCGCCTCGAAGACCACCCCTTCCGCTTCGAGCAGGATCCGCTGCAGCTCGTCGTGGTCCGACGCCGAGCGCCGGCTGATCTCGCCGCGCGCATTGATTACGCGGTGCCACGGAACGCCGCTTCGCCCGGGCAGGGCGTGTAGCGCGTATCCAACCTGGCGCGCGTGCTCCGCAAGACCGGCGATCGAGGCAACCTGGCCGTAGGTCGCCACGCGGCCTCGGGGAATGCGTTTCACCGCCGCATAGATACGCCGGTAACTGTCGGTGCGGGTTTGCACGATAGCTGTTCTTTCCGGTTCGATCGGGGGTGTGCCCATTCTACCAACATCGCGCAGGCGTAACGAGCAGATTCGACGACGGCGCGTGTTATACTATTCGCGCGCCGGCCGATTCGCCGGTGCGGGAGCACCCCATGGCACTTTACGCCGGAACCAGCGGTTATAGTTATAAGGAATGGAAGGGCACCTTCTACCCGGATAAACTGCCGGCGGAAGAGATGCTGCACTACTACGCGACGCAGCTCCCGGCCGTCGAGATCAACAACACCTTTTATCGGCTGCCCAGGGCGAGCGTTGTCGACGCCTGGGCACAGCAGGTGCCCGATGATTTCCGTTTCGTCATCAAGGCATCCCGCCGCATCACCCACTTCAAACGCCTGAGAGACACCAGAGATGAAACCGAGTACCTGCTGCGCACGATATCGGGTCTCGGTGATCGGCTGGGTGTGGTCCTCTTTCAACTCCCACCCAATCTCAAGAAAGACGTCGAGCGGCTCGAGGATTTTCTCGACGAACTCCCCAAGGGGACGCGTGCCGCATTCGAGTTCCGGCACGACACGTGGCGCGACGACGACGTGTACGAGTTGCTCCGCGGCCGCAACCTGGCCCTGTGCGTCGCCGACAACGAAGGCGATACGATGCCGGAGCTCGTACGCACCGCCGACTGGGGTTATCTCCGACTCAGGCGTCCGAACTACCGAAAACCCCAGCTCAGCGCATGGATCGAGCGTGTCCGCGCCCAGGACTGGAAGGAAGCGTACGTCTTTTTCAAGCACGAAGACGGAAACGCCGGTCCGGCCATGGCGCGGCGATTTCTCGAGCTGGCGGAGCAAGCCTAGCCAACGCACACGCAGGGCATCGGACAGAACTTCGGACTTTTCTTGCGCCGGCATTTGCGTTAGAATCAGCTGGTGCGGTAAACAATTAACGAGGTGGTTCCATGTCCAAACAGTCAGAACTCTTCCTGACCTCCGCGTCGGTTTTGCCGGTCGACAACGCCCTCGAGACGGCGAAGTACTACCGCGACAAGCTGGGGTTCGAAATCGCCTTTGCGTGGGGTGAACCTCCCCACTACGCCATTGTCACTCGGGACGAGGGTGTCGGGATTCATTTCTCCGAGCGAGAGGACACGTCGATAAAGATGCAGCCCTGCAACGTCTACATATTTGTAGAAGACGTCGACGTCGTCTATGAGGAATACAAATCCAAAGGGCTCGAGATTTTCGCTCCCCCGGAAGACCAGGACCACGGGATGCGGGAATTCGAGGTACAGGACATGAACGGTCACTTCCTTACATTCGGCCAGGAAATCGAGTAGAACCGCCGCTGTTTTCTTGTACTTCCCCTTCGCGGCCTACGCAATGACGCCGCCGGGCGGCCAGATTTCTGTATCCCGCCGCGCCGCGCAAACGGTATACTGGGGCCACTCCCCACCCCGATTATCATGAAACCCAGGTCCCTCATATTGGTCGCGTTGTGCGCGGCAGCCGCTTTTGTACCCAACCCGGCGCGCGGGAGCGATCGCGCAACCGACGCTCCGCCGGCCGTACGCCTGGAGAACGGATGGCAATACCGGTGGGGTGATTCCCCGGTGGACTCGACGGGCGCTTTTACCTGGCTTCATGAGACGACCGGCGATGGGTGGCAGGATATCGACGCGTTTGTAACACCGCCGGACGCGGGCGATCAGACCTTCGTGTGGTACAAAATCACGCTGCCCGAAACCCGCTGGCAAAATCCCTCGTTGAGCTTTCCGACCCTGGCCATGGCCGTCGAAGTCTATGTCGGCGGCACGCGTATCTACAAATACGGTGATATGGAATGGAGCAGCGACACGAAGTACGCGGCGGTCGTCACGCACCTGTTTCCGATCGAGTACGACTACCCGGGCAAGACGATGATGGTGCGTATCTACTCGCGCGACGCATCGTACATTGGCGCAGAACATGCCCACGACTGGGTCTGGATCGGTTCCGCGAGTGACCTGGTCGGTCATATCTTCCGCCACAGTCTGGACAGCACGATTCTCGGTTGCCTGTTTATCTTTACCGGTATGTTTTCCCTGATGCTGGGACGATTCCGGGAGCGGGCCTATTTCCCCTTCTCTTTCGGCGCCTTCGCCTTACTCATCGGACTGTTTTATGTGTTCTCCGACCCACTTGCCCTTTTTCTGATCAAGTCACCCGTCGCAAAACTTTACACGCGATTCATTTCCTTCCTTCTTTTCCCGGTGGGCCTCTATGCGTTCCTCGGGCACATCGTCGGAGCCCGTTGGGTCACCCGCGTCCTGTGGCTGGCACATTTGGCATTCGCGGTGGCCGTGTTGTCCCTGGACCTGCTGGGCGTGGTCGCGCTGCCGTTGGTCGGGCAGGTGTTCAGCTTTTTCTTCGCGGGCACAATCGTTGTGGCTCTGTTCACCGCGCTGACGTCGGCTATCGGCGGTAACCGGGACGCGAAAATTTTCATATGGGGTTTCACCATCCTGGGACTGACCGGCCTTCACGATATTCTCATGGGCATGGGTAACATTGCGTACTGGCACTCGTTGTCGCACTGGGGAACGTTGGTCTTTCTTGTCTCGCTCGCCTACATAATGGAACGCCGCTTCACCGAAAACCACCGCCGTCTAAAGGTGTACTCGCGCGAACTAGAAGACAAGTCCGAGCAGTTGGAGGAGCACAGCCGGACGCTGGAGCAAAAAGTAACGGAACGAACCCGAGACCTCGATGAAAAAAACCGGGCCATCGAGGAGACGCTGCGGGAGCTCAAGCAGGCCCAGCAGCAGCTCATCAT
>JAZGDW010000032.1:0-2647 GCA_036478295.1 Candidatus Krumholzibacteriia bacterium
TTCGTCGGCTGACCCGCTCGCCGAGAGTCACCGCGAAAAGAGCCAAGCGCTCGGCCCGCTGGAAGATGTCGCCCACGGGTGTTCGCGGTTCGTTGTCCCCCTCCCCGTGGTACACCTTCGCGAAATCTGGAATGGAAACCTCAGAAAGAACACCGACCGGCGCCGCCCACTCCGCGAGATCACCAGCGGCCCGCGCATACAGCATTTCGATCACGTCGGAAAGTGGCCGATCGACGGGGACGCCCTGGTACTTCAGGACATCACGTCGCTCGGGTGCCGCCTCTGCCGTTGGAAATGACAGAATCTCTTTCATAGCTTGCTGTGAGGAAGACCGTCCATGCCGTGCCGGCGTGCTTCGTGTTCCATCCGCGTGGTCAGGTCCGCCTTGACCTCCTCGGACAAACCTGGAGGACGGTAATCAGCCACACATTGTTCCACCGCGCGGTGCGCCCGCTCACGCAGACTCACGCTGCCTTCTTCCTGCCATCGGGATCGGTTGGCCCGGTCGATCGTATCTCCAGGAAAGTAATGCTCTTCCTTCAGATACCGGCGGGTATGCTTCGAGATCAGCAGATGTCGTTCTGCGAGGAGTTCCTCGAAGTGTGGCAGGGCGGGAAAATCCTCCCTGGGCTCGATCCCGTTCACCAGCCGCAACGTCATGCCGCATATCTCATTGTCCAGCACCAGCTTTTCGAGACTCAGGCAGCTTTCGAAGTCGAGCATCCCGGGCCCCGATATATTATTGATCCCGGCCAGGGCGCCCAGGGTCGCGCCCATGGAGGTCTCAAGTCCCGCTTGGGCGTCGAGTTGTTTTGCGTCGCTTAGACCGATATACGCCTGCGTGGGCAGTCCCAAGTGTTTACCTATCTCATTATAGGCGCAGTCCACCATCATGGTTTCCACGGCGCCCATGGGGGTCGTCTCATAGCGAACGTCGAAAATGGCCGGCGAGCCGCCGTAGAGCACCGGCGTACCCGGACGGGTAAGTTGACTTATAACGATCCCACTCAATGTCTCGGCCGTATGCTGCACCAGCGTCCCTACCAGTGTCACCGGGGCCACGAACCCCGACAGCGGCATCGATATGAACTCCACCGGGATCGAGTACTTAGCGCAATCAACGACGTTCTGCGACGTAACATCGCTCCACTTGAGCGGCGCGGTGGGACAACAGGAGAATATCGTGAGGGGTTTCGCCGTCAACTCGGCCTCCGTCCCTCGAACGGCGAGCTGCAGATCTCGCATGATATTGAATGCGTCAATGGTAAAGGCGCCGGTGACGACCGGCTTGTCGCAGAACATAAGACTAAGGTAGAGCCGGTAGCTATCGGATATGTTCTGGTGAACGTCGGCCGGAATCAATGCGGTGCTCTGGGATGCGATGTTGTTGAGCCGGCTTACGAGTTTCGTATATGTGATATAATCGTCGGTGGTCGGCGGGCGCTGGGCGTTGGTGTCATGGTCGAGTATGTGTATGGCCGCGGAGCCGGGCGTGAAGTACACATTGTACCCTGAAAAGTCGTGCGTTTCACGGCCCAGCACATCGTGGAGTTTGAACGACCGCGGTGCGTTCTTCAGTGCCGTGTCGATGATGTTATCAGTAAGGCGGGCGCGTTTCTTTTCCACGTCCACCTTCGCGCCGTGATCCGATAACATGGACAGGACGGCGTTGTTGTGTATTTCCACCCCGAGCACGCCGAGAATACCCCGTGCCTCCGCGATGATGGTATCCACCAACTCGTCGCCCAAAAATGTGAGAATGGGTCTCATTAAAAACATCCTCCCGGCCGCAAAACGACCGTCAACACACGCCCTCGGCCGATCGTCCCCGGGCCGATGCTGTGCCGCCGGCCGTTGATCGGAAGCATCGAGAAACTGGATGTTACTGTTTTTGTCGCCAAATGACAGGCGCCGTCTGGAGCGCGGGCGGCCCGGCTAGCATCGGTCGCCCGTTCGGGCGTAATGAGACTACTCGACCGGCTTTGGGAGGCTTACGCCGCCCCCGCGGCAACAAGGCCCGGGCCACCGGCATGAGGCAATCGGCGATCTTCCTGCTGGGCGCGGGTGACGCCGAGCGCAGCGTTGAGCATGCGACCGCCTCCGCTCGCCATGGCCACTGCCATGGACCCCGAGTACTTGTCCGCCCTGACCTTGATGCTCATCCCGTCCACACCCATTTGCCGGCCGGCCGAGCGTGGGCACTTCGAGTTACCGAGTGTCGACGCGCTTCTGCGTGAGCTGCGCATCACCGTCATCTGTTCGACGGCGCGCTTGGAAGACCGCGGCGCCGGGTCACATCCAATCCGACCAGGATACGACCGACATACCCCGGCGCCTGGATGAGGCGTCACCGCCGTAGACGAGTCCGGCGGGGCCGTCGGATTGTCCCGCCAGTTGCCGCCAGAAGTCGATGTCCTTGAAGAAATCGGCAGAGACCGTCTTGCCTGACTGACGTGGTCCGTTCACCGTCACCACCGGATACTCTTTGGCAGCGGCCTTGAGTATCCTGGCCAGGTGCCTCGGGGTGCATGACAGTATCGGCGGGGCGGTAGGCGAGTAGAATGTCAGGATCGTGGCCATGGATGGCTGCGAGCGAATTAGATCGGCTGTAGTCTTCAGGAGGAAGCGAGTCATGTCCGCACTGACC
>JAZGDW010000033.1:0-3972 GCA_036478295.1 Candidatus Krumholzibacteriia bacterium
GTCATGCACTCCCCCAAGAGACTTCGGAATGCGACACGAGATGCTGCCCACAGGCGGCACCAGCGGGGGGGTCAACATATGAGCTTACCTGTTGACTGTCAAGAGCTTGGAAGCCCCCGGTCACGCTTTACATCGCCCCAAAAATCGCCTGCCGACCCTCCTTCATCCCCATCTCCTCCCCCCTCTTCGCTACCCCTTACTCACCACACAACATCTTTAATATAAATGATTTACAGTAATCCACCTAAACTCGATTCTCACCTCCAAGGGCGTTAGTTGTTCCAGTTTCAGTAATTAACCCTGTTGCTCGCAAAACCTCGAAAAATCCTCGTTTGAACACGTTTTCCACAAAAGCTGCCCGAGGAGGCAAGAAAAAGCCCACCCCGGAGAGCTGGTGGGCTGTTATTTCGACCTCGGGGTGACGCTATGGCTCTTGAGTCGGGGCCGCGTTCTCAACGGACCCCCCGGAGGACTGATCGAGATCGAGTGGAAGCGGCGCCACCGGCAACGGCGGGCCTACCTGCCCTTCGAGCACCGAGCGAGGGGCCCCGCCCCGTGTGCTCAGGCCAGCCAGGATGATCGAAATGAGCAGAAAGATGCCACCGCACCACCACGATGTTTTGGTGAGGATAGTAACCGCCTGCCTGCCACCAAAGATGGACTCAGTAGAGGTGCCCGAGCCCCCCAGTGCCGCAAGTCCGCCACCCTGTCCGGCCTGCAGCAGAACGACGGTGGCCAGCAAGATCGAGTCACATATCAGTGTGATGAGTAGAATCTTGTATAGCATGTGATCAGCTCGTTAGGGCCGCGAATCATACTGACGGCCGCCAACACAGTCAATTAGGGCGGGCCGACACAATTTCTGACCACGCGGCCACATCCAGCGAAGCCCCCCCTACCAGCACCCCGTCGATCTCAGACTCCGAGATGAGCTCTACGACATTCGCGCCCTTGACGCTACCGCCGTAAAGCACGTTCATGTTCTCGGCCGCAACTCCCCTGGCGGCGAACCACTCCCGTATCGCAGCGTGAACGGCGGCGGCATCAGCGGGTGTGGCGTTCCGGCCGGTCCCGATGGCCCAAACGGGTTCGTACGCTATCACGATCTTGCCAAGCTGATTTGCATCCAACCCCGCAAGCGTAGAGAGCTGGCGGGCGACCACATCAACCGTGTTTCCCGCCTCACGCTCCTCCAGTTTTTCACCTACGCAAAGGACGGCCGTCAGTCCGGCACCCAGCAATGCTCTCACCTTGCGTCCGGTCTCCTCGTCGGTCTCGGCAAATACGTGCCGGCGTTCTGAGTGCCCCACGAGCGCCGCCTTGGCACCGGCCTCGACAATCATT
This sequence comes from Candidatus Krumholzibacteriia bacterium, assembly GCA_036478295.1. Taxonomy (GTDB): domain Bacteria; phylum Krumholzibacteriota; class Krumholzibacteriia; order WVZY01; family WVZY01; genus JAZGDW01. The sequence continues at coordinate 1,345 of JAZGDW010000033.1, forward strand.
GTGACACTCGTCTGGCCCGTGAACGCACCGCTCTCCTCCCAATACACGTCCTGTGCCCCGACGACTATTTCCGGCCTGTCCCGCACTGTCCCGGCTACGGCCTCAAGAGACGGGGCGGGCGCAAAGAACCATACCTCGACGCCGGTCTCCTTCCGGTAGCGTTGGAGGAAGATCTGCATAAACTCTCGGGCGCCTGCGGGCCCAACATTCATCTTCCAATTGCCGGCAAATATCAGCTTCTTCATACCTCGTCGAGCGCTGTGACACCCGGAAGCTCCTTACCCTCCAGAAACTCCAGGGAAGCCCCGCCCCCTGTTGATACGTGACTCACCTTGTCCGTCAGACCGGCCTCAGCGACTGCAGCAGCAGAGTCTCCTCCTCCGACGATGGTCGTGGCACCCACCTTGGTTGCGTCTGCCAGCGCCTCAGCGATCACCCGCGTGCCCCGGTCGAAGGGAGGCGATTCGAAGACACCCATCGGACCATTCCAAACGACGGTCCTCGCCGCCATTACGCGGCTCGCGAAATCGTTCGCCGTCTCCTCGTCGATATCGAAAACAGCATACCCCTCCGGTATCGCCTCACGCTGCACGCTGCGCCTCTCGTCGCCCTCGAGGTTGTTAGCCACCACAACACCTGCCGGAAGCATGAGCTTATTTCCCGCCCGTTCGAGCAAACCTTTCGCCATGTCAACCCGGTCCAGTTCCACCAGCGACTCCCCTACCTCGAGTCCCATCGCCAGAAAGAAGGTACACGCCATAGCTCCGCCGATGAGTATCTCGTCCACCTTGGGTAGCAGGGCATCCAGCACGTCGATTTTCCCGGATATCTTGGCCCCACCAAGGATGGCGATGAACGGCCGCTTGGGATCTTCTAGCGCCGCACCAAGAAATTCCAGCTCTTTGGCCATTAGGAACCCAACTACAGCGGGCTTGAGCAAGTGTGCGACTGCTTCGGTGGACGCATGCGCCCGGTGGGCGGCGCCGAACGCGTCGTTTACGTAAAAATCGCCGAGTTGTGCAAACAGCCCGGCGACGGCCTTATCGTTTTGTTCTTCTCCCGCAATGAAGCGCGTATTCTCCACGAGGGCCACCTCTCCCCGCTTCATTCGCTTCGTCGTTCGAGCGGCGTTCGGGTCCGTGACGTCCTCGATGAACGTGATCGGCATGCCCAGTAGCCGCTCTAGTTCGTCTTTCACCGGCCTTAGCGACATCTCGGTGACCGTTTGGCCTTTGGGTCGACCCAGGTGGGACAGGAGAACGACACGTGAGCCCCGCTCTCGGAGCCAGCGCACCGTTGGCAGAGTGGCCCGTATTCGACTGTCGTCAGTCACTTCGCCGTTCTTCACCGGAACGTTGAAGTCCACTCTCACCAGGGCACGCATCCCTAGAAGGTGGCCGCCTTCGAGGGAGTCGAGCGTTCTCTTCGCTATAACCGTTCGCCTATATAAGAGAGTAGGTCCGCGCACCTGCTCGAGTAACCCATCTCGTTATCGTACCAAGATAAAATGTGGACCAATGTGCCGTCGATCACGTTGGTGGAGATGAGATCCACAATGCTCGACCGCTCATCACCTATGAAGTCGCTCGATACGAGCGGCTCGTCGCTTACACCAAGTATCCCGGAAAGCTTGCCCGTCGCCGCCTCGCGGAAGGCCTGATTCACCTCATCGATGGACGTTGCTTTCTCGACCGTGCATGTGAGATCGACGATCGACACGTCTGCCGTCGGGACCCGCAGGGCAACCCCATCGATCTTGCCCTTGACGTCCGGCAGAACAAGTCCGGTGGCCCTGGCCGCTCCGGTAGAGGTGGGGATGATGTTTATCGCTGCGGCGCGCGCGCGACGCAGATCCTTGTGGGGCAAATCGAGTATCCTCTGGTCATTCGTGTAGGCGTGAACCGTGGTCATAAACCCGGCCACGAACCCGAAGTTGTCGAGCACAACTTTAACCACCGGCACAAGACAGTTAGTCGTGCACGAAGCGTTCGAAATGACGTCGTGCTTAGCTCGATCGTAGCTGTCGTCGTTCACGCCCATCACGACCGTGATGTCTTCATTCTTGCCCGGCGCGCTGATCACGACTTTCTTCGCCCCAGCAGCCAGATGCTTGGCGGCAGCGTCACGCTCGGTAAAAAATCCAGTGGACTCGAGCACAACATCGACATTCAGACTCTTCCACGGAAGGTTGGCAGGATCCCGCTCTGAAAGAACCTTGATAGACTTGCCGCTAACGATGATTCGGTCTTCCGAATGTTCAACGGGACCGTTGAACTTGCCGTGAACTGAATCGTATTTCAGGAGGTGAGCGAGCGTCGCCGAATCGGTTATGTCGTTCACCGCGACGACGTCGAGGTCGATGTCACGCTTCAAGATCGATCTGAGTACGTTGCGCCCGATTCTGCCAAACCCGTTTATTCCAACCCTAATCGGCATATCATCCCCTAGCTCAGTAGAACCTTGGTTTCAAGTGGCATCGCGCGTGCGAAAGTTATTGCCGTAACATCACGCCAACCCGCCGTACTCACTGCTGCCGCTGCAGCGCAGAGCGTTGCACCGGTGGTTAACACATCATCGATGACTATCACCCGTGTTTCGTCGGGCTTGGCCGGCGATTCCGCCACGAAT
>JAZGDW010000034.1:0-15355 GCA_036478295.1 Candidatus Krumholzibacteriia bacterium
GCCCAACGCACTCTCTTCGAGGCCAAGAGAGAGTATATCGACACGTTAGCCGATTACCATCAGTCCAGCGCCGATATGGAGCGCTTGATCGGGCAACGGCTCGATACCGTCACAGGTCCACGGGACCAGGAATAGGAAGGGAGGCATGATGCAAAGAAGAAAGACGATCACTGGTATCGCAGTCGTCGCCGGGGTGATTACTGTAGCGCTCATAGCCTATTGGGCGATTGGTCCCGCGGGGAATTCACCGGCGGGATCGGAGGAGGCGCAACACGGGGCTGAAGACAAAGGGCACGACGAGCACGGCGAAGAGGCTGTGGTGCAGCTAAGCGCAGCGGAAATGGAGGAGTTCGGCATTGAAGTCGGGAGAGCCGAAGGGGGCGTGCTGCACATCCGCACGACGCTACCTGGTGAAGTTGTCTCCAACCAAGATAACGTCGCCCATGTCGTGCCGAGATTCCCAGGCTTGGTGACTGACGTGCGAAAACAGTTGGGCGACCACGTCGAGAAGGGCGAAGTGCTGGCGATCATCGAGAGTAACGAGAGCCTGACCGGATACGAGGTGAAATCCCTCATCGCCGGAACGATTACAGAGAAGCACATCACGCTCGGCGAGGTGTTAATCGAGGGCGACGAAGCGTACGTGATTGCAGACTTGAGCACGGTGTGGGTCAACCTGAGCGTGTACCAAGAGGATTTGAACCTCGTGCGGAAGGGACAGAAAGTAGTCATATCCGCGGGACACGGCATTCCTGACGTCACAGCGAAGATTTACTACGTCGGGCCGGTGGTGGATGAACACACGCGGACGGGACTCGCTCGGGTGGTGCTGTCCAACGAAAAGAGGCTCTGGCGTCCAGGCCTCTTCGTTACCGCGCGACTCCTCGTTTCCGAGGAAACGGTGCCGCTGCTCGTTCCCGAGACGGCCCTACAGACGATCGATGATAAAACGTGCGTCTTCATCGAAACGGAAAAGGGCTTTGAACCCCAACCCGTGGGGCTCGGCCGCCGCAACGACACCCATGTTGAGATCGTGTCGGGCCTCACGGTGGGGCAGCGCTATGTCACGCTCGGTGGTTTTACGCTTAAAGCCGAGCTCTCAAAAAGCGCCTTCGGCGAAGGACATGGACACTAACGAGGAGGGAAGCTGATTATGCAAAAACTCGTCAACTTCGTCCTCGCCAACCGCCTGTTGGTGCTCGTCATGGGCGTCGTCGTCATCCTCGCGGGCTATTTGAGCTACCGCCAGTTGCCGGTGGATGCGTTTCCGGATGTGGCGCCCGTCCTGGTTCAGGTATTCACCGAGACCGAAGGGCTCGCGCCAGAAGAAGTTGAGAAGTACGTGACCTACCCGATCGAGGTCTCGATGAACGGACTTCCGGCGGTCAGTCAGATCCGGTCGGTCTCTAACTTCGGTCTCTCCGTCGTCAACGTCTACTTCGAAGACGGCACAGACATCTATTTTGCCCGGCAACTCGTGAACGAGCGGCTCCAGGAGGCACGCGAGGAAATCCCCGAAGGCTTCGGCGAACCGATCATGGGGCCCATATCGACGGGGATGGGACTCATCCTCTTCTACTACCTGGAAGACGAGACAGGCCAGTACAGTCTTGAAGAACTTCGGACCATCCAGGACTGGCTCATCAAGTTCCACCTCCAGACGGTGCCTGGGGTCACCGAAGTACTCGGCATCGGTGGCTACGAGAAACAGTTTCACGTGGTCATCAATCCAAATGCGTTGCTTCAGTACGAAGTAACCATCAACGAAGTCGTTGAAAACATCCGGGCGAACAATCTCAACGTCGGTGCCCAGTTCATCGAGAAGAACGCTGAGGAGTACATCGTCCGGTCGGTGGGCCTCGCGTCGACGATCGAGGATCTCGAAAACATCATCATCAAGACAGAAGATGGAACACCGGTCTATCTAAAGCAACTGGCAGCGGTGCGTGTGGGCGGCGCCGTCCGACGCGGCGTACAGACTCGTAATGGTATCGGCGAGGTCATCTCCGGCATGGTAGTGAAATTATTCGGCACGAATTCATCAACAGTGATCGCCAGCGTCGAAGAGAAAATGGAAGAGATCAACGCAATCCTGCCCGAAGGCATCAAGATTGTGCCCTACTACGAGCAGAAGACGCTCGTTGAAGCGTGTATCGAAACGGTGAGCCACGCCCTTCTCGAGGGCATTGTTCTTGTAATTGTCATTCTGCTCGTCTTCCTCGGGGGGGTCCGGCCGAGTCTCGTTGTGGCGCTCGCCATCCCATTCTCCGTGCTGTTCGCCATGCTTGGAATGAAGTACTTCGGGATCTCCGCCAACCTCATGTCCTTCGGCGGGCTTGCGATTGCGATCGGCATGATGGTTGACGGCAGTGTGGTGATCGTCGAGAACGTCGATCGCATGTTGCGAGATTCCCGGAATAACGAGCCCGTACTTCGCGTGGTAGCGCGGGCCTGCACCGAAGTCGTGCGGCCGATCACGTTCGCCATCATGATCATCATCATTGTCTTCTTCCCCTTGTTCACACTGCAGGGCGTTGAGGGGAAGACGTTCCGTCCGCTCGCGTACACGGTCGCGCTGGCGATGACGGGCTCGCTGATCTTTGGTGTGTTTCTCACGCCGGTGTTGGCCTCATTCCTCATGCGAAGACCCAAGCGAGTGGGCAGTGGCGCCCACGGCGAAATATGGGTCCTGCGAGTGCTCCTGAGAATCTATCGACCGGTCATTACATTCCTCGTGCGGAGGCGGTTTTTGGCCGTTGGACTGGTCTTGGTCATGATCGTTGTGGGTATCACGATATTCCCGCGACTCGGGTCCGAGTTCACGCCTGAGCTGCAGGAGGGGACGATGGTACTGCGCCTGACGATGGCCCCGTCCATTTCACTTAAGGAGAGTACGAAGACAACCCTCCTCGTTGAACGGCGATTGATGAAGATCCCGGAGATCACCGGCGTCGTCTCGCGCATCGGCCGGGGTGAGGTGGGTGCGCACACCGATCCGATCAACAACGCGGAGATGTACATCTTGCTCAAGCCAAGAGAGGAATGGCGAGCCCGAACCCAGGAAGAGCTCCAAGAAGTCATCCGCGAAGAGCTGGGGGATGTACCAGGGGTGTTGACGAACTTCACGCAGCCCATTCGTATGACAGTGGACGAGCTCCTCGAGGGGATCCGGGCAGAGTTGGCAATCAAACTCTTCGGCGACGATCTCGACGTCTTGAAGCGCAAGGCGGACGAGATAGCGGCTGTTGTACGGCGCGTACGTGGGGCAGCCGATGTCCAGGTTGACCAGGTCAGCGGCACGCCCCAGCTGCTCATTCAGGTGGATCGGTACGCGATTGCCAGGTACGGCATAAACGTCTCCGACGTCCAACAGGTTGTACGCGCCGCGGTCGGCGGTGAGGTGGCAAGCCAGGTCTTCGAAGGGATTCGTCGCTTCGACATCCTCGCTCGCTTCGAAGCTGAATACCGAAGTGACGTGAGTGCCATCAAGAAGCTGCTCGTTCAAACGCCGGAAGGCGCAAATGTGCCGCTACACGAGCTCGCTCGGATAGAGGAAGTAACCGGTCCTCGGCAGATCACCCGCGAGAACAACCAGAGATTCATTACGATCCAGTGCAACGTCACCGGTCGCGATATCGGTTCGTTTGTTGCGGAAGGGAAGGAGGCCATTAAGGCACGGGTGCAGCTGCCAGCCGGGTACCTCGCCACGTGGGGTGGCCAGTTTAGACTGCAGCAGGAGGCCAACCGGCGGCTGGCGGTCGTGATCCCGATCACGCTCATGATCGTTTTCTTCTTCCTGTTCTTGAGCTTCAAGTCGATGAAGAACACGTTACTCATCTTTCTCAACATCCCGTTGGCGCTCGTCGGCGGTGTCGTTGGGCTCTGGGCGACAGGCCAGAACCTCTCAGTGCCCGCATCGGTGGGGTTCATTGCCCTCTTCGGCATCGCGCTCCTGAACGGAATCGTGCTGGTAACGTACCTCAACCAACTCATCCAGGAAGGACTGCCGATGGACGACGCATCGGTGCAGGGGGCATGCCTCAGACTGCGCCCCGTCCTCATGACCGCGTTTGCAGCGGCCCTCGGGATGATCCCGCTACTCTTCGCAACCGGTATCGGTAGTGAGGTCCAACGGCCGTTGGCAACGGTTGTAACGTCCGGGCTCGTCACGTCGACGGCTCTGACACTTCTAGTCGTACCAGCGATCTACAAGTGGTTTGCGGTCAAGCCCGGGGACGTCGAACTCTAGGAGGATTCGCATGAAGGAGATTGAAGCAATCATGCGTCTCTCCTAGCACCCGCGCTAGGCGGCGAGGGGGCTTTGTGCACCAGACCTCCGCTGACACAGAATCTTTTGTGAAGGCACAGCGGACTTTAAGTACAGTGCTGCCATCACAAACTCCTCTTTCGCGATTAATCATAACGGATTGGAACTCGGGTCTAATCCACAGCCGTGCGCACAAAAAGTCCGCTGCGTGCTCCCTTGTCATTGCGGCGCCAGCACGACCGCGTTGCTGCATACAGTGTTACCTAGAACCAGAAAACAGATCGCGTCGCGACAATTGGGTGACGATGAATAGTATAGTCACAGGGCGGTCACAATCAGGTCTTTCAGTGGCGGTCGGAATATGCTAAGTGTAGGAAAGACAACGACGCCGGAGTGGCGGAATGGTAGACGCAGCGGACTTAAAATGCGAAAACGGCCCGGAATCAACTTCGTTGTCACACAACGAGATAGCCGATAGCTCTTTGAAAATATTTATGTTACACCGCTAATCAGCTTGCGGGACTTTGTTCTACTTTGTGGGGTTTTGGCCAGAGCATTAGCACAAATTTAGCACAGCTTGCCGCGCCACCCTTCATCGAGCGTAGAATTGATTCACGGTCAAGAGCGTGCATGCTCGACCCCACATGATCCCACAACGCCACATCCAGCAATTGCCCGCTTGCCACAGTACGCCTGTTGTGGTACCATGATGTCTCACTCTTGCCGGACGCCTCATTGGGAGCACAAGCAACGATCCTCCGCTAAAAGACTCGTTTCACTCAAAGACTCAACGCGTAACGAACCATTGGACAAATCATAGGAGGTTGTCCTGATGGCAATCCGTACTCGGCGGCGAAACGCTCGCGGCGTTTGGCTGGGCCGCTTTTGCGTGGTCGTTGGCTGTCTCGTCATTCCAGCGTGCAGCGATGACCCTGTGCTACCGCTTCCTCCAGATACACAGGTTGCGCCGCCTTGGTCGATAGACTCCGCCCCGATATCGATTGCCGGCATCGCTGCAGTGGGAGAAAAAGCGGTTGCTGTGAGCACTAACGCTGGTACCTACCAGTATGATGGAGCTGCCTGGCAGCGCATCGCCGCTGGAGTCAACCGCACCCAAGACATCGCATTGACGACAGACGGGGACGTGTTCGTCGTCACTCGTGGCAACCCTGGTGGTCGCGTTCTGCGTCTCGACGGTAGCAGTTGGAGCGAGATGCTGGCGGTAGGCCGTTCTGGTGCGTGCTATCGGTACGGGTCCCTGAATGCCATTTGGGCGAGCGCCAGCGACGACATTTTCGTCGTCGGACCGACTGAGTCGTGCTCTTACGTGGATGGAGTTACCGTCTATCACTACGACGGTACGTCATGGAAGAACATCGGGCCTTGGGGAAGTGCCGAGGCCATGTACACCGTGTGGGGATCTTCGTCAACAGATGTTTTTATGGGTGGCTCTTGGGGGTCCATCTACCTGTCCCTACCAAATAATCCATAGCCCTCACTAATATAGGTGATTCGGCGCCGATTTGATCCGGACATGTGCGACTGGCCGCCCTAGATTTGCCCATATGGTGGAAGATCAGGGGTATAAGCGGGGGACGAGACGCGGGGCCGGTTAATCTGCGAGCACCAATCCATCTGCTCCCGATCGGATCAGGCAACTGGGAACTACTCAAGCAGCCTTGCGATAATACCGATGATGAAGCCCTCCGACCATCGGCTCAGCGACAACGGTGCCAGCGCCGGGCAGCTCGACTTCGCGCGGAACCGGTGAGTCCTTCCCGAGTCCGAGATGGGTTCTCGCTTCGTGGTAGTACTGGAAGTACTCCTTCAGGATCCGTCGCAGGTGTCGGTGGTTGAGCACGATCACATGGTCGAGGCACTCACGCCGCGCCGATCCAATCACCCGCTCGACGTAGCCGTTCTGCCACGGGGACTTGCGTGCAGTAACGACCTGTTCGATTCCGATTGACCGCAACGTATCAACGACCTTCTCGCCGTAGATTTTGTCGCGGTCCCGAAGCAGAAACCGTGAGGCGGTGTCGAACGGAAAGGCTTGGACGATCTGCCGGCTTGTCCATTCCGCAGTGGGTGAGTCGGTCACGTTGAAGTGGAGGACGCGACGCCGATCGAGTGAGAGGACAACGAAGACGTAGAGCGTCTTGAACGTAAGGGTTGGGACGGTGAAGAAGTCGACCGCTACGATCTCGGAGAAGTGGTTGTGGATAAACGAACGCCACGTCGGTGACGGTGGACGGCGCCGCTTGATTATGTACTTGGCGACCGTCGCTTCGCTCACATCGATGCCGAGCTTGAGCAACTCTCCGTGAATCCTGGGCGCGCCCCAGAGCGGGTTTTCCCGAGATATTCGTCGAATCAGGCATCGGACCTCCACCGGCACAACCGGTCGGCCGCGTCCTCGACACTTCCACCGCCAGTAGAGTCGCCACCCTTTGCGGTGCCACGCGACGACGGTCTTAGGCTGAACGATGGCCAGTGATTCACGCCAGTCCGGCCAGAGTCGAGAGAGGACGATCCACAGAACGCGGTCTCGGTTGGTCAGGTGCCGCGGTTTCCGGGTTCGCTGGAGAACATCGAGTTGATGGCGAAGTGCAAGGTTCTCCAGGGCTAGGGAACGGCGGGATTTGATGCTGGAAAAGATGGCGCGCAGGATGAGTAGTAGCATTGAGCCATGCTATACTCTGGGCGGCGTAAGTGCAAATGGGGCAACGGCGATGAATTATTTGGTAGGCACAGTCACTTCTCCGACGGTGTTTTATGAACGCGGTTTTTGGCAGGAGGAAGGGAGAAAAGGGGCGCCGCCGGTCGGGAGGCGACACCCCTTTCCTCGGTGAAACACGAGTTACGCGCATTTGCCGCGCTGCTTGCAATTTAGCCGGCAGAACGGCGGCATAGTGCCCGTTTTAGTCGGCGGTGCAGCTAAAGCACGCTGCTTCTTCCCAGGGAGCTTGCGCTCCTTTGGGACCTTGCGAATGTGCATAGCAAGCCTCCTTTACGATTCGACGCCAAAGATGGCGCACAGGACAGGGTCTTTACCGCAGATGTGGCTGTGTTCTTGAGCACGAAAACGACAACCACCACGGCATTCTTCCAGGAAACGGCAATCTTGGCATTCCGTGAGCATTTCCTGGGTGACGCCTTTCCGCTGTACCCAGGCGCTGCGGAGATCAACCTCACGAATATTGCCAATTAGCATCTCCTCCGTATGGAGAAACGGGCAAGGGTATATTTCGCCGTTTGGAAACACAGAGCAGATATGCGAACCACAGGTGAAGTTGCTCTTCGACAAATGCGGCCCCTCGCCGTAGCTATACTCCAACATAATCTCAGCGGCTTCCTGAATGGGAACCGCATGTTCTGAATTTTCGCGCCACCGGCCCAGCTCAGACGGGGCATTTATGATCCAGTCGGTGATTTCAAACGACTCCCAAAGTTTAGCGAGCTCAGGGAAGTCATTGCGGTTTTCTCCGTGCACCATCGTAGCAATCGCAACTGGAATCCCGGCAGCTCGGAGCGCCTTGATACCACTGAGCGAGCGTTTGTACGATCCGCGGCCGCGGAGGAAGTCGTGCCCCCGCTCCGTGCCGTCTATGCTAACTTGTGCCAAGTCGACATTAAGACAGCGCGCTACGTCGGGGGTTACCTCTGTACCATTGGTAAGAAGCTCGAAGCGTAGATCGTAGTCTGTGAAGTAGTTATTAAGTTCCCAGAAATTGGGATGCGTGAGCGGTTCTCCACCAGATAGCAGCACCGTGAGGCCCTGCATGTCAACCATTTGATCCATGAGCTCAAGAATCGACGTTAGTGGCAGATCTTGGTCCACAGCTGGAGCCGTATAGCAGTGCTTGCACTTGAGGTTGCAGCGAAATGTGAGGTGGAGAAGCAGATAGCGAAGTGATGGCAACGGGGGAGCCACTGACGGATCAACGTTGAAAGTCCTGCCTCTCTGGCCGTCAGCCGGCACGAGAATGCCCTCATCCAAACAGAACTTAAGGAATGTTGCGGCTCGAGGGTCCTGGGTGTAACCGGGTACGCTTGGTTGGTTGAGGAACGCGAGCGCCTCCTCGTCAATCTCGTAAAGCTCATCTGTCCGGCCTCGGTAAACAACGGGCGTCTCAAGGCGTTTGAGCGAGCAATCTTCGGACAACTGCAAAAGGGCACCAGGTTGCTTCAACGCTAGGCCTCCTTCCCAGCAGACGTAGCCGTTATTGGCATGGCACATTTGCGTCGATCCATCTACGCAACCTTCGTGATTAGTAAAGACACTAAGGTGCAACTCACAACGTGTAGTTGAGCCCTAAAGTATATGCCCAGTCCCAATCCGACTTGTTAGTTGGCACCTTTCGCTTTGAGTAACGAACGCCCGCGAACAGGCCGAACGATCCCACCATGTGGTTCAGAGCCCCACCCACGATTAAATCATCAAACGGGCTATCCGATACCTTAAACCCGACCACCGCGCTCGGCCAGCCGAGATGAACTAGACGGGTCCTATCGCTGCGGGGCAACTTGGGGCGGGACAACAGGTAGAAGTTGAATAAAATATATGGTTCGACCTCTTTGCTCGAGACGCCTTGCTCACGGTGCTTGCCATCTACGAGCGTGAAAGCCAAACCGAAGCTTGCTCTGACTCGGGATGGACTGTAGTTCCCGAATGTGGCGTAAGCTCGGCTATCTTTCAGCGCTGCTCTGACACGATAGATCGTATTCTCGCGTACCGAGATTTTTGCCATACCGAAGTAGAGCGCTTTGTCGCTTGTACCAATAAGTTGCATGGACAACTTGGCGTCTTGGTCTTCCAGTTCCTTTTCCTTGTCGGCCGTTGGCTTGACGTCCGCGAAAAGAGATACGATGGCCGCAATCACGGAAAGTTCCCCTATCCCGCGGCGGTACTCCAACGCCTCCGAGCGAACGGATGGTGTGATAGCTGTAAGCTTCTGCACCGTTTTCTTGCTGAATTCTTCATCGGTCGGCTTTTCAGTCGTACGGGTAATCGTGGTGGTTGAGTCAAACTTTTCCTCGACGGAAGTCGAGTCGTTCACTCGTGTCCTCTGAAACTTCTGTACCGTTTCTTGTACCGTTTTAGTGATGGTTCCTTTATCAGCCGGTCTTAAAGTGGTACTGTCAATCGTGGTGGTTGATTCGAACTCGTGCTCGAGGAGACTCGGGTCGTCTGTAAATACCATTATCCATACGTATCTCGCGTCCCACAGGTCCTCCACAATCTTACCATTTTGAACGAGAGCAGCTTTAATGTTATGTGTCTCTGTGCCATTCTTTTTAAAATAGACCACGAGATCGACGAGATTCTTATCATAACCGGGCTTGAAAAACATGTCTGGTATTCCGATCAAACTGTCGTTATTGTCGTTGTCTAACAAGGCAAACAACTCCACGCACCTCAATGAATCGAGCGGGTATTGCCGGTTTCCCATGGGGTGTTCTCGTGCGTGACATAGGTCAAACGAAACCGCCGCTAACCCGGTTACTATAATTAGACACATCGCTCGTGCCATGATTATCTCCTCGTCGCGGGGAGAAGATGTCGCAGGCCGTTCTATTAACACGCACAACATTTGGGTAGAAGGGGAGAGCGGAGTGCGATTCTGGTGTAATATGTTAACCCGTACGACAAGCTGAGGGTAATTTAGTTAGTTGATAATTATCAATAACCGTTGCATCGCTTCGCAGGCCGGGAATGGTCACGTCGGTTGTAAAAGAAAGTTTACAGTGTAAACGGAGTTTACAACGCTACCAGTCGAGCAGGCATTACCCATGGTATCTTCGCTTGATAGTCGAATTCTGGAATCTTCTCGAAGCGAGAAGCCCTAGCCAGATCGTCGCGGGCCGGTTAAGATAGCCTTATGAAGCGGGACCGCGTACACCGATTAGCACAATATTAGCACAGTTGCCCCGACGAAACACCGAACGGGTTTCGTAACTGTAGTAATGACAATAGGTGCCGGAGTGGCGGAATGGTAGACGCAGCGGACTTAAAATCCGCTGGGGTTATAAACCCCGTGCCGGTTCGAGTCCGGCCTCCGGCACCATTTATCTCATCGGGATGACCCCGAGAGGCGCCAGATATTCAAAATTGTGTCAGTTTTGTGCTTCGTCGGATCCCCAACGTCCGGCCTGGGGGCTGTGCCGGCAGAGCGTGTAAAAAGGGCGGCTCTTCGGGGCCGCCCCTCTTTGTTCAGGTCCTGCGATGGGGAGTCGCCGTACCCGGTGCACGGGCCTAAGCGTAAGAGGACCATCTTCTTCGTCAGCGGTTTCGGCGGCGATTTAGCGGCTCGACTCCCCGTCCATCCGAGGCCCGGATCCTAAATGGCTGGCGAACCCGTTCGACATTCGGAGAAAAGTGTGGTAGTCTCTGCCTGTCTTTCCGCGCCGGGGCGTTCTTAGCGTTCAGCCCACTCATCTTCACGCCATACTCCTCTATACTGATCCCACCGGCGATTCTCTGAAGTCCACAGGAGGTCTACGCATGAGGCGAATACGAAGGGTTTTTGACCGGAACCCGGCCTGCCCGCCGTCCCGTGGGGGCAGGGTGAGGGTTACGGCAATATCTTTGATGACAATGATGCTGATCGCCATTGTAGGGTGCGGAGGGGACGACCCACCACCCGTTGCCGTGGACACCAAAGCGCCGACGGTGACATCGATGTCGCCCGCGGCTGGGGCCATGAACGTTTCGTTGAATACGACCATCAGCGCGACCTTTTCGGAGGCGGTACGCGCGTCGACCGTCAATGCCACGACCTTCACGGTCGGTGGTGTGTTGGGTACGGTCGTGCTCAACGGAAAAGTGGCGACCTTCACGCCCTCGGCTGCCCTGGCCGAGAGCACGCCCTACACGGTGACGATAACGACCGGGGTGAAGGACATCGCGGGCAACGCGCTGGCTGCCGATTTCGTGTGGTCGTTTACGACCCTAGGAACCGCGCCTGTGGTGGCGTCGGTCTCACCCTTAAATGGGGCCATGGGTGTTTCGTTGACGAGCACTGTCAGTGCAACCTTTTCGGAAGCGGTCGATCCCGCGACGGTGACGGCGACGACATTTACGGTGAGCGGCGTGACCGGCACTATCAGTGTCAACGGTGCGACGGCGACCTTCACGCCCTCGGCCGCCCTGGCTGAGAGCACGCCCTACACGGCGACCGTCACCACCGGCATAACCGATCTTGCCGGCAACGCGCTGGCTGCCGATTTCGTGTGGTCGTTTACGACTGGCTCGGCGCCCATTGCCAACGCCGGACCGGATCAGGACGTGACCCTGGGTGTGAGCATCGTCCTGGACGGCTCGGCGAGCCAAGGCGATTTCCAGACCCGCACTTGGGCCCAGGTCTCGGGACCAACGGTCGTGCTGACCAACCCGACCAGCGCGACTCCAACGATTCCGAATCCGCCGAACGAAGTTACGACGATGGAGTTCGATCTGACGCTTACCTTCGGCGGCCAAGAGAGTCGGGACCGCGTCGTGATCTTTATCCTCGAAGACGCGGACAACGCGCTGTTTGTGAGCAGGACAGGTAGCGACGCGAACGCCGGCACGCGCCAGTCCCCGTTCGCAACGGTGCAGAAGGCCATCGATGTGTCGAACGCCGTCGGAGGCGGGGCGGACGTCTACGCTACTGACGGCGTTTTCTCGGAAACGATTACACTGCGCGACAACGTGAGCATCTACGGTGGCTTCCACCGGATCACCGGGCTCCGTGATATCCAGCTGAACAAGACCATCATCAACGGGGGGCCGCAGGCAGTCACGGGCTCCTCAGCCAATAATTTGACCCTCGACGGGCTGGAAATCCTGAGTGCCGCCGGCCACGGCCGGTGGGAGCTCGATTGTGATCAGCCTCGAAAGTAGCACCGGCGTTGTCATCTCGCGTAACACCCTGTTTGCCGGCATTGGTAGCAACGGCTCGGACGGTTGCACTTCGCCGTTAGGTTTTTGCCCCAAACCTGGGGCCGATGGCGACGACGGTCGCACCGCCGTTGCAACCCCGCCCGGTTTGGGGGGACCCGGCGGGGGGGGGGGGACTGCAGGACATGACGGCGGTAAAGGTGGAACAGGTGGTGCTGGTGTGGGGTCAGACGGCTTCCCGGGAGACGGACCCTTAGGTGGGCTCGGCGGAAGGGCACAGCTTTTTAACGGCTCAAGGGGCGGCACGGGCGGCAACGGCACCAACGGCGGCAATGGCCTCGGAGGATTGGCGTTCGGCTCTACAGGCGGGGCCGGTTACAACCCGAGTAATGGGGCTGACGGGGGCGACGGCACTAGCGGCAGTGGTGGCGGTGGCGGTGGTGCCGGCGCCGGCGCCAGCAACTTCATTGTTTTTGGTGGTGGTGGTGGTGGTGGTGGTGAAGGCGGCGGTGTTGGCAAGTACGGCCGCGGCGGTTTCGGTGGTGGCGGCGCTTTCGGCATCCTGCTGACCGACGGAAGCAGCGCGACCATTACCGATAATACCATCACCACGGGTGAAGGTGGTGACGGGGGAAGCGGCGGTGAAGCCAGCATCGGTGGCATCGGTGGCACCGGGGGAAACGGCGCGAATGCTGGCCACGGCACCGGTGGCAACGGTGGCGACGGCGGTATCGGTGGCATCGGCGGTCACGGCGGCAGCGGCGGCGGTGGACCGTCGATTGGTATCGTCGAGAGTGTAACAAGCAGCTCCACTCGGACGCTCAACGTGTTCACGCTGGGAACCGCCGGCCTCGGGGGGACCGGCCCGGGCAATCCGGGCGCCGCTGGAGAACGAGTGAACTACTGGAAAGAGTAGCTTATGCGGCTGTGACAAAAGGGGCGGTTCTTCGGAGCCGCCCTTTTCGTTTCGATGTTCTTGCCCCGACTCGGTAGCGGGGCGGTTTGTTCCGATCAGCTCCGTGTTCCACGCGGGGGTCCCCAAAGGACGGGATCCGGCTAGCGATAGTCAAATCAGGCGAGAACGGCTGACCGCAGATTGTGTCAGATTTGTGCTTCGGCCACGGACAAACTGTCGTATAGTGACACGACGCCTCGGCAACGTAAGTGTAAGACCAGTCAACCAGTTACAACGTATTATTAATTCTCGTGAAACGTCAAAAGAGCTGGATTTCGGACTTAAAATCCGCTGGGGTTATAAACCCCGTGCCGGTTCAAGTCCGGCCTCCGGCACCATTTATCTCGCATCACGCACCCGCCCGCAAGGGGGAGAGACGCCGCCGACCGCAACCAAACGCCACGCATCTCGTAGGAT
The DNA here is from genome assembly GCA_036478295.1 of Candidatus Krumholzibacteriia bacterium. Classification (GTDB taxonomy): domain Bacteria; phylum Krumholzibacteriota; class Krumholzibacteriia; order WVZY01; family WVZY01; genus JAZGDW01. The sequence goes on from JAZGDW010000034.1 coordinate 13,522, forward strand.
AAATCAATCGCCCACTATATCCCGAAGAAGGAGGTTCCCGTGAAAAGATCGTGCATGACCTGGCCTGCAGGACGTCGCCTCGTGGCGGTACTCGGTACCGCGGCGCTCGCCACCGCTTTCTGTGTCACAACCATCCAACCCGCCGCCGCAAAGTCCGACCCCGATGCGGTGAAGATCGTCGACTCGATGGTCAAGGCCCACGGCGGCCTGGACAAATGGACTTCGGCCCCGACCGTCAGCTTCCATGACGCCTTCAAGCCCGCCGGTGCGCCGGCAGCGATGGTCTCCCAGGTAACCGTGGAACAGGGCCCGCGCCGGGCCTACATCGACTACCCGGAGATGGGCATGAACCTGACCTGGGACGGCGAGAAGGCATGGAGCGTGGACTGGAAGTTACCGTACCCGCCCCGTTTCATGGCGCTTCTCAACTACTATTTCGTCAACCTCCCGTGGCTGACGAAGGATCCGGGCGTGGTCCTCGGCAATGTGAGTACCGAGAAGCTGTGGGACGACCCGACGGACTACATCACGGTGCACATGACCTTCGAATCGGGCGTGGGGGATACGCCGGACGACTACTACGTCCTCTACATCGACCCCAAGACGCACATGATGAAAGGCTGCCGCTACGTGGTGACGTACGAAGGGCTGCTGCCGGAAGGCGCCACGTCGACCCCGGAGCATATCCTGGTCTTCGATACGTTCGACACCGTGGACGGACTACAGGTCCCGATCCACTATACGGTCTACCAGTTGGACCACAGTGTCTACGCGGAGTGCGGGTTGTCGAACTGGTCGTTCCAGAAGCCTTTCGACAGCGCCCGCATGACAATGTCCGAAGGCGCGGTCTTGGACGAGTCGAAACCGTAAGAGTCTAGGCTACAACAGTCTAGATCTCGAACTTAATGACGAACTTGAGGACAATCGCGGCGGCAAACGAGTAGATGATAAAGATGGCGATCCAGTGCAGGTCCCAGCGGAGGAAGGGGTAGGATGCCCCCGGGTACGCCACGGTGACACGGGCGATGGGCGAGTCCTTGGGAATAGCGGGCAGGGCCGGGTGAAGGAATGGCTCGACCCAGCCGCTGGCATTGCGCTCATGCCCGATCATGCGGTAGCCATCCTCGGCCACCAGGGGAAACGTATAGAGACTGCCGCCGCCGGATAACGTGACCTCATGCGTTCCCGGGCCGTCCACGCGGAGACGCCAATCGATCTCGCGGGTCTCCGCGACACGCACCGGTGGTCCGTCCGCCACCACACCACCACCCAGGTTCAAATCCAACTCGGTTCGAAATGGATCGATGCCTTCCTTTAGCGACACGGAGAGTATCGTCGTCTCGCCGCTGGCGAGGGGCTGCCGCGAGTAACGCTCGTCCATCTGCATGAACACAATGACGACGGGCACGAGCAATATGATAAACGGCCGAAGCAACGTGCCCAGGTAGCGGCCATTGGCACCGAGCGTCCCCCCGAACCCTCTTATGATGAGCACCGGGTCGTCCTGGTAGATCCGCATCTCGAGGATGCGGGCTTTGAGCTTTTCCTTAGCGGCCTTGATAGCGGCCGCGTTGGACGTCCATTTGAAGACGTACGCCATCACCACGCCGGTCAGGAGCGACAGCGCGACGAGTCCCACAGTGTGACGATCGCCGTAGGGTACGAGCACAATATTAAAGAGAGTGGTAATCAAGCGGGCGAAAGCATCCATTGCTAAGAAATATACCCCAACCCCTCGAGCTTCTTCTTGATGTCCTCTTCGGAGCCGGCGTCGTCCAGGTTGGCGAGCTCTTTCTCCAGCACATGCGCGACGAACTCATCGGCCGACGTATAG
>JAZGDW010000035.1:0-20529 GCA_036478295.1 Candidatus Krumholzibacteriia bacterium
GTATCGGCGGCCCCCGGAGGGATGGTGCGTGCATAGAGAACCGTGCGGGTCGCCCAGGCGTTGCGTTTATTGATGAGGTTGCCGTGCTCGTCCAACAAATAGCCGCGGTAAAAGTGCGCTCCTTCATCAACCGGGCCGTTGCCGTCCACCGCTTCGATCCTTCCACTCCAAAAGACGACTTTCCCATTTTCGTCAGTAGCTTTCAGCTCCAACCAGATATCGAACGCATCAATGGTCCCCGCCGGAAATCGGTGTCCGACGTCCCTCGTACGAACCACAACGTCGATACGAACCTCTTCACCCCGCTGGACGGTTGCATGCGCTCGGTCGACCGGAGCGACGGTCTTCGTGATATCCGTCACACTGCCGGACGGGCCGCGCCGCTCGTCCGTTTCACCCACCATGCTGAACATGGAAGCACGACCCGTAACACCGGCCTGGCCGGTACGCTGGATCGGCGTTGCCGGGGCCAGCGCAAAGACGTCTACGGTGACTTTGTCAGCCTGGAGGAATTCAGTAACAGTCTCGAGCTGTTTATCATGCTTGTTGACGAAGGGGAGCGCCGTGTTGGCCGCAGGAAAACGATGACTGTGGACGCTGCCGTTAATATTCCCCGCATCCCGGGACGGGACCAGCGGCATGTGACAGTCATTACATTGCTTCGGCGCTGCAGGATAATAGAAGGAAAGGGCCCCCTGGTGGGACACGCCACTGGATTGCCACTGATCATACTCGTCAAATCCCCGGAACCAGCGAAAATTGTTGACCGGTTCGTCGAGGTGTACCTTGTGACAGGTCGAGCAAAACTCGGCCTTGTTCTGACGATGGAATGGCTTCAAGAAGCTGTTCTTGTGGGGTTGTGGATCCAGCCGTATCAGGTAATTATGGAGGCTGCGGATGATGGGATTGTCGCTGGCGGCAATTCGGTGCAGGGGCGGATACTTGATAACGTATCCATTGTTGCCCATCGTATCCTTGACCTTTTCGATGGAGTGACACCCCGTGCAAGCAAGCCCCGCTTGTGCTGCAGGTGTGTGGACGTTTTCCCGGATGGGCCGGTCCATCACCCCGTTGAGCAGGACGGCCAGATCATGGCACCCGCCGCACCATTTGGACGGTTGAATCCCGTTGACATCCTGCATGTACGTAATCGCCTTGCGGTACCATTGATTATTGAAGGAGGCAAAATGGTGAGCTGATTCATTCCACTGCTCGTAGATGTCCGGGTGGCATCCACTCGCAGCGCAGGTTTCAGAGGTCAAAAAGAAGTCTGTTGGAATGAGATCACCCGAGTACGTCTCAACCGAAGCGGGGAAGAACGGCCCACCCGTGCCCCCGCCTTCCTCATACATGCTGGTCGGAGGAGAAAGTGGATTCCGAATGAGATAGTCCGGATTGGGACGGTAATGCTGGATGATCGTTGCAACAACAGGAAAAAGAATCGCAACGACCAGGACGATCCCGGCTGCCCGTGCCGTCCGTTGGTATACGGAATGCGAAGACTCCGTTCTCGCAGAAGCCTGTCGCCGCGCGGCCAGGGTGAGTAGATGCCCGACCAACAGAATCGTACCAAGTGTCACACTGACAATGTGGACAACCAGTAGCCAGCGATTCGGCGTCGTCGCCCCCACAACCATCAAGTATCCGCCGGAGGCGACGCCGATGGCGAGACAGACGACGCTTGCCCTGCCAAGGGGTGACAGGTGTGTGAAACGTCCCCGCAAAAATCCTATAGCCGGTATTACCAGCCCAACGCCAAGAAGAACGTGAATAAACACGTTGCCTATATAGAACAGCGTTGGATCCCCAAAGCTGACAAGATACGCGCTGTTGAGTAACAGGAGGAAGAACCCATACAGCAATAGCTTTGTCCGTACCGTCATTCTCGGATACTCGTTTCAGGGGTTGATCAAAGCGTGTGAAGTGCGAAAACCGACCCAAAGGTAACGGTCGGCTACGCACATATTATATCATATTTATGGCGCTATTGTACTTCAATCTGGGGAGTTCAGGGTCCAACCCGTGTGCCGACGCAATATGGAAGGTCGTGGAGACGATACCTGCACACTGACATGGCTACCGCGTCCGCACCAGTCGCGTGTTGAATTGGCGCCGGTAGGCCCGGGTCTTCTCGTTGTCCGGGTAGTGCTCGTTTGGGCCGTACGGATACCCGCTCATGGCGTGGAAGGGAAGCGGCTCGACAGTGTCGGGATAGCCCGTGTAGAGGTCCATGTCCTTGCAGAAGCTGTCGGTCTTCAGGATGAAGGTACGGCGCTGGCCCTCCGGCACAGGTCCGAAAGCGTCGGCCGGGAAGCGCAACGTCAATTCGTCGCCGTGCTGCATGATGACGTAACAGTCATCGGCTTCCCCGACGAGTTCGGTGACCGCGCCGTAGCGGGTGTACTGTCCCGCCATCAACTTCCACGATGTGGCAGTATCGATGTTGTCGTAGTCGCTCAAAAGCGGGTGCCGGCCGTCGGGCGAATACTCGCGGGGATACCCACGGAAGTGGAGGTCGGCGCTGCGCGCCGGCGCTTCGCTAAGCGTAAGCCCCGCGTCGTCGAGATGCTCCGCCAGAAAGACCCGGTCCCAGTAAAGTTCCATGTTGCTCGAGATGCGGATGTGCCGGTCACCGCTGCGGATCTTGCCGGTGACATCCAGCGTCATCATGTGCTGGATGCCCGCGGGGTAGCCCACCTCGTGAAACACCTCTGTCCACGCGCCGTCGCGGAGCACGTGGATGCTTGGTGCTTTGGCCGACTTGCCGGCCTGGGCCGCAGCGTAGTTTGTAGACGAATAGCCGTACTCCACCCAACCGTACAGAAAGAGTATCAAGCGGCGCCCGGGCGCCAGTTTCGCCAGGCGGTCGCCGAAGTCCAGTTCGACGAAATGATCGTCGGCGAGCCCCATGAAGTGGCCACCTACGCGGGTCGCACCGGCGCAGCGTCGATCGATGCGAAGCAGTTCATCGGTGACGTCGACACCCCGATTGTCTTCTGCGCGCACCGGGTCAATGGATTGCTCGAAACAGAACACCTCGGGTGCCGGCGGCGCTGTGCCGACCGCCATCATTTCATGGGGATAGACCTCCGTCCCCGCTGGGTGGTCCACCGCGATCAGCTTGGCCTCGTCGAAGTACGTCACCTCCTCGAGCGGGGTCAGGCATTGCAGGATGTACTCGCCATCTCGCGTCTCGAGACGCGGGATGCGAAGATATTCCGTCGGGTCCGGCGGGGCGTAACTGCCCGGCGCCAGAAAATAACCCAATCCACCCACGCCGCCGAAATCGGCGACGAACTCGAACCTCGAACCGTTCCACGCGAAAAGGTAGGGACACGAAGACGTCTTGCGTTGCACTTCGGTCACCTCCAGCACCTGGTCGGCCGCAACCTCGAGCTCGGCCTGCAGGACGCCGTCGGGCCAGACGATCCGCAGCCAGTCGATCTTGGGGTTGTCTCCGAGGCCGGCGTGGACTCTCGCGGGCGACATGGCCACCGGACCCGAGTTCCCGCCTACCAGGAACTGTTGAAAGACAGCGCCGGTCTTGATCTCTACCCGGGCTCCGATCGCCCAACTGTTGGACCGGGCCTTGCGGTCCCGCTCGCGGGTGCCGCGCAGGTCCAGCTCGATCCAGTGCCCGCCGGGTGTGGCGTTGACGATGAGCAGCGGCTCACTGCCCATCGGAGCCAGAAGAATGTCGCATTTCCCATCGCCGGTGAAGTCCGCCACGACACAGCTGGCGTCTCCCTCCGTGCGAATTGCATCTAGCAGATTCCCGGGATCGATCTCGGCGGTGTTGAGGAACCGCTGGCGGGGCCAATCATTGATAAGTACCGCGGGCCCGCGGCTGCCGTCGCGCCGCAGCGCGTCGGCAATCACGATGTCCAGATCACCGTCGTTGTCCATGTCGGCGAACTGTCCCCCGGTACCACCCAGCCGGCCGTGCTGGTCGGCAAAACTCTGTTCGATCTCAAAGGCGAACCTGCCGCCGTTGACCCATAGTTCAAGACCCCGCTCGGAGAAGACGAGCAGGTCCCGGTCCCCGTCCTTGTCGGGATCGCCGGACGTCGCGCCGACCACCCCGCGCGTGGCGAGACCCGTGGCCGCTTCATCGAGGATACGAAACTCGCCGACCCGGTCGTTCACCCAGGGTACCGGTGGGGCGTCGCCGGCAGGGAAGACCACCAGGTCCAGGTCGCGGTCGCTGTCGAAATCGTCGTAGACAACGGCGGCAACCGGCGTAGTGGCCAGCGCCAGTCCCAACCTGGCCGCGACGTCGGTGTATGAGTCGTCCCCGTTACTATTGTAGATGCTGCTCGCCGCAGGAACGCTACCGGCGAGGACCGGCACGCCGCCTTCGGCGAGGCGGAACGCCAGAAAGTCCAGATCCCCATCGCTATCGAGGTCGACGAGCCGGGCACATTGGGTCAGGGTCCCGGGGCCGGCGAGGCCCGCGAATTGCCCCGAAGCAAAGCGGCCCTGCCCGTCGTTCACGAAGACCCGGTCGGAGTCGGTGCACCCGAGCCACAGATCGAGATCGCCGTCATTGTCGATATCACCGAAACAAGGGGAGACCCCTTGCCGGGCAAGCTGCTGGACCTGCGAGAAACGTCCGGCGCCGTCGTTCAGCCACAGGACCGTTTCTCCCTGCTCTCCCGACGCCGTAAGACACAAGTCGAGGTCCCCGTCGTTATCGATGTCACCCACAGCCATACCCGGCAGGTCCACGGACCCCCCGGCCCAGCTCCAGGACGCCGACCGTGCGTTCAAACGAATGATGTCGGGGGACAGGACGATCCGCCGGGTGGATTCCGGCGCCGCCAGCGGAAGGTTGTTGGGCCCGAGTACCCGGTAGTATTTGCCCACCGTCCCGTAGATTTTCTGCACGACGAAGCTCCCGCTGGCCAACTCGGCTGCGTTGAGCTCTCCGAAGCGCGCGAAGAGTTTGGCGGCCTCCTGCCGCCGGTCCGTGCGCTGATACTGGAGTGCAAGGCGGTAGACGGCGGAGATGAAACCGCCGTCGAGGGCAACGACCTTCTCGAGCATCTCTGCACCCTCGTCGTCCCGTCCCAGGGCAAGAAGGGTCTCGGCGTACTTGTAGGCCACGTAGGGGTCGTCGCGATCACCCCGGTAGACGGCGTGAAAATGCTCCAGGGCTTCCGTGTTCTCCCCAATGTGCTGGAGGTAGAGGCCCAGACAAAAGTGAGCGGGGAGGTGACCGGGATCGGATGCGAGGATCGCGTCGAAGACGTCGCGCGTTCTGTTGGGGTCCTCGTGTTCGCCCTCCTGGCCTTGCATGTTCAGGTACGCCAGTCCGAGGTTGAAGCGTGCGGCAACCCAGTCGGGTGCGAGCCGCACGACTTCTTCGAAAGCTGCGGCCGCCTCGCCATACTTGTACTGCTCCATGAGCCCGCCTCCGCGGTTGAACTCGGCCAACGCCTTGGCGTATGCCGCCGATTTCACGGGCGAGAGCTTCTTTGGCTCGTCCCCGCCGCAACCCGCAAGAACGGCAAGAATCGCAATCAAAACCGGCGCTATGATTCTTCCCATTCGAGTCTCCTTTTGGCTTCGCGAATGGCGCGGCTTGTCATCTCTGTATCCAGGTTCGTTTCACCCGTCCATTGACCGGGCGCGAAGAACGTCTTGCGGTAGACCGAATAGGCTTCGGTGCGAAGGTGGGCGGGCATGTGGTGACCGGTGCGTACTTTCCGCTCGTGGCGGAGAGCCGTAATATCAATCGGAGCCACGACGATCTTGGCACCCGCTCCGGGGTCTGCCTGGGCGAGGATGCGACCGTCGAAGTCCACAATCATGCTTCCTCCCGGCCACGAGAACGGTGGGTAATTCGAGAGGCTGGCCGCTTGATTGGCGCCAACGACGTAGGCGATGTTCTCCAGGGCGCGACACCGGTTTACGATCGTCCACCAGTCCATGGGTGTCGTCGCGCCCCACGGATCCATATAGGCGGAAACCCGGATTAACACCTCCGCGCCGCTGGCGGCGAGCTGGCGCAAGACCTCGGGGAAAAGCCAGTCGTAACAGATTGCGACGCCGAGGCGACCGATCGGTGTCGAGGCAACCGGGAAGAGTTCCTCGTCGTAACCCTCCAGATCGTGCGGACTCGAGTGGACCTCCCACGGGATCCACGGATTGACTTTCCTGTACCGGGTCAGGAGCCCTTCCGGGCCGATGAGGCACGTCGTATTGAAAACACTGCCCGGCCATTTGGGATCCTCTTCCAGAAAGGTGCCGGTCTGGATGTACACGCCAAGTTCCTTGGCTACCTTCTCGTACTGCTCTGTATGTTCGTTTGGAACGGGGACCGTCAGATGGCGGCGTAATTCCTCGGATGTGGGGTAGATTGGAGCGGCGTGTGCGAACTCGGGAAAAACAATTAGTTTTACCGGCAAAAAGGGCGAGTAACCGTCGACGGCCATTCGGACCATACCGATCATGTGGGTAACACGCTCACCGATTTGGTCTCGCCGGGCGGGATTGGGAAGATCGATCTGGCAGGCGGCGGCGCTGTAGCGAAGAGGGTTCATTGGGTCACTGCTCCCCAGTTGGTTATGGCCGGTCAGGCTCCGGCGCAAATTACGCTCTGACCGGACGGTCGCGAATGATTCTCCCACAAGTCACGATAAAGCGCCTGATGTTGATCCGCAATCACAGAAAGTTCGAAGTATTGCAGGGCGTGCCGGCGAGCCTCCTCAGCCAACCGTGTTCGCAGAGGCAGATCGTCCAGGAGCCGCAAGACCGTACTCGCCAATAAACGCGGTCGCCGTGCCGGAAAGCACAACCCGGTACGTTCGTGTTCGACGACTTCGCAACTGCCGACGTTGTCCGCGCAAGCGATCGGCACTCCGAGGAGCGCCGCCTCGACCAAAACGCGTGGAATGCCTTCTCGATAAAACGACGGAAAAACCAGGACATCCGAACAGGCGAGCAATTCCGGAATCTCGGCTCTCTCGCCGAGCCAGATGACCTGCTGGCGCAAGCGATCTACCTCTCGCCGGCTGAGGCGATCGACCGCCTCAGGATCCAGGCCGCCAACTGCCACGATCTGCACGTTCGGTCTCCCGGCCCGGATGAACGGCACCGCGTCGAGCAAGTCAACGATGCCTTTCGAACGTATCAACCGGCTGACGAGTGTGACAACGGGCGCCTGGCCATCGAGTCCAAAATTCCTCCGTGTTGCGACTCGCTTCCCGGGCGACACCACGTCTCTATTGAAGCGTGAGGCACATACTCCCGAGCCACGAATTAGATGGCTGCGAGCATGGTTGACGACATCAAGCCGGCAGAACCGATCACGATCATCGGCATTCTGAAAAACTGTACGATCGCTGAGCCGACAGGCGAGCCGGTGCAGGTGAAGGTAAACCCATCGGCGCCAGCGTACTTGCAAGGAATGATAAGTGAAGAGTCCACCGAGGCCCGGCAGGGTTGCCAGGACGACTGGAACACCCTCGAGGCGCGCCGCAATCCTCCCAACTACCGATGGCTTGGTGTCGAAGCAATGAACAATCTGTGGCCGCAGCCGGCGAATACGAGAGCGTAGCGAAAGAACAGCCTGCAAATCGGAACCCAGATCGAAGCGTCGCGACAGGGGATAGGATTCAAACCTGTATCCGAACTGTTCGAAACGTGCGGCGATGGATGCTTCGCTCCCGATCGCCGAGACTTCGAAATCATCTTCGAGCCGCTGGAGAAGCGGGATCCTCTTGTCGACGTCCGGCCCACCGATAATGCAGAGCCGCAATCGTTCAGTCACGTAGCCCTCGCTCCCGGAGAAGCGTGCCGCACCGCAAAAGTTGTTCTGCAAGTGCATCAATATCGGTACGCCACTCAAAATGTGGACCGACACCACCATATTCGAGCGTGATGACCCATGGTCGAGGCCACAACCCCTCCGCGATCTGGTCCAGTGCCCAGACGAACAGCTGCCAATCGGATTCTCGCATCGGCATGCTCTCCCTCATTCGTCCCTCGGTATCCTCACCGAGACCGGTGACGTGCAACTCTCGCAAGTGATGTAATGGATGGGCTTCAACGAACGGACGAATTTGCATTTCCAACTCGTCCGCCGCCATGCGCGCGTGCGCCAGATCCAGCAGTAACAGAGCGCCGGTCTCTTCCAACAGCTCGGAAACAAATTCAGGATCAACACCAGTCGCGGCGATCGGATAGTCCGACCGCGTCTCCCACGGCACGTTCTCAACGATCACACGCTGCGCCCCGAAGGTATTACAGAGTCGCTCGACGTCGGTGCGGACGCTTCGCTGGGCCCGGCGATACCTCTCTGATTCGGGGTATTCGACGAGATCACCAGCCAGTGGTGCAACGTGCGTGTTTATGTATGGAGTCGTCGTGGAATCGATCGACGCATGAAGGTTTGTGATTTCGCTAGCCCGAGGTTGACCCTGCCCTGCCATGAGTTCGTGGTGCACATACGTGGGGCGCTGTCGCTGGGCCTCATGCAGAACGTCGAACCAGTCAGGACATTTGAAACAATCGAAATCCACTCTGCCCGAACGAAACAACTCGCTGGCTTGCGGAGAGTAATTGACGGCCAGTGCGATAGGGTTCTTCATGGGTTCTATTCAAACGTTCCCACTGATGGGCGCCACACCGTGAACCGGGTTCCCCTCGGTTCAAAGGGTGGCGTCACTTCACCCTTCCCTCCTCGAGCAGAAGGCTCAGTTGGTGATCGAGCCCCTTGTACTCGTCATCCATCTGGCGCTCAGAGACCTCCGTATGCTCCCAGGTTTTCAACGCCATCCAGTGTAACGCAAAAAAACTCCTGCGGCTTGCCCCCTCCGTCAGCATCGGTCCGCCTCCGCGGGTGTCCCCCTCTCCCAGTGGTTCCCCGGCGGGCTTTTGTTTCGGCCGGCTCAGTTCCGCCGCCTGCCGAAGGGCCTGCAGTGCCGCGTCTCGATCCCCGCGCCGCCACTCGAGGTAGCCGATCAGATAGTGTGCCTCGACACTCTTCGAGTTCGACTGGACGGCTGTCGTGAAATACGTCAGCGCCTGTTCTCTGCGGCCGCTGAGCAGATTCACCTCGCCCAGTTTGATAATCGGCCCCGTCTCCTCCTTATTGATGGCCAGCGCCCGTTGAAACTCCCGTTCGGCGGCCTCGAGGTCAAAGGGCGCCCCCTGTGCCCCACACGAGTAGACCGCCCCCAGCTGGAGGTAGGCCCGCGCGCTGATCGGGTTCACCTCGATCAGCCGACGCCAGGTCGTCACCGCCTCTTCATACCTCTCCAACTCGAAAAACATGTTTCCCAGATAATAGAGTGCGTCTTCGTGTCGCGGGTCAATCGCCAGAGCTTCCTGGTAGGCGGCGGTCGCCCCTTCCCACGACCCCTGCCGCATCAGGTACGTCGCCCGGCGGTGGACGTCCCAGAAGCGGCGGATCTCTGCTTTCCGTTCCGCCGACAGCCCCGAGTCCTCTGCCGTCTCGGGAACGGCCATGTCCCGCGTAGACTTCCTGATCGAGATCGCCGCGAATACGGACAGCAGAATCACCGCCACGATGATAACGGATCGTTTCATTGCCCGCCACCCCCGCGATCCTCGATACCGCCCCCCGTATCCCGCGTCACCACGACGATCTGGTCCACCGCGAGATCGATCGATTGCTGAATCGCCCCATCGGGCCAGGTAACCTGCAGGGAATCCACTCGGTCGATGGCTCCCAGACCAAACAGTTCCTCTCCCACGGCGTTCTGCGACAGGTACGAGGATCCGGCACCGACCTCCCGGATCGCAGCCTTGCCGCCTGCGACAAGCCGAAGTTTCGCGCCGAGGCCGAACCGGTTGCCCGATCCCCCCACCAGGCGCACCTTCAGCCAGTGGTTGGTTTTCACGCCCTCGTTTCTCAACAGCATCGCCGGTCCCCCGTTGACGACCACGAACACGTCGGGATCCCCATCGTTGTCAAAGTCCCCGACGGCGACGCCCCGCCCGACGTACTTTCGTTCGAAGACCTCGCCGCTGACCGGACCGACGTCGAAGAATCCGTCTTGTGAACCCTTGTTCCAGAACAGCTGCATCCTCATCGGGACGAGCAACCTCGGATCTTCGTACTGCTGAAACGTGCTTCCGTTCGCGATGAAAAGATCCAACCACCCGTCGTTGTCGAAGTCCAGAAAAGCCGTCCCCCAACCGACATAATCGAGCGCAATCTGACCCAATCCAAACTGGTCGGCGACATCTGTGAAATTCATCGGAGCTCCACGCTTCACTCCGACCCCGGAGAACTCCGTGCGCATGTTGTTGTAGAGCGCGTTCTCCTGGGCGATCCAATGGGTCACGAAGAGGTCCAGATCCTCGTCCGCGTCCCAGTCCCCGATGGCCAGGCCCATTGCTCCCCGATAATCGGCCACCCACGCATTGTGACTTATGTCTTCGAACGTCCCGTCCCCCTTGTTGTGGAATAACACATTATCCGAGATATCGTTGGCCACGTAGAGATCGAGCTTCCCGTCGTCATCGAAATCACACCAGGACGCCGACAGGCTCCGGCCCGCGATGTTCTCTACGCCGGCCGACGCGGCCACCTCTTCGAAGGTTCCATTCCCGTTGTTGCGATAGAGCAGGTTGCGCTCCGGTTTGTATGTTGACGGATTTAACGAGGCGGGTATGAGAGCGTTATATTGTCGGGATTGTGTCTTCAGGTCCGCCGGGTGGTAGCGGTACTTTACGTAGCCGCAGATGTAGAGGTCGAGATTACCGTCCCGGTTGTAATCTCCCCACGATGCTCCCGCCCAGTAACCACTTTGCCCCGCGATGCCGGCCGCATCCGATGCGTCCTCGAACGTCCCGTCCCCCCGGTTGCGATACAATACGTTCGTCCCGTAGTTGGTGACGATGAGGTCCAGAAACCCGTCGCCGTCATAATCGCCCCACGCCGCCGCGTTGCCGCATCCACGATAGCCGACGCCAGCCCTGGCCGTCACGTCTTCGAACGTCCCATCCCCCCGGTTGCGATAGAGGACGTTGTGTGCATCCGAAGCCGCGACTTCATCTGGAGACATCGTTAGCGGACCGGCCGCGTTGACCACGTAAAGGTCGAGCCAGCCGTCCCGGTCGTAGTCTCCCCATGCCGCCCCGGACCCCATGTCCTCCGGCAATTGCGTCGTTCTATGTCCCTGGAAATGGCGGAAATCAATCCCTGCTTGCGCAGAGACGTCCGAAAAAGTCACTTGGGGATGGCCCTGGGGAAGCGAGCGGGCCAGCTGGTCCGTCAGCCCCTCGATCTCCTCCCCGGGGATGTAGGGTTTCGGGGACGGTTTGAAAATTACCGCCGCGGCCACGATCAAAGCGAGAGACCCACTGACCGCAACCGTGAGGGCAATGCGCCGCTTGCGTCGAGACCAGCCAGCGGTCAAGACCAACCTCGTCGGTCACTTGATGAAGAACGGCTCAGCGTCATTTCCGTTAGTCGGAGCGCACCTGAGCCTGCACGATCTTAATGCGCCCTGTGGCCTCCGATATCGTCGTCACGGGTGAGGTCAGCTCCGTTTCTTCTCCATACAGGAAAGTCAGGAGATACTGGTCGATCTTGCGGTACTGGAGCCGCGCTTCCACGTGCAGCATCCCGCTCCCCGTCGGCGGGGCAGAGAATTGAAACGACTCTCCCTTGGGCAGTTCCGTTTCACTCGATCGCAAGGCGACCGGACAGTCGAACGCGTATTCGGCAACGTCGGAAAAGCCCGGAAACAGAGTCCGCTTGTAACGCACACCGACCATCTCCCAAAGGTTGTGGCGATCGATCAGATTTCCGTATTGGTCCACCGCTTCCGCCTTGAAGATGAACGACCCTGGTTCGATGAAGTGATTATCATCCCGGGTTCCCGAATTGTACACAACATTTCCCTCGTTGTCCTTCACCACGACCTCCAACCAGGCCTGGATGATATCCAACGGCCCTGTTGGAAAGTCGTGTCCAACCTTGTTGTTTGTGATAACGACCTGGATCTCAACCTGCTCCCCCGCCGCGACCTGTTCCGGCACCTGCAGTTCTATCGGCACCGCCGGCCCCTGCGACCATTTGTCGGCGATTTCCGGTATCTCGATCTCGCCCCTCAGCCACTGCTTGACGAGGTCCGTGTGCAACTCTGCATCCGGGAGCTCGTGGAGCAACGGCATAAACTGGTTTGCTCCGAGAAAGCGGTGGCTCCGGTGCTTCTTGTCCTTCGAAGAACGATTGTAGTCCAGCGCATCCCCGCTTGCCGGCTCTTTGGAGTCCGCCACCAGCGGCATGTGGCACTCACGACACTCGATGGTTTTTGACGGGTCGCCCTCGGTGTTCCAGCGGCTCTTGCGCCAGTTATCGAACTGGTTCTGCAGCTGCACCCAACCGACCTTGTTGATTTCCTCATCGATGAACTGTTTGTGGCACGCCGCACAAAACTCCGGGCTCTTGAAGAGTCGGTGACTCAAGCTCTCGACGTGCTGCTTCGGATACGACCGGATGAGAAAATCCCGGAGGTACCTCGCCGTCTCACCTTCCTTCAGTTCGTAAGCGTAGCGCTCCGGTTGAACAATCGTATACGCCGCGTTTCCTTTGACATCCGTTTCCTTGATGGCATGACAGACAAGGCAGGAGATGCCCTCTTGATGGCCGGCAAGGCTGGTGAGGTCATCTACAAAGATATTCTTTGTCCCGGAAAAGAGCGATATTGGATCGTGACACCCTCCGCAATAGCGGGTGGATTCCGGCCCATTTTGTTCTGCCATCACGGACTGCACTTTCTGAAAGGCCGCGTCCATCGCGGAGTAGCGGTGGGCGCTCGGCTCCCACTCTTTCAGGATCTCTTCGTGGCAGCCCGACGTCCCGCACGAGCGGGAACCGGACAGAGAGCGGTCGTCGAGCGCCCCGCCCGTCGACGTTTGAGCGAGGCTGGGCATGAAGGGACGGTCCTCCCCGTGAGTGAAGTTGTAGTCTTGCGGAAAGTCATTGCGAAACTCCACCGGCTCATAGGCGTACATCCACAGCGCCGTTACCGCAAAGAGGGCAACCGCCACACCCAGGCTTCCCCACCCGAACACGCGCACGGCGGCCACAACCTGCGCGACTCTCTCGTTGTCCTTGAGCCTCCAGTTTCTGAGCAACAACGTGAACACGTGCGGCAACGCAAACGCGATCAACGCGAACGTGCTGACGATATGCGTCGTATCCCACACGTAACTGATCCGTGTCGCAAACAACGCCTGGAATGTCAGCACGATTCCAGATACCCCGCATACCAGTGTCGCCACCAGCGACAGATACCCCGTCATCTTGACGTGCGTCATCGTCTGCCGGCGATAGACGAGCCAGTGGCGTATTTGATACCATGTATAGGGAAAGATGAAAATAAGTCCTGCCGCCGTGTGGACAAGAACCATGAACTGTATCGACAGGCTGAATGGCAGCAGATAGATAGCCAATCCCGTCAATGTCTCGAAGATCAGCAGTCCCATTACCAGAATCGCTGATATCGCCCGCCACTCACGCGGTCGATCGATCTTCAGTCCGTTCCTCTTGTTGTTCACGGTTCTCCTCCTTGCTCACTTTTTCGGACGTATCACGTATCATCCAACTGGCAAACAGTCCAACAGCTTCGGATTCTTGGGCCTGATAGCGAATGGTGGCCACTAAGTTGAGACGGCTGGCCAGTCCATGCCGTAGCAAAAACACAAACGTGTCGAAGACAACTATCGTCCGGGGGCACGCCTTCAGGCGAATAGTCAGACGTTATGAGCATGTATTATATCATTTTCAGTAGATTGAATCAATTTTGTCACACGGTAAGAGAGTTGACTTTTATCAATAACTCGTAGATCAGGTTATGACGCAATTTCGCTTTTCTCAACGTAGCCCGATAAACACGGAGGTCTTCCCGGCGCCTGGGTGACAAGTTTCCGTCGTGTCACTTTCTCCGTCAGACCACTTGTCTCCATGCTTCACGAAACAGCACACAAGTGACATTCTTGCACTTTCGTGGACACTTGTTAAGTAAATAATTAACGAGTACATCATCAAAACGGCATTCCACCTTGACGTAGGCGTGATTCAGCCGTCATACTGATACCAAACCTGTCGCTCAAAGTCGCATATCTTGCGTACCCTGTGTCGGAGGTACAGCCCATCGAGGCGGTCCACACGTCGCAGACATGGGAGCGCGTCGATGAAAAATCCGAAGAAATCTGCAAAACACCGGAGCACGAAGCGCCCGGTTGGGGCCAAGGGTGGCGGCCGGGGGGGGCGGCGCGTGCGGCTCCTCATCGCCGGCGTAATTGCGTGTGCTGCGGTGGTGGTTGGTCTCGTTCTCATGCTGCTTCCGAATGCGGCCGAGGATGCCCAACCGCAGGGCGGCGCCGAGGTGACGTCGGCCGGGCAGCCGGCGACGGACCTGGCAATGAAGAACGAGACGTTCGAGGTGGCCCGCCAACTGATCGCGGATTTCCCGGAAAGCGCCTTTCCAATCGGGTTAATGGGAACCGTGCATAATCAATTCGGCAACTCCAGTAAGGCGGAAAAGTGGTGGCTGAGGTGCCTCGAGCGGGACCCCAAGCGTGCCGATGTCTACGAGGTGCTGGCCGTCGCCTACCTCAGAAAGGGTCAGTATGAGAAAGTCGCCGATTTGTTGCGCAAGGCGCAGGCGATCGTTCCGAATCTGCCAGGTTTGCATCGCCGTTATGCAGAAGCCCTGATGGAAATGGGAAAGCTGGACGAGGCACTGGCGGCGATGGAGAAAGAAGTGAAGGTCGCCCCTGACTTCAGCGATAACCACCTCGTCTTCGGCAAGATATACCTTCAGCGGAAAGAGTACGAGAAGGCGGTGGCAGCTTACACCAAAGCGCTCGAGATGCGACCCGGTGACGCGAAGTGTTACTACGGTCTGGCCACCGCCAGTCAAAGGCTGGGTCAAAGCGACAAGGCCAGGGAGTACATGGAAACATTCAGCAGACTAAGGGACGACGACGACAGGATCTCGACGACACGAAGAATGACGACCGACCAGATGCGCCGGGCCGCTCCGATTCTGGCAGAAACGCTTTTGGATGTAGGCCGTGTGTACAATGGGCATCGACAAGTCCTGAAAGCGGAGGAGTGCTGGAAGCGGGCGGCAGTACTCGACACGACGAACACCGCTTGCCGGCTTTTGCTCGTAGAACTGTACAGACGCGCCAGACGCCGGCAGGAGGCGGTGGAGGTGGCTGAACAGCTCAGGAAAATCGATCCGAAGAACGCCTCGTATCACCAGGTTGCCGGCGTTGCGCTCGCCGAAATGAAGCGATTTGATGCCGCCGAGGTGGCTATACGAAAAGCAATCGAGCTTGCACCGGAGCACCCAGCGGGCTACCGGTCCCTGGTGGAGGTTCTCCTGCTCAGCAACCGCAAGCTCCCCGAGGCGAAGGTGCTTGCCCAGAAGGCCGTCGAATTGGCGCCGACGGCCTGGCACTATTCCTTGCTCGGCAAAGCGTGTTCCCGCAACCAGGACCACTCGGGCGCCCTTGCGGCGATGAAACGGGCCGCCGAGCTGGCGCCGGACAACGAGGACATCCGCAAAGCATACGAGAAGCTAAAGGAAACGAAATGAGGACTGCCCGCGGTCGTGACATCAGGTCTTTGGTGAGCTGGTTCGCGGCCGCGGTGATGGCGTGCGCCTGCGCGGTTGCCCCAGCACGTGCGGACAGTCCGATTCAGCTTCGGGACGTGACCCGTTCGACGGGAATCACCTTCAAGCACACGGATGGCAGTGGCGGCAAGCGGTACATTCTCGAGGTGATGAGCGGCGGGGTGGCGCTGTTCGACTACGACCGAGACGGGGACGTCGACATCTACTTCCTCAACGGCGCCCCGCTCAAGGGAACGAAGACCGATGTGACGCCGACGAACGCACTCTACCGCAATGATGGCGACTTCAAATTCACCGACGTGACGAACCAGGCCGGTGTGGGGGACACGGGGTTCGGACTCGGGGTCGCCGCCGGCGACTACGACAACGACGGAGACCTGGATCTCTACGTCAACAACTACGGCCCCAACGTCCTGTACCGGAACAACGGCGACGGTACCTTCACCGACGTGACGAAGGAGGCAGGGGTGGCCAGCGGCCACCGGCTGGGCGCTGGAGCTAACTTCATCGACATTGAAGGGGACGGCGATCTGGATCTCTTCGCCGCCAACTATGTGGCCTGGTCCTACGACGCCCACACCGAGCGTTACCTCGGGCCGTGGATGGTCTATCCGGGACCCCGCGATTATCTCAGAAGTTCCAATGTTCTTTTTCGCAACAATGGGGACGGCACGTTTACGGACATCAGTGAAGCATCGGGTATCGCTTCGCACGTGGGAGCAGGGATGGGCACGGTCTGCGTCGACAGCGATAACGACGGCGACACCGATATCATCGTCGCCAACGATGATTGGGGAAACTTCGTTTTTCAAAACGACGGCACGGGAAAGTTCACGGAGGTCGGGCTGATCAGCGGAATCGCGCACGACCTGTCCGCCTCGGCACAATCGAGCATGGGCATCGCCTGCGGCGACTACAACAACGACGGCTGGCTGGACTTGCAGATGACGTCCTACCAGACCGAGTTGGCCACGCTTTACGAGAACCTGGGCGGCGGGCTCTTCAACGACGTGACGCGCGTGACCGGGGCGGGAGCGGGAACGCTCACCAACGTGACGTGGGGAAATGGCTTTGCTGACTTCGACAACGACGGCGACCGCGACCTGTTCATTGCCTGTGGGCACCTCAATGACAATGTCGAGAAATACACCGACCTGACGACGTACTACGCCCGGAACATCCTCCTGATGAACACCGGCGACGGAAAGTTCGTAAACGTCTCGGACGAGTGCGGCGACGGCATGGACGTGAAACTAAGCAGCCGCGGGGCGGCCTTCGACGACCTGGACAACGACGGCGATATCGACGTGGTGATCCTGAACTCGAGACGCGAGCCCACCATCCTGAGAAACGACTCGGCCACGGGTAATCACTGGATACAAATCCAGCTCGAGGGAGTGAAGAGTAACCGCGACGGCGTCGGGGCACACGTGACGGTGGTGGCCGGGGACCTGAAGCAGATGGACGAGGTTCACAGCGGCCAGGGCTACCAGAGTCACTTCGGTATGCGGCTGCACTTCGGCCTGGGCGGGCGCGACCGGATCGATCGCATCGAGATCCGGTGGATCGGCGGTGGTGTGGACGTGCTGGAGAACGTTGAGGTGGACCGGCTGCTGACCATCACCCAGAAAAAAGGGTGATACCGGCCCGGGTAGCTGGCGAGGCAATAGTCCGGACGCGACTTCGTCTACATTCCAAACCCCAACACTTCGGTTATGTCGTCTCGCACAAGAAAGCCGGTCATATTATTATGGGTTGTTATCTCGCTCGTTGTGGTAGCGGTGTTCCTGTTGCGAGGCAAACCGCCGACAACGGGCGTTCCCCTGGATTATCCGTGGGCGAGCGCCATTCCGGCGCAGTCTGTTCCCGAAGGCCTGGTGGGCATTCGGGCGAGCGACTGCGGTGCTTGCCACAAAGCCATCTATGCGGAGTGGCGGAAGAGCGCCCACGCCAGTGCACTCGTCGATCCCCAGTTCCAATTCGAGTGGGCGAAGGATGGGCACCTGTGGCTTTGTCTCAATTGCCATATTCCGTTGACCAACCAACAGATCTTGGTCGTGCGGGGTGTACATGATGGGGATTTGCACCGGCCCATCGTCGAATCGAATCCCTCTTATGATAGCGAACTTGCGCAAGAGGGGATTACCTGTGCCGTCTGTCACGTCAGGGAGGGCGCCGTGCTCGGCCTCCGCGGCGACGGCGCAGCACCTCACCCGGTCAGAGTCGAGCCCGATATGCTGTCGTTCGAGGCCTGTCTGATCTGTCACAACGCGCTAGGCCGATTCGGTGGCACGCTTGTGTGCAATTTCGACACGGGCGACGACTGGCGCCGCACCGGGCTTCCCGAGTCGGGCACGGACTGTGTACACTGCCATATGCCGCGAGTTACGCGACCTGTCGCACAAGGAGCGGCTGCCAGGGACAGCCGGCGTCACGCCTGGTCCGGGGCGGGAATCCCGAAGTTCTTCGAAGACAGCTCGCTCGTAACGCCCCGAAGTGGCCTTGATATCGAGATCATTCCCGATCCGGAGGGATACCGTCCGGGAGAGAGGGGCCGGATCACGGTCAACGTCGCCAACCGCCATGCGGGACATAGCGTACCCACGGGAGACGTGGAAAGGTTCGTGCTCATCATTCTGCGTCTCAAGAACGGAGCTCTGGACCGGACGTACTGGGAGCACGAGGAAAGAATAGGCGAAGTGTGGGTCTGGTCACCGGAAGCGAAACAGATTTCCGACAATAGCCTTGCCTTTGGCGAGGAGCGCTTGTTGCAGTACGAGGTTGACATCCCGGGAGAGGTATCTTCCCTTGCATTCGAAGTCACGATAGAGAACCACCGCATGACGGTCGAGAACGCGACTGAAATGGGGTTGATGGGCAAATACCCGTTGAAACGTGAGGTTCTAAGATCATCCGTACCGCTCGTTGTGCGGACGGGTCGATGATGCAAGAAAAAGGACCGGTACATGTATCGCTATCTCAAGAAACAGGTTGGTCGTCTGGCGGGCATCGGAACTCAGTCAACCGACACTGAGAAGGACAAGCTACACAAACGCTTTCTCGTCTATATGGCCCTGATGATGAGTGGTGGTGGCCTCTTGTGGGCGGCGATATGCGGATACCATGGGCTCCGGCTTCCCGCCGCGATACCGCTTGCTTACGTCGCCTTGACCGTCGCGAACCTCCGGTATTTTTCCCTCTCGAAGCGATTTGAAGCGGTTCGGTTCATCCAGCTCTCGATTAGTCTGGTGCTTCCGTTTGTTTTTCAGTGGAGTCTCGGCGGATTCGTACGTTCGGGCTCGGTGATGCTATGGGCGATGACGGCGATTTTGGGCGCGTTAACGTTCCAGGAAGTCCGGATCACACTACACTGGTTTCTCGCCTACGTTGTCCTCACCGTTCTGTCCGGGTTCCTGGGCGACGACCTTGCTGGATCCGCTACACAGGCCTCATCCGCAGTTGTGAGCACGCTGTTTGTCATAAACATAATCGGAGTGTCACTGATAGTCTTCGGGCTCATGATATATTTCGTTCGCAGAAATGAACTTGCCTACGAAGAGTTGGAGCTGAAGAACACGGCGCTGATTGATTCGCAAGCGCAGCTGGTTCAGGCGGAAAAGATGGCGTCGATTGGAGCACTGACCGCAGGAATCGCACACGAAATGAACACGCCGATCGGCGTGATCAACAGCAATACGGATGTTTCCGGTCGATGCATCGCTACCATCGTGAAGGCTCTGAAAAACAGCACGTCCATTGACGAGCTCGAAAATAACAGCCAGTTTCAACAGGCGTTAAAGCTTCTTCAAAGCAACAATGAATTCACCCTGGGCAGTAGCGCTCGTATTACAAAGCTCGTCAACAGCTTGAAGAACTTCGCTCGGCTGGATGAGGCCACGCTCCAAAAGGCTAACCTCCATGAAGGAATCGACAGCGCACTGGATCTGATCAGCCACGATTTGCGCGGTCGAATCGAGATCGTCAAAGAGTACGGGACCATTCCCCGCATTATCTGTCACGCGGGTGAACTGAACCAGGTATTCATGACCCTCTTGACGAACGCTGTGGGGGCGATCGAGGGTCCCGGTACAATCACGATCCGATCGTTCACCTCGGGCGATAACGTCCATGTTCAGGTCGAAGACACGGGGGTTGGTATCGCGCCGGAGCGGATGCAGCGCATATTCGATCCCGCGCTTAATAAAAAGGGATCGCGGGTTAAGGCCGATTTGGGGTTATTCACGTCTTATGGAATCGTGGAGAAACACAAAGGTGAGATCAAGATAGAGAGCGAACTCGGTCGAGGTACTTGCGTCACGATTATTCTGCCAACGACTTTGTGACCGGGTCTCGTGGCCAATCCAACGCCAATATCCTCTATTTACATAAATGGAAGATCCTCGCTAGCATGGGCAATTACTGACAAAAATCAATATAAACCCCACCTGAAGAGCGATCTCCACTATAATGAGCGATTATTGGCAAAAATCGAATTGAAGCCCGGCTCCCGGGCAATACCGGAGGGCACGCGTGATTGGCAAAACCATATCCCATTATGAAATCACCGACAAACTCGGCTCGGGCGGCATGGGCGACGTCTACCGCGCACGCGACACCAAGCTCGGCCGTGACGTCGCGATCAAATTCCTCCCCGAAGAGATGGCACGCGACACCGAGCGCCGCAAACGCTTCGAGCGCGAAGCTCGGGCGATCGCCGCGCTCAAGCACCCCAATATCGTCACCATCTATACCGTCGAAGAGGCGGCGGGAAGGCATTTCATTACGATGGAGCTTGTCGAGGGTCAGAGCCTCCGCGACGTGATTCCCAGCGGGGGGCTTACACTCGAGCGGCTCTTTGACCTCGCCATACCGTTGGCCGACGCGATCAGCAGTGCAC
>JAZGDW010000036.1:0-2532 GCA_036478295.1 Candidatus Krumholzibacteriia bacterium
CAAAAGCATTGCCAAGTATTTCGCCCAGATGGGCTATATAGGCCTGCAAATTCCCAGTTGGGACCCCCGCTGCATCGACCTGGACAAGGCAGCGGAATCGAAAGCCTACTGCGAGGAATACAAAGGCACGTTGAAGGAGTTGGGCTTGGAAGTGACGGAACTAGCCGGGCACCTGCAAGGTCAGGTGCTGGCCGTGCATCCCGCCTATGAGGTGATGTTCGAGGCTTTCCACCCCGAAGGCCTCCGCGGACAAGAACGGACCGACTGGGCCACCGGGCAATTGAAGAAAATCGTAAAGGCCTCGGCCAATCTGGGCGCCACGAGTTTTCCCGCCATGTCGGGCGGTTTCGCTTGGCACATGGCCTATCCCTGGCCGCAGCGGCCCGAGGGCATCATCGACGAAGCGTTTAAGGAATTGGCCAAGCGCTGGAAGCCGATTCTCGACCTGGCCCAAGAGAACGGCGTCGCCGTGACCTATGAATTGCATCCCGGCTCGGACGTTTATGACGGAGCTACGTTCGAGATGTTCCTCGACTCCACGAAAAACCATCCGGCCGTCTGCATCAACTACGACCCCAGCCACTTCATCCTGCAGCAACTCGATTACCTGGAGTTCATCAAGATCTACGGCGACCGCATCAAAGCCTTCCACGTGAAGGACGCCGAATTCAATGCCACCGGGCGCGTCGGCGTCTACGGCGGCTATCAATCCTGGGCGGGGCGCGCCGGGCGCTTCCGCTCGCTCGGCGACGGGCAGGTGAACTTCTCGCGCGTCTTTACGCTGCTGACCGAAGCCGGCTTCACCGGTTGGGCCGTGCTGGAATGGGAGTGCTGCGTGAAGAGTTCCGAACAGGGCGCACGTGAAGGCGCGCCCTTTATCGCCCAACACATCATCGAGGCCACCGAGGTCGCCTTCGACGACTTCGCCGGCGGCGAAGCCAACCCGGAGCGGAATCGAAGGATTCTGGGTTTGAAGTAAACGAGCCCATTTCCATACCGATTGAGGGGACGAACCATGAGCACCTGGCAACGCAAACTTCGCATGGGAATGGTCGGCGGCGGCCAAGGAGCTTTTATCGGCGCGGTGCACCGCATGGCCGCAACGCTCGACCAGCAGGTAGAACTGACGGCCGGATGCTTCTCGCGCGACCCGGAGAATACCCGCTTCACCGGGGCGCAACTCTACCTGGACCCGGCCCGCTGTTACAAGAACTACGAGGAGATGGCCGAAGCCGAAGCCAAGCTTCCCGCCGAAAAGCGCATCGATTTCGTCAGCGTCGTCACCCCGAACGTCTCACACTACCCCATCTCTAGGGCGTTTCTCGACGCCGGTTTCCACGTCGTCTGCGACAAACCGGTCACCCTCAGCTTGGAAGAGGCCCAAAAGCTCAAGACCCTGGTCGATAAAACCAAACTCATCTTCGCCCTCACACACAACTATACGGGCCACCCCATGGTCCGCCATGCGCGTTACCTGTGCCGCTCCAAGAAGCTGGGCACGGTTCGAAAGGTGATTGTGGAGTATCTTCAGGACTGGCTCATGACGCCGCTTGAAAAACAGGGCCAAAAGCAGGCCTCCTGGCGCACCGACCCGGAGCAGTCCGGCGCGGGCGGCGCGCTCGGCGACATCGGCACGCACTGCGTGAACCTGCTCGAATACGTCACCGGCGACCCCATCTCCGAGCTCTGCGCCGACACCGGCATCTTCCTGCCCGACCGAAAGCTGGACGAAGACGCCAACATCCTGCTCCGCCTCCGGGGAGGCGGAAAGGGTGTGCTCACCATCAGCCAGATTGCGGCGGGAGAAGAGAACGGACTGAAGCTGCGCGTCTACGGCTCGGAGGGGGGCCTTCGTTGGACGCAGGAGAATCCCAACTATCTGAACGTCTACTTTCCCGGCAAACCCCGCGAGACGCATACCCGAGGGGCCGGGTATCTTTCCGAGGCCGCAGCGTCCGGCACCCGCATCCCCCCCGGCCATCCGGAAGGGTACCTAGAAGCCTTTGCGACGATCTACGTGGGGGCCGTCGAAGCCATTCGCCGCTATCTCGATAACCGTCCCATGAAACCCGAAGAGTACAACTTCCCCACCATCGAGGACGGCGTGCGGGGAATGAAGTTCATCAGCAAAGCCGTCAAATCCGCCCAAAACGGTTCCATCTGGATCAAGATGTAACCCGCCGAGTGCGGATAGGCCACGGATTTACCCCTTCCCTTACCTGCTACCCAAGAAAATAACGCAGGAGCACCGGGCTGACCAAGCGGGCGAGCTGTCACCGGTTGCGTCACTCCTTTGCGACCCACCTCCTGGAGGATGGTTACGATATTCGTACAGTGCAGGAACTGCCGGGGCACAAGGATGTGAGGACAACAATGGTTTACACCCACGTCTTGAACCAGGGACCAAAAAGCGTTCGGAGCCCCATGGACAAAATCCCGAACCGGTAATATGCGGATCAGTATAACTGTTCCCCTTCGAGCGCCATGTTCAGCGGAACTCGTTGCCGGTAGTCTGATTACGGAGGACTTTTC